>JALOPD010000547.1 GCA_025454075.1 Desulfobacterales bacterium | reverse complement strand
AACCACGCCGTCAAGGGCGCGGCCGTCGCCAACGCGGACAAGGGCCGGCACGTCGTCACCACCAACATCGAGCACAACGCCGTCATCCGCAGCCTGCGGCGGCTGAAGCCCGACGGGTTCACCGTGACCTCGCTGTCGGTCGACGACAAGGGGCGCGTGGACCCGCGGGACGTGGCCGAGGCGATCACTGCGGAGACGGTACTGGTCTCGGTCATGCACAGCAACAACGAGACCGGGACGATCCAGCCGATCGAGGAGATCGCCGCCATCGCGCGCGAGCGCAAGGTCCTCATGCACACCGACGCGGTGGATTCGGTCGGGATCGTGCCCTTCGACGTGAAGACGGTCGGGGCGGACCTGGTGAGCTTCGGCTCCAACACGTTCGGCGGCCCGACGGGGGTGGGCGGCCTCTACATCCGCCGCGGGGCGAAGGTCTTCCCGCTGCTGGACGGCGGGGTGCAGGAGAACAAGGCCGAGCTGCCGGGGCTCGTCGACGAGGTCATCATCAACACCCACCCGGTGCACAGCCTGCCGCACCTGGTCTCGGCCTCGATCCGCTACGTCGAGGGGGAGAGCGTCATGCTCATGCTCGACGACGAGGGCTTCGGGGTATCGACGCGCTCGGCCTGCGCGACCGGCTCGCTGCGGGCCTCCCACGTGCTGCTGTCGCTCGGCTTGAGCCACGCCGACGCCCAGGGGACGCTCTTGATCTCCTTCGGGGTCGAAAACACCGAGGGGGACGTCTCGCGCTTCCTCACCGCCCTGAAGCGCGTCGTCGGCACCCTGCGGGAGATCTCGCCGCTCTACAAAAAACCTGCAAGCGGCGCGTGATGGGACGAGCGGCCCGGAAGGCGGCGCGTGCGGCCGCGGCCTTGCTGCTGGTCTGGTTTCTGGCCGGCGGGGCCTCGTCGGCTGCGGGCTCGCAGCCGGAGGTCTCCGGGCGGCTGGTGGACGGCGTCCGCGAGGTGGAGGTCGCCCCCGGCCTGCCGGCCCAGCGCCTCACCGTCTACCGCGGCGACTACGTCCGCTTCCGCACGACCGGCGCCGATCCCCAGCCGGCGATCTCGATCCCCGCGCTCTCCGTCCTGTGGCAGCCGACGCCCGGCGGGCCGCCCTACGTCAAGATGGAGACCGCCGGCGAGTTCGCCTTCACGATGGGCGCGGCCGGCGGGACCATCGCCGTCGTCGACTTCCGCGAGGCCGCCTACCGCGAGCTCACCGCCTCCGAGGCCGCGGCGCTGATCCGCTCGGTCGACCCGCTGATTCTGGACGTGCGCACCCCGGCCGAATACGAACGCGGCCGCATCCCCGGATCGGTCCTGATTCCGCTGCAGCAGCTCCAGGCGCGCTGGCAGGAGATCGCCGGCCACGCACAGCGCCCCGTCCTCATCTACTGCGCCACCGGCAACCGCAGCACGGTCGCGGCCAAGATCCTCATCGACCGCGGCTTCCGCCGCGTCTACAACCTGCGCCCGGGCATCGCCGGCTGGGAGCGGGAGAAGCTGCCCGTCGTTCGATAGCCCCCATGCCGTATATGCGGCTTGTCATGCCGAGCCCGAATTTCCCAATATCGATGGGCTCTCCATCGCAATCCACTCCCCGCTCTTTTTGTCGGTCAGCTTTTTATTGAAGGGGCTACAGGGTCAGGATATGATAGGTTGAAAAGGCATGCACCCGGTACGGGCGTTGCTTTTGCCGTTTCACAGGTGATCGGGTCTTCTCGGGTCCGGCTACCGAGGCTTTATGCAAGCAGGGACTTATGGTGCGTTTTTCCCTTTCCCAGGACGGGTAGCTTCCCCATTCCGCGCGATGAGCAACCGAGCCGGACCCTATAGGCTGAGCAAAATACGCCCTCCGCGAGCCGCAGCAGGCTGGCTTGGCAGCGTGCTCCTGTGGCTTTGCCTTTCCTGCCAGGGATGTGCGCCGCTTCTGGTCGGAGCGGCCGTTTCAGGCGGCGCTGCAGCATCCTACCTGCAGGGGGAAGTGGTCGAGACGTACGATGTCGACTACGCCCGGGCAGTTTCGGACAGCCGGGAAACACTCGAATCCCTCAAGATCCCGGTCGCATCAACCGTGGGGGACGAAATAAAAACGCTCATCACGGCCAAGCGTCCCGACCAGACCCCTGTTACGGTAAAAGTGCTAAAACTATCACCAAGCCGGGTCCAGGTGGGCATCCGCACGGGACCCGTCGGCATCACCGAACTGGACACCTCCCGCAGCATTCAAGCGCAGTTAAAAAATCGATTTGCTCGTACGACTCCCCCCGAAACTCCAGCCGCAGCCGATAGGCCTCGCTCTCCCCAGGCGGGCCCATCAATCCATGAGCCCCCAAAGCCGAAACCCGCTAAGGATATCAGAAAGCCGTCTCGCCCGATTGAGCTCCCACCGGCCCCGCGGGTGGTGATCTATTTCGACCACGACTTAAACGATGCAGATGTAATTGAGGGCGAGCGGCCCTTGCTGGACAGCATAATCGCCAGTTTCATGGCACGGCCAACAGCGAAGATCACGGTGCATGGCTACGCCAATGTAAATGGATCGATAGAGCACAACCGGACCGGGTCCGCGAGTTGCGCCAATGCTGTCAAGGGCTACATGGTTAACCAGGGAGCGGACGCCGGTCGCATTCGGGTGCTTGGAAACGGCACCAAGGGGTTCGCAGCAACAGAGCGGCCGCAAATAAAACGGCGCGTGGAAATCGTTTTCGATCCGCCCCGGTAGGTTCACCATCGTAACCTACACTTTTGCACTTCGCCAGATATTCAATCGTAATCCACACCTTGCCAGTGGAATGATAGCAGTTCGAACTTTTTCTTGCGGCTGATTTCGGGTCGGGATATCATCTGGGTAATCCTATCTGCTTTCCTCTGTCAGCCTTGATCCGCCTATATTTTAGATACAGGAGGTGTCGGCATGGAACCGAAA
>JALOPD010000023.1 GCA_025454075.1 Desulfobacterales bacterium | reverse complement strand
TCTTGAATCCCATCGACTCCAGCGCGCAGTTGCCGGCGAGGATCATCAGGTCGGCCCAGGAGAGCTTCCGGCCGTATTTCTGTTTGATCGGCCAGAGCAGGCGGCGCGCCTTGTCGAGGTTCACGTTGTCCGGCCAGCTGTTGAGAGGCGCCAGGCGCTGGTTGCCGGACCCCGCGCCGCCGCGGCCGTCGCCTTGGCGGTAGGTGCCGGCGCTGTGCCACGCCATCCGAATCATGAGCCCCCCGTAGTGTCCCCAGTCGGCCGGCCACCAGTCCTGCGAGTCGGTCATCAACGCCATGAGGTCCTTCTTCAGGGCCTTGAAGTCGAGCTTCTTGAATTCTGCGGTGTATTTGAACGCCGCGCCCATCGGATTGCTCAGCTGAGAGTGCTGGTGCAGGATCCTGAGGTTCAACTGCTTCGGCCACCAGTCGCGGTTCGACGTGCCCCCGCGGACGGTGGACCCCATGACCGGGTGCTTTTTGCCTTCGTTCATAACGGTTCCCCCTTTCGTTGTCTGAAATGGCGCGCCGTGCCGCCGTGACTTCACGGCGTCGCTGCCGGATTAATATCGGAATTCGTCTGGCCCCGTCGCCATTCGCCGGGAAGGATGGCGGCCTGGAGACAACGGGTTATCAGATTCCAATTATTTATTGATAGTTGCTATCGTTTGTGGGGCAAAAAAAAGTTTTGTTCCGGCTATTGGCACTCGCGGCAAAGGCCAAAAAAATCAAGCCGGTGAGTGGTTATTTGGAAACCGGTCTCTGCGGTAACCTCCTTCGCCAGCTCTTCCAGGCTGCTCAAATCCGGGTCGATGATTTTTTTGCACCGCGTGCAGATCAAATGGGGATGCGGGTACGGTTTGTTGCCGTCGTACCGATTGCTCCCATCCGGGAAGCTGATCTCGATGACTTCATTTTCCTGCTTCAGCAGGGCTACCGTCTTGTAGATGGTAGCGATGCTGGTGGTAGGAAACTGAGCTCTAACAGTGTCATAGATCCGCTCAACACTGGGATGCCCGTCGCTGGCGGCCAACACCTTCAACACGGCCAGCCGCTGAGGTGTGATCCTGAAATCATGACCCTTAAGCTTTGACAGCATCTGGTCTAAACGCTTCTTGGCTGGAGCCGGATCGGATCGCTTTTTCATTTGTTTTAGGATATGGAAACGAAGGATAATTTATATTTTTGGATAACATCTATTATTTGATTACAATATTCCGCTGTTCGGTGTCAAGAAAAAATATGGCTCTTTTAGGAGCGCTCTTTGGATTTGCCTTTCGAATGCAACCACACGGTGGGCCGAGCTTTTAGATTCGACAGGATACGAGTGCTGGATCTGCATCGCCGATGGCTGTGTGAACGAACCCGTTCCACCGGCGACAAGGGCAACAAGCGCCAGACGCCAAGATGTCGAAAAAGGACTTCAGTGGCTCAGCGGGGTTGGAGAGAACGACCCGGGTCTATTTGTCGTGTCGAACCATGGTGATCAATCCGGTATCTGTCTTTGGGATAGGCAGAAAGAAACACCGATGATCTTCGACCCAAATGGCTTGGCTGGTTCAATTTGATTATAGGTGGTCCATTCAGCGTAGCGCTATTCAATGTATTCCGTCTTATCCGTTACTGTCGTCTTGATGAGATTCAACGTGTCGGTCAGGGCGACTCCTGAGCCCAGTTTGACAGGCGGAGGCCTTCGATGCGTTCAAAATGCTTCATGTTGTTGGTAACCAAGACGAAATCATTCGCCAGAGCGCACGCGGCGAGGATCAGGTCAAAATCATCCAGCGGAGTGCCTGATTTTTCGAGGCCGGCTTTCAACATCGCAAAGACTTCAGCGGATTCCCGGCCAATGGGGATGATTTCGACGGCATCCTCGATGCTCTTGATCTTGCCCAAGTTGCTTGTCACTTTTTGCGATTTGTAAGCGCCATAGTAAAGTTCCATCAGGGTGACGACGCTGATCTTCAGCGCGGCATGGAGGTTGCGCTCCAGGTTCTTCTTTACTGCCGGATGTCCCTTGAGACTGTAAATGACGATGTCGGTGTCCAGAAGGCACATCGGCGTCTCGCCTTTCCATCAAACATGCGGGTCAGAAACCTTCCGCGAGATTTCTCGAGTTTTTTCGAGCCTTCTTGATCTGGTCGACGATTTGATCCCCGCTGCGCTTGTCCAGCCAGGATCCGTGAAGCGCGATCAACACCTCGGCCGGGGATTTGGCGGCATCGCAGCGCGGCTTCTTCGCCAGGTAGCTTTTAACCAAAAAAAGAATCTGCTGGCTCACAGACCGGTTCTCCGCCGCCGCCAACTTTTTGATGTCGCGGTAGAGTTCGTCATCGATGCCCTTGATTTGCAAATTGGCCATTGCCAGAACCTCCATCATGCAGGGTTCATGAATTATTATACCAATTTCATGAATTTGTCAACGGCGGAGTGTGATCAATCCTGATCTCAGGAGGGCCTCAGATTAGTAAAGAAGATACTGCCCGCTGCGCCGTCTGAATTCATCGAGCTGCGGCTGCCAGGAGGCGACGATCGATTCGGGTTCCAGCCCGTCCGCGATCGCCCGGACCACCGCGCGTGAGCCGACCATGTGCAGCGCCGGCTCGAGCTGGAACACCCCGGGGTAGAGGCGGTGGAGGGCGCAGAGGATCTCAACCCCGAGTCCGACCGCATTCAAGCTCCCGCGATCTTTGAGAACCATGCGGATGCCGTGGCACGGCTGCCCCGCGAAAACGCTCGAATCGGGCGTGAAGGCGGCGGGCTCGAATTCCACGCCGGGGATCCGTCGGCCTCGCAGGTGCTGCACCAGTTCGTCGGCCCTGACCCACGGCGCGCCGAGCAGCTCGAACGGCGTGTCCGTGCCCCGGCCGACGCTGACGTTGGAGGCTTCGCTGAGAGCCACCCCGGGGTAGAGGACGGCCTGGTCGAGAGAGCGCAGGTTCGGAGAGGGGTTGACCCAGGCAAGGCCGGTCTCGTCGAACCACATGTCCCGGCGGTAGCCCTGCATCGGTATCACCTTCAACCGGACTCCCATCCGGTTTTCGCCGTTGAACATCCGCGCCAGCTCGCCGAGGGTCATGCCGTGGCGGACCGGAAGCGGGAAATAACCGGTGAAGCTCCTGAGATCCGAGTCCATCACCGGGCCTTCCACGCGGGAGGCGCTGATGGGGTTGGGGCGGTCCAGCACGACGAACTCGATCCCCTTTTGGGCCGCCGCCTCCATGGCGTAGGCCATGGTGCTCATGTAGGTGTAGAAACGGGCGCCCGCATCCTGCACGTCGAAAACCATCGCATCCAGGCCCTGCAGCATCTCGGGTTTCGGCCGCCGGGTTTCACCGTAAAGGCTGTACACCGGCAGGTTCGTCGATGCATCCCGGCCCGAAGCCACCTTCCAATCCGCCTTGCCCGACAGGCCGTGCTCGGGGCTGAAGACCGCCCGCAGCTTCACCCCGGGCGCCCTGGCCAGCAAATCGATCGTCCGCCTCCCGACGGCGTCCAGGCCCGTGTGGTTGGTGATCAGACCCACCCGCTTGTCCGCAAGGGCGGCGAACTTCCGGGCGGCCAGGACATCCACGCCGGTCAGAACCCTGCCCGTCGACACGCCGGCGGGGCGTTGTGAAAGCGCGTCCGCGGGGGATGCGGGTGCGGGCCGGCCGGTAGCCTGCACCGCCAGTGAAAACACCTTGTCCCGCAGGGTTTCCTCCCGGGCCTCGCCGTCGGGGTAGACGCGGTTGCTCAGGACGATGAGGTAGGTCCGGGTTTCCGGATCGACCCAGAGCAGCGTTCCGGTGAACCCCTTGTGGCCGAAAGTGCCGGCGGGGAGCATTTCGCTCCAGTTACCGGAAGGGGAATGGATGGCCCAGCCCAGGCCTCTGGCGGGCAGTCTGCCGTCCGGTGATTGGGGCTGCGCCATCTCCTTGACGGCCGCGGGGCTGAGGAGCTGCCTTTCCGCACGGCGACCCTGGTCCAGGAGGGTTTGGGCGAAACATGCCAGATCGTCGGCGGTGGAGAAGAGTCCGGCCGCGCCGGAGACGCCGCCCATGCGCCGGGTATCCGGGTCGTGCACCACGCCGAAGCTGCCCTCCATGGTGGGCGCCAGGCGGCCGTTAAGAGAGCGCGGCGGTTTGAACCCGGTATCTTTCATCCCCAGGGGCTCAAAGATGTACCGGCGGCAGTAGGCCTCCAGGGGATCGCCGGAGACGCGCCGGACCAGTTCGCCCAGGATGGTGAAATTGAGGTCGCTGTAGATGAAACGGGATTCCGCCGGCTGCGTTGGGGTGTCCCCGGCGATCTGTTTCAGGGCGGCGTTGTACCCCGACCATGCCGGTTGGGGGGGCATGCCGGGCCTCAACCCGGAGTAGTGGGTGAGCAGCTGGCGGAGGGTGATGCGCTCCTTGCCGTGGCCCTTGAACGCCGGCCAGTACCGGGCCGCCGGTGCATCGAGCTGCAACCGGCCTTTCTCGACCAACTGGAGAACGGCGGGGGTGGTGGCGACGACCTTGGTGAGCGAGGCGACGTCGAAGACGGCATCCGGCGTCATGGGCTGCGGCGGGGCCAGGCTGCGATGGCCGAAGGCCTGGCGCAGAACCACTTGATCCTGGTGGCCGATCACAATGACCGCACCGGGCGTTTCGCCCGCGCGGATGGCCTCCTCGACGGCCGGCGGGATGGCGGCGAGAGGCTCGGGCAGGAGGGCGGCGGCGGCCGCCGCAGCCGACACTATGACGGCCGCCACGGCCACAAGCAGAAGATGAAGTCGGAAGCTGGTCATGGCACGCGGCGCCATCCTATGTGGAACGAAATCCCCCCTCGCCCCCTTTGCCGAAGGGGGTTGGGGGAATTTAAAAATTGCCGTTTTCGGATTGACGAAGATATTTTACCGGTGTCAGGGGTTCGAGGCAACCGCGCCGATGCCGGCCGTCTTGATCTCTTTCTTGAGGGACTCGGCCGTGGCCGTGTACTGGTTGACCGGGTTCCAGAGCATCCAGCCCTGGGAGCCGAACTTCTCGCTGGCGCCGATCTGGTCCCGCAGCTCCTTGCCGTTGAACTGCCGGCGGTCGAAGGCGTAGTCCTTGAACGCCTGCAGCCAGGGCCGGAAACGCAGCGGGGAGATTTTCGCGCGCTCCTGCGCTTTCTTGAGCGACAGGTAGACGATCTCATGCGGGTTCTGCACGGGGTTGCGAAAGCCGGGAATCCCGAACTGGAAGCCGGACGGGTAGAGCATGGGGCAAAGGTAGTCCACCGCCGAGGCGATGGGCTCGAGCTTCTGGCCGATGTCGGTGTCGTTCAGGTTCCAGCAGACATAGCCGAAGATGTCGGCCGCCAGGAACACGTTGTAAGGCGCCAGCCGGGCCTTGGCCTCATGCAGAAACCCCGCGATGGCCTTTACCCGGGCCTCTTCCGTGCTCGGCTGGGAAAAGCGCGGCGAGTGCGAATCCGGGAACCGCACGTAGTCGAACTGGATCTCGTCGAAGCCGAGCTTCGCCGCCTCTTCGGCGATCTGGATGTTGTAGTTCCAGACCTCCTTGCGGAAGGGGTCGACCCAGGCCAGATGCTCGCGGTCGCGCCAGGGCCCACCCGCCGGGGTCTTCACCGCCAGCTCCGGCCGGGCGGTCGCCAGAAGATCGTCCTTGAAAACCACGATGCGTGCGATGGTGTAGATGCCTTTTTCCTTGAAAGATGCGAGAAGGCCGTCGATGTCGCGCACGGTGATGATGCGTTGGCCGCCCACCTCGGCCGCCAGCGCTACGCTGCTGCGGTAAGGGATCATGCCCCGGTCGCCTTTCACGTCGACGACCAGGGCGTTCAGCTCGGTTTCGTTGATCAGTTTCAAGGCGGGGTCCCGGAGGGCTTTCGAACCGACCCCGTAGAAGGACAGGTAAAGCGCCTTGGGCGTCAACGACGCCAGCTGGACTTCGATGATCCCTTCCGGCAATGGATCGGCCAGGGCCTGCTCGACCCGATGGTAACCGGGGGCTTTCACACGCAGCCTGCCGCCGCCTTTTGTGATGGGAAAAAGCCCCTCTTCGTCCGCCGCGAGGATACTGCCGTCCAGCACGACTGTGGCGCCCGCGACGGCCTGCCCGGTGCTCTGGTCGACCACTTTCACGCCCGAAAGGCCCTCCCCCCAGCCGGCCCCGGGAAAAACCAATGCCAAAACCGCAACCCAAACCAGACTCCTAATTGCTTTTCCCATTCTTGCTCTCCCTCTTGGCGACGAAATGCGATGCGTTCAATAAGGCTTCAAAGGCTTTGCCGCGGTCCGTGTCGGTCAGCAGGTAGCGGGGCAGCGCCAGGGGCCGGTCCTCCCGCGTCACCGCATGCCGCTCGATGGTGAAGGCGGCGGTGTACCCGGCCTCGGCGGCCTTGGCCATGAGCCAGGGGTCGAAAATGCCGAAGGGCCAGGCCAGCAGGTCGACCTTCACGCCCAGCTCTTTTTCCAGCCTCTCCCTGGACTTGGTGAACTGCATGTGGACGAGTTTCTCGAACTCGACCGGGGCCAGACGCTCCCGTTCCTTTTTGAAATTGGGGTGCCAGTAGGTGTGGGACTGGAAATCGAAGAGCCCGGTCCCTTTCAGCTCCCGCAGCTGGTTCCAGGTCATGGCGTAGGAGGCGTTGGATACGGCCGACGGGTAGACGAACAGCGTCATGTGGGCGTTGTACTTTTTGAGCAGCGGCCAGGCGGTCGTGTAGACCGAGATGTGCGCGTCGTCGGCGACGAGGACGACGTAGCGTGAATCGGCCGGGATTCCATCGCCGAAGTACATCCCCATCAGGTCCCTGAGCGGGACGACCTGGTAGCCGTTTTCGTGCAGATATTTCAGGTGGGATTCAAAGACCGGGGTGGTCACGGTCATGCTGTCGGCGACCGTGGGGCCGAAGCGGTGGTAGAGCAGGATCGGCACGCCCGGGTCCGCGTGCGTTCCGGAACCGGGCACCCAGAGGAACAGGCAGGATAGACAAACCATCAATAACGATCTCATGATTGTTTATATCGACCGTATGGGCCCTGGGGATTAGCCTTTATTGAAGGCGGCCGTCCGCCTTCTGCGAGCAGCGCCATAAGAGGGGAAACATACTGAAAAAAGAGGGGGTTCGCTCCGACCGCCAAGGTGTCACAGCGTGATGGTGCCTGTCATTATTCACAATGATATCGGCACACAAATGGCCTTGACAGAACCGACGGCACGTGCTAGGCGAAACGTCGGATGGAACTCCGGCAAGTCAAGCAGCATGCAAACTTCTTGATGAGGAGATAGGCAATGAAACGAGCGACGTTTGTAAAGGCGACGCTGTCGGCGATGGTTGCGGTGGCCGCAACGTTTGGCGGCGGATCTGCGTTCGCGCAGGGCAAGGTCATCAGGATGATTCCGGGCGGCGACCTGAAAATCATCGACCCGATCCAGAACGCCTCGTACATCAGCCGCAACCACGGCTACATGGTCTACGACACGCTGTTCTCGGTCGACTCCAAGGGCCAGGTCAAGCCGCAGATGATCGACACATACACGCTTTCGCCCGACAAGAAGACGTACACGTTCACGCTGCGCCAGGGCCTGAAGTGGCACGACGGCGCGCCGGTCACGGCGGCCGACTGCGTGGCGTCGATCAAGCGCTGGGGGGCGAAGGACGTGTCCGGCACGCTGGTGATGCGGGAGCTTGCCTCGCTTGACGTGGTCAACGGTCGCACCTTCACGCTGACACTGAAGGCCCCGTTCGGCCTCGTGATCGACGCGCTGGGCAAGCCATCGTCCAACGTGCCGTTCATGATGCCCGAGCGCATCGCCAAGACCGACCCGAATCAGCAGATCACGGACGCCACCGGCTCCGGCCCGTTTATCTTCAAGAAGGACGAGTGGGTGCCCGGCAACAAGGTCGTGTACGTGAAGAACCCGAACTACGTGCCGCGCAACGAACCGGCCGACGGGCTGGCCGGCGGCAAGGTCGTGAAGGTCGACCGTGTCGAGTGGATCTACATCCCCGACCAGAACACGGCGCTCGCGGCGCTGACCAAAGGCGAGGCCGACATCTTCGAGCTGCCGCAGGCCGACTTCATCCCGGCGCTGGAGAAGGACCCTAATATCAAGCTCGCGGCCGACTCGCTCGGCAACCAGGGCTGGCTGCGTCCGAACCACCTGCAGCCGCCTTTCAACCACCCGAAGGCGCGCCTGGCGTTGCAGCACCTCATCAACCAGGAAGAGTACCTGGCGGCGGCCGGCTTTCCCGAAAAGTTCCGCGTCAAGTACTGCCCCGCGTACTTCATGTGCGGCAGCCTGAACGAGACAGCGGCCGGCGCCGAGCCGTTCAAGGGCGGCCAGAACATCGAGAAGGCCAAGCAGCTTTTGAAGGAGGCGGGTTACAACGGCGAGAAGATCGTCGTGCTGACGCCGAGCGATCCGCCGGTGCAGGCTGCCGCTGCGCTGGTGACGGTGCAGAACCTGCGCAAGGCCGGCGTGAACGTCGACGCGCAGGCGATGGACTGGAGCACGCTGCTGGGCCGGCGCGCGAAGAAGGAGCCGATCGACCAGGGCGGCTGGCACATCTTCCACACCTACTCGGTCGGCTATGACGTGATCTCGCCGGTCACCAACGCGTACCTGCAGGGAACCTGCGGTGCGGCGCCGGCCGGCTGGTCGTGCGACCCGACGATGGAAGAGCTGCGGATGGCGTGGGCGCGCGAAGACGATCCGGCCAAGCGCAAGAAGCTGACCGAGGACATCCAAAAACGCGCGTACGATCAGTCTCCCTACGTGAACTTCGGCCAGTTCTTCTGGCCGATGGCATACCGCGCCAATCTCAAGGGCCTGATCATCACCGGGATCCCGGTGATGTGGAACGTGGAGAAGTAGCGCACGACCATAAAGGGACCAAAGGGACCAAAGGGATCCGAGACCTAAACGCCCAACACTAAACACCCGCGGCGGCATCCCGCACCCGGGCTGCCCCCATAGGTCTCTTTCGTCTCTCTGGTCCCTTTCACCGAAAATCACCTTCGGCCCCGCAAAACATCCTTACCCTTGGGCCCTGCCCCATGCTGTATGTCCTCAAGCGCATCCTGGCGGTCATCCCGGTCCTCGGCATCGTTGCCGTGATCGTGTTTCTGCTGCTGCATCTGAGCCCCGGCGATCCGGCGGCGTTGATCGCCGGCGACACCGCAAGCTCGGACGACGTCGAGCGCGTGCGCCAGCTGCTGGGCCTGAACCGGTCGCTGCACGAGCAGTTCTTCTCGTGGCTGTGGCGGCTGCTGCAGGGCGACCTGGGCGTGTCGGTGTTCACGGGCCTGCCGGTAACGACGATGATCGGCCAGCGCATCGAACCGACGCTGTGGCTGACATTCCTGACCATCACGTTCGCGGTCATCCTCGCGGTGCCGATGGGCATCGTCGCCGCATGGAAGGCCGGCACATGGATCGACCGCACGCTGATGGCACTGGCGGTGATGGCGTTTTCCCTTCCCGTTTTCCTGATCGGGTACCTCTTCATCTTCGGCTTCTCGATCAAGCTCGCATGGCTGCCGGTGCAGGGCTTCCATAGCCTGCGCGAAGGGTTCGGCCCGTTCATCAAACACTTGATCCTGCCCGCGTTGAGCGGCGGCCTCGTCTACATGGCGCTGATCGCGCGGATGACGCGCGCCACCATGCTCGAGGTGCTGGGCGAGGACTACATCCGCACCGCGCGGGCGCGCGGCGTGGGCAACCAGCGCTTGCTCTTGCGCCATGCGCTGAAGAATGCGGCGGTGCCGATCGTCACGACGATCGGCCTTGGCATCGCGCTGCTGCTGGGCGGCGTCATCATCACCGAAAGCGTGTTCGCGATCCCCGGCATCGGCCGGCTGACGGTCGATTCGGTGCTGCGGCACGACTACCCGGTGATCCAGGGGATTGTGCTGGTGGTCGCGGCGGTTTACGTGTTCATCAATCTGGCGATCGACCTGTTATACACGGTGCTCGATCCGCGGATCCGGTATTGAGGACGGGGTAACGACATCGTGGCCCTGACGCTGGCTCAGATCGAATCGCGTGTCGACACGGAGGGACGCCGGCCGTGGTGGTCCTTCTTGCGACGCCACCCGCTGCTCGTGATCGGCGGCGTGCTGCTGGCGATCATGGCGCTGGTCGCGCTGGCGGCCCCGTGGCTGGCGCCCTACAGCCCGATCGACATGAACGTGATGCAGCGGCTGAAGGCGCCGAGCGCCGTGCATCTTTTCGGCACCGACGCGATGGGCCGCGACGTGTTTTCGCGCGTGCTGTGGGGCGGACGCGTGTCGCTGATCGTCGGCATCAGCGTGTCGCTGCTAGCGACCAGCATCGGCGTGCTGATCGGCATGGTGGCGGGTTTTTCGCGGATGGCGGACGCGCTGGTCATGCGCGTGATGGACGGCATGATGGCCATTCCCGGCATCCTGCTGGCGGTGGCGCTGATGGCGCTGCTGCGCGCCAGCATCGAGACGGTCGTGATTGCCATCGCGGTGCCGGAGATCCCGCGCGTCGTACGGCTGGTGCGTTCACTGGTGCTGGTAATCCGCGAGCAGCCTTACGTGCAGGCGGCGGAGGCCATCGGCACGCGTTTCCACTGGATCCTGCTGCGCCACGTGCTGCCGAACGCAGTCACGCCGCTGATCGTGCAGGGCACGTTCATCTCCGCCTCGGCCGTGCTGTTCGAGGCGTACCTGTCGTTCCTCGGCGCCGGAACGCCGCCCGAGATTCCGAGTTGGGGCAACATGATGGCGGAAGGCCGCGCCGTGGTGCAGCTCGCGTTCAACATCATCCTGTTCCCCGGCATCTTCCTAGGACTCACGGTGCTGTCGATCAACCTACTGGGAGACGGGTTGCGCGACATGCTAGATCCGAAGATCGCGCGGCGGCTGTGAGATGGACGCCATGACGTCAAACGCGGCCCGCAACCCGCTCGCCGGGATCGGCTCGCGCGATCCCATCATACAAATCGACGACCTGAAGGTCTGGTTCGCGAACCGTGACGGCATCCTGCGTGCGGTCGACGGCGTGTCCTTCGACCTGCAGCGGGGAGAGACACTGGGCCTGGTGGGTGAATCGGGCTGCGGCAAGAGCGTGACGGCCATGACGATGCTGCAGCTGATTCCCTCGCCGCCGTCGGTGATCGCCGGCGGGTCCATCTGCTACAACGGCGCCGACCTGCTGCAGTTCGACGAAAAGCGCATGCGCAAGATCCGCGGCAACGAGATATCGATGATCTTCCAGGATCCGATGACGTCGCTGAATCCGGTGCTGACGGTGGGCGAGCAGATCGCGGAGACGGCGGTGCTGCACCGGAAGCTCGGCCGGCGCGCGGCGCGCGAGCTGGCGGTGGAGATGCTGCACAGGGTCAACATCCCGGAGCCGGAGCGCCGCGCGGACGAGTATCCGCACCAGTTCTCCGGCGGCATGCGCCAACGCGCGATGATCGCCGCCGCGCTGGTCTGCAACCCGAAGGTGCTGATCGCGGACGAACCCACTACCGCGCTGGACGTGACGATCCAGGCCCAGATCATCGAGCTGATGCTGGACCTGAAGCGAGAGTTCGACACCTCGATCATCATGATCACGCACGACCTGGGCGTGGTCGCCGAAACCTGCGCCCGCGTGGTCGTGATGTACGCGGGGCGCAAGGTCGAGGAAGCCGCCGCCGGTGAACTCTTTGCCGCGCCCTTGCACCCCTACACACAGGGGTTGCTGTCGGCGACGCCACGGCTCGAAACGGCGCCCGGCACGCGCCGCGCGGACCGTCCGCGGCTGGTCGAGATTCCCGGCATGGTGCCCACGCTGAAGGGCGAACTGAAGGGTTGCTGCTTCGCGCCGCGCTGCCACAAGGCCACCGCGATCTGCCGCGAATCCGCACCCACGCTGGAGGATCGCGGCAACGGGCACATCGTGTCGTGCTTCAACTGCGGGGGCGCGTGATGTCCGATGCACCGCTGCTCGAAGTCAGGGATCTCAAGAAGTACTTCCCGTTGAGCCGAAAGCCTTTCGGCGAGCGACAGGAAGTGCGCGCCGTCGACGGCATTTCCTTCACGCTCGGCCACGGCGAAACCATCGGCATCGTCGGCGAGTCGGGCTGCGGCAAGTCGACCGCCGCCAAGGCCATTCTGCGCCTGATCGAGCCGACGGCGGGGCAGGTGCTGCTCGACGGCGTGGACGTGACCGCGCTGTCACGAGCGCAGTTTCGGCCGTATCGCAAGCGCGTTCAGATCGTCTTCCAGGACCCGTATGCCTCGTTGAATCCGCGCATGAGCGCCGGCGCCATCATCGGCGAACCACTGCGCAATTTCGGCGTGGGCGCGGCGGATCGCACCGGGCGCGTGGAGAAGCTCTTCGACCGGGTGGGCCTGCACCGCGATTCGATGCGCAAGTATGCACACGAGTTTTCGGGCGGCCAGCAGCAGCGGTTGGGCATCGCGCGCGCGCTGGCGCTGGAGCCGGGCCTGATCGTCTGCGATGAGCCGGTCTCCGCGCTCGACGTCTCGATCCAGGCGCAGATCATCAACCTGCTGATCGACCTGCAGAAGGAACTGGGCATTTCCTACGTCTTCGTCGCGCACGACCTGGCCGTGGTGCAGCACATCAGCGACCGCGTGGCCGTGATATACCTCGGGCGGCTGGTCGAGACCGGCGATGGCGACCGGCTCTTCGGGCAGCCGCTGCACCCGTACACGCGGGCGCTGCTGTCCGCGGTGCCGAAGACGACGTCGGCGGGCGAACGCCGGCGCATGGTGCTGAAGGGCGATGTGCCGAGCCCCGTTTCGCCGCCGTCGGGCTGCCATTTTCACCCGCGCTGCCCGGACGCGACCGAGCGCTGCCGGCGGCAGGCGCCTGAACTGCGCGACGTCGGCGAGAGCTACCAGGTGGCGTGCTGGTTACACGCGGCCTGATACGAAAGGGGCGCGGTCCTGCCTATCGCTATGCCTTGAGAGGGAGCTCCGGATGCTTCGAGGTTTTCTTAAATGCCCATCCTGCCATAAAGATTACCCGATCGAATCGGGCATCTTCAGCTGCCCCGGCGACCGCACCGGAGAGGAGCACACGTTGTGCCGCATATTGCCCCCGGATTCACAAGCTGCCAAAGGCATCCGAAAATCCTGGGTGGCAGGATCGCGGCGCACCTTCGACCTTTTTCATCCACTCCTTTCCGGCTGCAACCTGCTCGGCCAAAGTCGCTATTGCAGGATTTTAGACGGGGTGACGGACCGCTTGCTGCGACTGGAGGGGCGGGATTTCGAAATTACGCCTCTGAGCGAAGAACCCGGCCTGGCAGCGGGTCTCGGCCGGTCCGGCCTCCTGTGGGTGAAGAACGAAACCGGCAACGTGACAGGGTCCCACAAGGGCCGGCACCTGATGGGCACGCTGCTATACGTGGAGGCGCTGAGGGAACTCAAGGGTGAAGGGGCAAAGAAGATCCTGGCCATCTACAGCTGCGGTAACGCGGCGCTGGGCGCCTCGGCCGTGGCCCGGGCCGGCGGCTACGAGCTGCACGCCTTCGTGCCGGAGGATGTCGACCCTGCGGTGGCCGCCATGCTGGAGGAGCGGGGCACGGTCGTTGAAAAAATCCCCCGCTCGAGCACCGGCGCAGGCGACCCCTGCTACCTCGCATTTCATAAGGCGTTGACCGAAAACGGCTGGCTGCCCTTCGCCTGCGCCGGCAACGACAACTGGTCGAACATCGAGGGGGGCTCCACCCTGGGCTGGGAACTCGCGCTGCAGTTTGAAGAACGGGCCGAGACGGTCGACCACCTCGTGATCCAAGTGGGCGGCGGGGCACTGGCCCGCGCAGTGGCGCAGGCGATCGAAGAGGCGTACCGGCTGGGGTTGCTCGAGCGGCTGCCGCGCATCCACGTCTGCCAGCCCGAGGGCGGCTTTCCCTTTGTGCGGGCCTATCTTTTGGCCTTGTCCGAGATCGCCCGCCGCAGCGGGCAATCCTTCGACCTGAACTACGACAACGGCGCCGATCCGGTTGAGCAGCTGCAGCGCGCGCTGGAATTCAGTCGCGCCCGCTCCGACCAGGTTCAAAAGCTTGCCGCTTTCACTAGTCGCAACTTCGATTCCCCAGCGGTCCAATCCGCCCTGAACCATATGGCCGGCAACGCCGGCCATTTCATGTGGCCCTGGGACGGGGCCGCCCCGCACAGCCTGGCACACGGCATTCTGGATGACCTCACCTACGACTGGTACTATCTGCTGCGCGCCGTTCTACGCTCGGGGGGCAAGGCCGAAATCCTCGCCGAGGGCACCATCCGCGACGCGTATGAGAAGGCGCAACTCCACACGGGGATCCCCGTCTGCCCCACGGGAGCGGCGGGCTTGGCCGGGCTGATGCAGCTGCAGGCATCCGGGGCCATCGACAGGAGCGAATCGGTTGGCCTTTTCTTCACCGGGTTTGACCGCTCAAAAGCCGGGTGATATGGGAAAAGCTCTAAATCCCCCCAACCCCCTTTGGAAAAGGGGGCCGGGGGGATTATGTTCCACTTCGGACAGTGCGGCTCGCCATAACCGGCTCTTGTTATAATAATTGCTTAGTTATACGAGGCATCTATGACGCAACAGCGACTGATCACCGGCCCCACCTTCGCCGAAATGCTGGACCCATCCAAGATTCGCAAAGACCTGCGGGCCAAGGCCCTGGCCACGAAGGAGAAGGATCCGCTGGACCCCATCAATCTCTACAACATCTCCTGGAAGGACGGCACCGGCCGTATCTACCACGAGGTCCTGCCGCGCGAGCTGACCGGGGTCGACACCCCGATCGTCGTCCTCTACGGCAAGGACTTCCCGACCGGCAGCCACAAGGTCGGCGCCACCTATTCGGTTCTGATCGAGAAGGCCATCCGCGGCGAGGTGGACCCGGCGCGCCACACCATCGTCTGGCCGTCCACCGGCAACTACGGCATCGGCGGGGCCTGGGTCGGCTGCCGCATGCAGTTCGACTCGGTCGTGATCCTGCCCGAGGAAATGAGCAAGGAGCGCTTCGAGATCGTCCGCCGCTACGGCGCGCGTCTGGAGCTGACGCCGGGCTGCGAAAGCAGCGTCAAGGAGATCTACGACAAGTGCCATGCGCTCAAGCGCTCGGACCCCGACCGCATCCGCATCATGAACCAGTTCGAGGAGTTCGCCAACTACCGCTTTCATTATTATGTGACCGGCAACACCATCGTCGAGCTGGCTCGGGTGCTTGAGGCCCAGGGCATTGGGAAAGGCGTGGTTTCGGCCTACATCTCGGCCATGGGCTCCTCCGGCACGATTGCCGCCGGCGACCGGCTCAAGCGGCAGTGGCCCGGCCGGCACGTGATCGTGGGGCTCGAACCGATCCAGTGCCCGACCCTCTACTGGAACGGCTACGGCGGCCACGACATCCAGGGCATCGGCGACAAGCACGTCACCTGGATCCACAACGTCGTGAACATGGACGCGGTCATGTGCATCGACGACATCGAGAGCAAGCTCGGCCTGCAGCTGCTGACCGAGGAGCCCGGCTGGGAGCTGCTCATCGGCAAATACGGCGTGGCCGAGGAAAAGGTAAAAAAGCTCTCGCAGATCTTCGGCATTTCGGGGGTCTGCAACGTGCTGGGTGCAATCAAGACGGCCAAGTTCTTCGGCATGGGCAAGGACGACCTCATCGTCACCGTCTGCACCGACGCCATCGACCGCTATCATTCGGTCATGGCTTCCCTCTCGGAGTGCTTCGGCCCCATGGACCGGACCGCCGCCGAGGTCCGCCTGGTCAGCATCTTCCACCGCCAGAAGCTCGACTGGATCGACGAGGGCACCCGCCGCAACCGCAGCCAATGGCACAACCTAAAGTACTTCACTTGGATCGAACAGCAGGGCAAGACCGTCGAGGAGCTGAACGCCCAGCGCAGCCAGGCCTACTGGGAAGGCCAGCAGGCCGAGGTGGCGAACGTCGACCGCCTGATCGAGGAATATCGAATCAAAGCCGCTTGAGCGGCTTCGATTTTCAGGGAAAATCGAATTCAAAGTAAAGAGGGCTTCCATGCAAACCGCCGAACGGATCCTGGAACTATCCCGACGATATCGCGACTACACGGCTTTAAACCTGTCCGAACTTATCAAGATCAAGTCCTTCAGCCTTGGAGAGAAGGAGGTGGCGCAAAAACTGATCGAGCAGATGCAGGCCGCCCGCTTCGACGAGGTCAAGATCGACGGGCTCGGGAACGTGATCGGCCGCATCGGAAACGGCAAACGCATCCTGGCGTTCGACGGCCACATCGACACCGTGGAGGTGGGCAACGCGGCCAACTGGAGCTTCGACCCGTTCTGCGGGGAGATCCGCGACGGGTTCGTCCACGGCCGCGGGGCCGCGGACCAGAAGGGCGGCGTCGCCTCCATGGTCACCGCGGGCCGCATCCTCAAGGAATTGGGTCTGAACCGGGATCTCACGGTGTATTTCGTCGGCAGCGTCATCGAGGAGGACTGCGACGGCCTGTGCTGGAAGTATGTCATCGAAGAGGACGGGATCCGGCCCGAGGTGGTCGTGAGCACCGAGCCCACCGACGGCGGCCTCTACCGCGGCCAGCGCGGCCGGATGGAAATCGAGGTCGAGTTCAAGGGCCTCTCCTCCCACGGATCGGCCCCGGAACGCGGCAAGAATGCGATCTACATGGCCTCCCGCGCCTGTCTGGCCGCCGAGCAGCTCAACGAGCGGCTGCCCGTCGACGAATTTCTCGGCAAGGGGTCCATTGCACTGAGCCAGTTCGTCTCCGGCAGCCCGTCGCTCTGCGCGGTGGCCGACTACGCCCGCATCCACCTGGACCGCCGGCTGACCTGGGGCGAAACCAAGGAATCGGCCGTCAAGGAGATAGAAGCGCTGGTCAAGGGGGAAGATGCCAAGGTCTTCGTTTTGAACTACGAGGAAACGGGCTACACCGGCCGACGCTACGGCATGGAAAAATATTACCCGACCTGGAAGTGGCCCGAGGACCACGCGGCGGTGCAGACCGGCGTTCGGGTCTGCCGGGCGCTGTTTGCCAAGCCGCCCCGCATCGGCAAGTGGACCTTCTCGACCAACGCCGTCACCATCTCCGGCATGTATGGGATCCCGACCATCGGCTTCGGGCCGGGGGCGGAGGCCATGGCCCACGCCCCCGATGAAAAGACCCCGGTCGAGGACCTCGTCAACGCCGCCGCCTTTTATGCGTTGTACGCGTTCGCTTTTTAATAGCCAGAAACGGACGACCTGCAAGGAGGACCGATGACCAGCTTTCCCCAGCTGATGAAGGAGATCGATGGCCTGCCCGGTGAGCTTTACCACAAGGATTTCCTGCTGACCTGGGAGAAATCCGTTGATGAACTCAGGAAAATCGTTGCCGTGGCCGATGCGCTGCAATGGCTGCGCCGGGAAAACATCTCGACCCGCTGCTTCGACTCCGGCCTGGCCGTGAGCATCTTCCGCGACCAGTCGACCCGCACGCGCTTCTCCTTTTTCTCCGCCGCCAACCTGCTGGGGCTCGGCGTCCAGGACCTGGACGAAGGCCGCTCACAGATCGCCCACGGCGAGACCGTGCGCGAGACGGCCAATATGATCGGCTTTTTCACCGAATTCATCGGCATCCGGGACGACATTTTTCTGGGCGCGGGCCACGCTTACATGCAGGAGGTGGCCGCCGCCGTGGAGGACGGGTTCAAGGCCGGGGTCCTGGAACAGCGGCCCTACCTGGTCAACCTGCAGAGCGACATCGACCACCCCACCCAGAGCATGGCCGACCTGATGCAGCTCCAACACCACTTCGGCTCGCTGGACCACCTGCGGGGCAAGAAAATCGCCATGACCTGGGCCTATTCCCCCAGCTACGGCAAGCCCTTGTCCGTGCCCCAGGGGGTGATCGGGCTGATGACGCGCTTCGGCATGGAGGTGGTGCTGGCCCACCCCGAGGGCTACCAACTGATCCCCGACGTGGTTGCGAAGGCGGGCGTCTTCGCGAAAGAAAACGGCGGCAGCTTCAAAGTCGTGAACTCCATGGACGAGGCCTTTGCCGGCGCCGACGTGGTCTACCCCAAGAGCTGGGCCCCCTTTCACGTCATGGAAAAACGCACCGAACTGCTGCGCAACAACGACACGGACGGGCTCAAGGAGCTCGAAAACGCGTGCCTGGCCAACAATGCCCGGTTCAAAGACTGGGAGTGCACCGAAGCCAAGATGAAGCTCACCCGCAGGGGCAAGGCGCTTTACATGCACTGCCTGCCGGCGGACATCTCCGGGGTCTCGTGCACGGCCGGCGAGGTTGCCGCCGGCGTGTTCGAGCGCTACCGCATCCCGACCTACATTCAGGCCGGCTTCAAGCCCTACATCATCGCCGCCGCCATGCTGGCCGCCCGCTTCGAGGACCCGGCCAAACTGCTCCGGGCCATGAAGCGCCGCACGGCTAAGCGCATCGGCCTCTAACGTGACCGAAGGGCTGGAGGATTCATCTCTTCGGCCTACTGAACCCTTGAATCCTGAACCCTCTGGGTGCACATGAAAATCTACCAGGTCGACGCCTTCACCGACAAACCGTTCACGGGCAATCCCGCCGGCGTCTGTGTGCTGGCCGACCCTAAAGACGACACCTGGATGCAGAATGTCGCGCGGGAGATGAACCTCTCGGAGACGGCCTTCCTGCTGAAGCAATCGGACGGCTTTCGCCTGCGCTGGTTCACGCCCGCCGTGGAGGTCGAACTCTGCGGCCACGCGGCGCTCGCCTCGGCCCACATCCTGTGGGAGACCGGCCTGCTGGACGGCCGCGAATCCGCGCGGTTTTACACCCTCAGCGGCCTGCTGACAGCCGCGCGCCGGCAGGGCGGCATCGAACTGGATTTTCCCGCCGTGCCGGACGAGGAGGCGCAGGCCCCGCCCGGCCTGACCGAGACCCTGGGGGCGAAGATCGTAAACTTCCGCGGCAGCCGCTTCGATCACCTGGTGGAGGTGGGATCCGAAGAGATCGTGAGAAGCCTGCGCCCCGACCTCACGCGTCTGAAAGCCCTGCCGGTGCGCGGCGTCATGGTGACCAGCCGGGCTTCCATGCCGGGCTTCGACTTCGTCTCGCGGTTCTTCGGGCCGGCCGTCGGCATCGACGAGGACCCGGTGACCGGCTCGGCCCACTGCTGTCTCGGTCCCTACTGGAGCAAGCGCCTGGGCAGGACCGAAATGCTCGCCTACCAGGCCTCGGCGCGCGGCGGCGTGGTCGGGGTCACGGTGATGGGGGACCGGGTGCGCCTGCGGGGCCAAGCGGTCACCGTGCTGGTGGCGGAGCTGATCGACCAACAATCATCAATTTAATTTGACACGATTAATTAAAACATATATTTAAACTATCATGTTTCAGCGCTGGTTGAACATCGATTTGCCCGAGCGATCAAGCTGCTTTCTTTGGGGTCCGCGCCAAACCGGTAAAAGCACGCTGCTGCGCGAACGCTTTCCACACTCCCGCCGCTACGACCTTCTCCTCTCGGACGAGTATCGTCGGCTGCTGCATCAACCGGCCCTGTTCCGGGAAGAGTGCCTTGCCCTGCTGCGCAACGCGGCGGTGACTCAACCAATAATCTTGGATGAAGTCCAAAAAGTCCCTGATCTGCTCGATGAAGTCCACTGGCTGATCGAAAACACCAATCTGCAGTTCATCCTCTGCGGCTCGAGCGCTCGAAAACTGCGTCGCGGTCATGGCAATCTGCTTGGCGGCCGCGCCCTGCGATATGAACTGTTCCCACTGTCGTTCACCGAAATTCCGGGCTTCTCGCTGGATTCGGCTTTGAACGACGGGCTGATGCCTCCGCATTATGGCAGCCGCCTGGCGCGCCGGCGCCTTGAATCTTACGTCGGAGATTATCTGAGAGAAGAAATCGTGGCCGAAGCCCTTACGCGGAATGTCCCATCCTTCAGCCGTTTTTTGGAGATGGCCGCCCTCGGCAACGGGGAAATGCTGCAGTTCTCGACCATTGCCAGGGAGTGTGGGGTCAGCGTACCGACAGTCAAGTCGTATTACCAGATACTGGAAGACACGTTGATCGGGCGTTTCCTGCCTGCCTACAGAAAGCGACCGAAACGGCGTGTCATTGCGACGCCACGCTTTTATTTTTTCGATGTCGGCGTGGTCAACTTCCTCACGAAGCGTGGACGCGTGACGCAGGGATCGGAGCTGTTCGGCAGGGCTTTCGAGCATTTCATCTTCATGGAACTCTGCGCCCATTCCCGCTATTCCGGGCTGGCATACCCCCTGTCCTACTGGCGCACGGCATCCAAGTTGGGAATCGATTTCATTCTCGGCGACCATGAGGTGGCGATAGAGGTCAAGGGGACCGAAAAGGCTCAGGCGCATCATTTCAAGGGGCTTGTCGCGTTCGGCGAGGAGTACCATGCGCGCCGAAGGCTGCTGGTATCGTGCGACCCTCGCCCGCGGTTGACGGAGCAGGGCATCGAGATCATGCCGTGGAAGGTTTTTCTCGAAGACCTCTGGTCGGGTCGGGTCTTGCAATGATGGATCAGAATGCGAATCCCGAAGGATCATTCGGCTTACGTGACCGATAAGAGCCCTTCCATGTTTTCCGGTTGCCGGCAAACGGCCTGAAGCCTGTATCTTTTCTCGTTCGGCACGCGAATGGCAAAAAGGAGGTTCTATGAAAAAGTTGCAAGTTCCTTTTTGGTTCTGCGCTTTGACTTTTTTGTTGACGGGCTGCGCATTCGATGTCGTTCATGTGAAACAAATCCCTGCAAACCTCGATTCCGGCCAAGCACCAAAGAACTCCTGTGTCTTGGAAAAAGAGGTGAATGTAGACCTGGGAACGGGTTACAGCCGAACACTACGTCCGGGTACTCGATGGGATTATGCGGGAAGTATCCCGCAGGGGGAGGTTTTTAAAACCAAAGATCAGATCCTGACCGTGGAGGCGTCCCATATCCACGAAGCCTACATTGTGGTTTCATCCGGGAAACTGGTTGGTTTCTACCTCCCGGTCGAAAAAACATTTTCCCCGTTGAATGCACCCCAGGAATTATCAATGAAAAATTTAAACCCGTAAGAGAAAGGAGAGTGTTATGAGAACACCTTCGAAATGGTTGGCTCTTCTCGCCATGGCTCTTATTTTTTCCGGTTGTGCGACCAGCGGCCCTAAATATGTCGAAATGGTGCCGAATATGACCAAATTAGGGCCGGACATGGGAAGAATTTATATTTATCGCGCTACAGTACTGGGAGCAGCGATACAACCCGATGTAAAATTGAATGGAGAAGTGGTCGGATCAGCTCAGCCAAACGGATTTTTTTATGCCGACAGGCCTTCGGGGACCTACGAGATCATGACGTCAACAGAAGTGGATCGCAAGTTGACGCTTACGCTGGATAAGGGCGAGGTGCGCTTCGTGCGCTTGAACATATCCATGGGGTTCTTCGTTGGGCATGTTTATCCCGAGCTTGTGGAGCCTGTGACGGGCGAAAAAGAGATTGAAAACTGCAGATATATCGGCAAGCAATAAAAAGATTTAAGAATGTTGCTCAAATGATGTAAACGGATAACTTGTTTTCGAGAGATTGAGACGCCATTTCAGCCGCATCGAGCAGCGGCACTCGTCTCAGGGGCAAAAATGCCAGGGCGGGAAACCGGTCCGGCCCAGGATCATTTCCTCATCAGGTGGGCGACCGCCTGCTCGAGGCCGTCGATGGTGAACTCGAACATGGGGAAGACCTTGCGGATGGCGATGATGCTGCGGGTGTAGTCCCAGACCTCGATCGGCTTGGGGTTGAGCCAGACACTGCGCGGGAACGTCTCGGCCAGGAAGCTCAGGCACTCGATGCTGGCCCGGCCGCTGCGCTCTTCGGCGTAGATGGAGCCGTCCGTGGCCAGCAGCTCGTAGGGCGCCATGCTGGCATCCCCCACGATCACCAGGCGGGTTTGCGGGTCGAACCGGGCGAACTCCTCGATCCGCTGGGGCTTGCGAAAACGCGCCGGGTCCCCCCACAGCGTGTCGTAGATGGTGTTGTGGAAAAAAAACGTCTTTAAATCCTTGAACTGGGACCGGGCATAGTCGAAGAGGGTCTGGACCAGCGGGATGTAGGGGTCCATGGACCAGCCGCCGTTGTCGACGGCGAGAATGACCTTGAGCTTGTCTTTCAACGCCCGGTCGAAGACGATCTCGATCTCCCCCGCGTTCTTGGTGGTCTGGTAGATGGTGGCCTCGACGTTGAGCCGGTCCTTGGGCCCGGCCGGCACCATGTGCCGCAGCCGCTTGAGAGCCTCGCCCATCAGGGCCTGCGTCAGCGGGCCTTCCAGCGAATAGTCCTTGTAACGCCGCTCCAGGGCCACCTTCACCGCCGACTGTCGGCGCGAAACCCCGCCCACACGCATGCCCCCGGGGTGATAGCCGGAGTGGCCGACCGGCGATGTCCCGCCGGTGCCGATCCACTTGGCGCCGCCGTGGTGGGCTTCGGTCTGCTCCTTCAGACGCTCCTTGAAATAATCCAAAAGCTGTTCGGGGGTGAGCTGCTTGAGGGCCTTTTCGTCCATCCCGAGCAGACGCGATAGCTCTCCGGAGTGCTGCAGCCAGGCGTCCAGCATGGCCCGCGCCATCTCGTCGAGCTCGATGCCCTTGGGGTCCGGCATCTCGGCGCCCTTGAAGTGATGGGCGAAGACCTGATCGAAAAGGTCGAAGTAGCGCTCGCTCTTGATGAGGATCGAACGGGACGCCGTGTAGAAGTCCTCGAGGGAATTCACCAGTCCGCCGGACATCGCCCGGTGGAGCGTGAGAAATGCGGTGGGGCTGACCGGCAGCCCAACGCCGCGCAGTTGGTAAAAGAAGTCGATGAACATGGTTGTTGGATGTTTTGGTGTTCGGGTGTTTGGTGTTTGGCAAAACAAAAAGGCTGAATGCCCGAAACAACGCAGCGGCGGCAGCCTCCCCTTACAGGCGCCTTCTGCTGACGGCCTCCCGCGCCCGCTGGTGGTCCTGGCTCTTCTTGAACAGCACCCCCAGGTAAGGCAGTTCGCCCTTGCCGAGGTGCCGCGGGTTGAAATCGGGGTCGGACTGCAGCGCGCGGATCCAGTTGATCAGCTCCCGGGTGGCCGGCCGCTTCTCCACGCCCTCGATCTGGCGCATGCGGTAGAAGGCGCTGATGCTGTTCTCGAGCAGATCCCGGTCGACGCCGGGGAAATGCACGGCGAGGATGCGGCGCATCATGTCCGGTTCCGGGAAGGCGATGTGATGGAAATTGCACCGCCCCAGGAAGGGGTCGGAGAGGTCCTTCTTGGCGTTGCTGGTGATGATGATCACCGGCCGGTGGCGGGCGGCCACGGTCTTGTCGATCTCGATGATGTCGAACTCCATCTGGTCAAGCACGTCCAGCATGTCGTCCTGGAAGTCGGTGTCGGCCTTGTCGATCTCGTCGATCAGCAGCACCGTGCGGGTCTCTGCGCTGAAGGCCTGGCCGATCTTGCCCATGCGGATGTAGTCCTCGATCCGACTCACGTCCCGCTTGGAGTCGGCGAAGCGGCTGTCGTTGAGCCGCGTGAGGGTGTCGTACTGGTAGAGGGCCTCCACGAGCTTCATGCTCGATTTCACGTTGAGCACGATCAGCGGCATGCC
>JALOPD010000546.1 GCA_025454075.1 Desulfobacterales bacterium | reverse complement strand
CGCCCCCAGTTCGGTCAGGCTGCGGTTGATTTCCGCCAGCGTCGTGCGGCCGTATATTTCCGGTTCGCGGCGGCCCAGCAGGTTCAGGTTGGGGCCGTGGATGACCAGGATGCGGGATGCCGATATCAATGGATGGCTCATGCGGTCCTCCTCAGCGGTCCGCCGGCTGGCGCATGGCTATAATCGTCCGGCGGTAGTCCAGGCTCTTGAAAATCGCCGATCCGGCCACGAGCACATCCGCGCCGGCGGCGCCGATCTCCGCAGCGTTCTGCGCGCTGACGCCCCCGTCCACCTCGATCAACGTCTGGAGGCCCATTCCTGCGACCATCTGCCGCAGTTCGGCGATTCTGGCGATGCTGTTGGGGATGAAGGCCTGGCCCCCGAACCCCGGGTTGACGCTCATCACCAGGACGAAATCGAGGTACTCGAGGACCCAGCGGACCGCCTCGATGGGGGTGGCGGGGTTCAGCACGACCCCCGGCCGGGCGCCGCAGTCCCGGATGAGCTGAAGCGTGCGATTGAGGTGCACGCAGGTCTCCACATGCACGCTGATGTGCGTGGCCCCGGCCTTGGCAAATTCGACGATGAAACGATCGGGGTTCGCGATCATGAGGTGAACGTCGATCGGGAGCGCGGTAACCTGCCGGACGGCCGCCACCACCAGCGGTCCGAAGGTGATGTTGGGGACGAAATGCCCGTCCATGACGTCGGCATGGATCCAATCGGCCCCCGCGGCTTCCACGGCCAGTATCTCCTCCTTGAGGCGCGTGAAATCCGCGGACAGTATCGACGGTGCGATCAGTCGCATGGAACCCCCAATCTCGATTTATTTTATTTAATAGTTATTACAATTATTTATATATTAAAATTTTAAGCGCAAGCTTTAATTTTAAGCCGCACTGCAAAGAAGCCATCCATATAGCCCAGTCGGGGATAGGTTTGCAAGAACCCGTGGGAATCGATCAAGGGCCGGAGGGCGGCCGGCAGGTTCACAGCGTCGCGTTCGATGCGGATGCAAGGATTGGCCGCGAGCAAGGCTTGCACCACTTCAACGGTCTCCTCGGGCTCGGGCGAACACACCGCGTAGACCAAGGTCCCTCCGGGCTTGAGCCAGGCGGATGCCCGCTGCAGCAGCCGGGCCTGAATTCCCTGAAAGCGCGGGAGGTCTTTCGGGCGGGCGGACCACTTGATATCCGGGTTGCGGCGCAGGGTACCCAGGCCGGAGCAGGGGGCGTCCAGCAGGACGCGGTCGAAGGGTCCTGCGGGCGGGCATGCGCCCGGCTGCAGCAGGTCGGCCTCGTGGATCGAAGCGATCGAAACCCCGAGGCGGGCCATTTCCTCCCGCAGCTGGGATAGGCGGGCGCCGCTCCGATCCAGCGCCAGCAGCTGGCCGCGGTTCTGCATGAGCTGGGCGATGTGGCCGGTCTTTCCGCCGCGGCCGGCGCAGGCGTCCAGCACGGCCTCACCCGGCCGAGGATCCAGCAAGACGGTGACCAGCTGCGCGGCTTCGTCCTGGACCTGGAACCAGCCCTGACGAAACGCCTCCGAGCCGGTTAGCGCAACCTTGAGGCCGCCGACGATGACGCCGTCGGGGGCGATCCCGGCCGGTGAGGCCTCCGCCGCGATCGAATTCATGGAGGAGATCAGATCCTCGCGGCTCGCCCGGAGGGTGTTCGCGCGCAGCGTCAGCGTCGGCAGCCGGTTGATGCCGGCGCAGAGCTCGGCGGTCGGCTCCAGGCCGTAGCGCGCCAGCCAGCGCTCGGCGAGCCATTCGGGGCAGGATTCCGCGCATGCCAGCGCCTGGATCGGCCGCGTCTTGCGGTCCGGAAATACCACGCCGGAGTGGTCGGCGGCGGCGCGGCGCAATACGGCGTTGACGAAGGACGCCACCCAGGGAGCGGCCACGGCCTTGGCGGCGTCTACGGCGCTGTGAACCGCCGCCGATGGGGGAATCCGGGTCAGGAAGAGGAGCTGAAACAGCGCCAGCCGCAGGACGGCAAGCACCGGCGGATCGATTTTGGAAAGCGGCGTTTTCGAAAAGCGCGCGAGGATGAAATCCAGGCGCCCCCTCCATCTCAGGACCCCGAAGACCAGCGCGTTCAGGAGGTCCCGGTCCCGCGGGTCCCGAATGGCCCCGGCGGCGTCCAGATCCTCCAGCAGGACTTCCAGGTTGCGCCGGCCCTGGTCCAGCTGGGCCAGGAGCATGGCCGCCGAACGCCTGGGATCCGGGCTCCAGGATCGCGGTGCGGGTCTCGATGCGGACGTGTGTCGCACGGTCATGCGCCTTGGCTGAAAGAAGAGTGCGGACGGATTGCGCGGAGCTGCGGCCGCCGGTCGCGGGGCCGCGCAGGAATTCGGCTATCGGCAGGCGGCTTCCGGAGGCCTCCTGAATCTCGAGAATCGCAAGGTCGCCCCGGCCGGTCGCCACCGTCAGCTCATGCGCCGAGGCTTTCACGATGGTGCCGGGAGGCGCTGCGGTCGTCGCCGCGGCCGTCTCGGTCCTGAATATCTTCAGCCGTCGGCTGCCCCAGAAGGTGAAGGCGCCCGGCCAGGGGTTCATTCCGCGGATGAACGACTCGATCAGGGCGGCCGGTTTGCGCCAGTCGATCAGCCCGTCGGTTTTCTTCAGAAGAGGCGCGTAGGTGGCCAGGGCGTGCTCCTGGGGAACGCGCTGGATGGTTCCCTCGGCCAGCCCGTCGAGGGTCCGGCACAGCAGACGCGCACCCAGGACCGCCAGGCGGTCGTGGAGGCCTCCGGCCGTGTCGCCGGCGGCGACGGGTTCGACGGCCTTCAAAAGGATGTCGCCGGTGTCGAGCCCCTTGTCCATCAGCATGGTGGTCGCGCCGGTTTCTTTTTCGCCGTTGATGACCGCCCAGTGGATGGGGGCCGGGCCGCGGTAGCGCGGCAGCAGGGATGCGTGCACGTTGATGCAGCCCCGGCTGGGCATGGCGAGGATCGTCTCGGTGAGGATATGGCCGTAGGCGACCACGACGAAAAAGTCGGCTTGGGCCGCCCTGAGGGCCTGCCGGGCCGTTTCGTCCCGCAGGGAAGGCGGCTGGATCACGGTCAGACCCAGTTTGACGGCCGATTTCTTGACCGGCGGGGCATCCAGCTTGCGGCCCCGCCCCTTGGGCTTGTCCGGCCGGGTGACCACCAGGGCGAGCTCATGGCCGTCCGCGTGCAAAGCCTCCAGCGAGGGCACCGAAAAATCGGG
>JALOPD010000163.1 GCA_025454075.1 Desulfobacterales bacterium | reverse complement strand
GCCCCCGATCTTGATGACGTTGATGTCGGGGTGCATGCGGAAGTATTCCTTGGCCTCGGTGCGCTGAAGAAGCTTCTTGCTGACCAGCGATTCGCCCATTAGATGCGAATCGATGTGCAGCCTTCCGGTGGCTCCCTTTTCCTTGATCAGTCTCGGCATCGGCGATTCCTTTCCGGCAGATAACGTACCCCACTCTATAGTGATGATCCTTCCATATTGTCAAGCGTTCATGCCACCCAGTATCTTCCCCGCCAGAACCCCCACATGCTTAGGCCGACGGTCGGACCGGTCAGTCGGACCAGGGGAAACTCTTGACATGCCGGTGCCAATCGGCTGAAAACACCGGATATCGACCATATTACATGCGCGGCATTTATCCTCGACGGCGGACTGCGACGGCAAGAGGAGAAGCATGATGGCACTCCATCCTCGAACGAAGAAGGAAGAAATAGGCGGCGTGGGGGGCCCAGCGAGCAAATGGGTAATGGCAGCCCTGTTCCTGATTGGTTTCAACCTCAGTGGCTTTGCCGCCTATCACCACAAGGGCGAAATCGATTCGGCTTATTTTCTCGAGGCGTATCCCGACAAGGCCGGAACCAAACTTGACAGCTGTGCACAGTGTCACACGGGGGGCAGTTATGATTCCGACGGCAAGGCCGTCGCACTGGGAAGCTGCCAGTGGTGTCATTACAAGTACGGCTATGATGCTAGCGGGAACATCGCCGACACCCTGAACCCCTATGGAATGGCATACAAGGCCAACGGAAGGAGCAGCACCGCGCTCCGTATCATCGAGGGACAGGATTCGGATGCAGACGGATACTCCAATAAGACTGAACTCGATGCCCTGCGCTTTCCGGGCGATGGGAACGATGACCCCAGCAAGGTCCCAGCCCCCCTCAGGGTTTTTTCTAGGCAACTCATCGAGAACCTGCCCCGGCATACCCAACTGTTGTTGATGAATGCGCATAAATCCTCGGATTTCTATGCGAAGTATACGGGGGTCTCCATGGAGGAAATTCTCCGGGCAGCCGGTGCCTTGGCCACAGCCACTCACATTAACGTCTACGCACCGGACGGTTTTTCCCAGTACTACCCGATGAACCCCGACCCCTATCCGCTTTTTTACCATGTTCGCGGTGCCTACCCGGCAGCCATTTATAATTACAGCGAAGCGGCGGACGCCGCAAAAAACAAGGATGGGTGGTGCGATTACGGCCGGGTGGCGGGCATGAATTTGGAAAACAATTCACGGATTGAAAACAAGGACGGACTTAAATTGATGCTGGCCTATCAGCGCGACGCCCAATACCTTGATGCCGGCACACTGGCGCCGAATAACAGGCTCGATGGTGAAGGCCCTTTCCGGGTGGTTCCCCCGCAGAAGAAACCGGGGCCTCCGGACCAGCGCTCGACCGCAAGGGACCAGCGGGTCATCTGGCCTTTCGATCCGGATGCCGACCACAACGCCGGTTATTCGATTCGCACGGCCACGTTCGTCAAGGTGGAACCCCTGCCTGTCGGCACCACCGATATCGATCTGCGCGAGGCCGGCTGGAAATATGTCGACGAGGGTAAGATCGTCGTCTATGGAGCAGTCCATCCCGGCCCCACGATCCTTTCCAAGCTGGATGCGCTGATCGAGACTTTGGATTCATACGGCGCCAAATCCTATAAGAACCTACTATACAAGAAGCTTTTGGTTTTCGAAGCCTTTGCCGCCCAGAAGCTCGCCAAGTGGGGAAACTACAAGGCAGCCAGGTCGATCCTCCAAAAAGGCATTCTGGAGCATGTCGATGGCTGCAGCACCAACGGCGGGGGGATCGACAAGGACGACTGGGTGACGGATTGCGAGCTGCAAAAAAAGATTTACTGGGATTTGCATGAACTGATCGTGCTGTTCGGAATCATCGTTTAGCCCGCCTGGCACCTGAGTCGCCCCGTTGCCGGCCGTCTGACTTGCAGCGGGGCGATTCTGTTTTATAGTCCCGGTGCGAAAGACCTCCGATAGGCGTCCATCAGGCCAGCCGAAGCGGGCGGTCACCCGCCGGAGAGCAACCCTTGAATTATCTGTTCCACCTTTTTCTGTCCGACCCCGCAGAGGAGGCCCTTCTCGGCAGCCTGCTGGGGGATTTCGTCAAAGGGAGCCCCGCCGGCCGTTTCAGCGCCGCCGTGGCGGATGCCATCCTTTTTCACCGCAAGATCGATTCGTTCTCGGACGCCCACCCCATCCCGCGCCGAAGCCGGCAACGCGTCAGCCCCGAGCGGCGGCGCTTCGCGGGAATCATCGTCGATATCTGCTATGACCACTTTCTGATCCGGCATTGGCGCCGTCTAAGCCCGGTCGACCCGAATTCTTTCATCGAGCGCGTGTACGCTGTTCTGGACAAGAACCGGGCATGGCTGCCCGAGCGACTGCGGCGGATCCTGCCGCGAATGATCGCCGAAGACTGGCTGGGGAGCTATGCGCATATGGAAGGCGTGGGCGACACGCTCGACCGCATCGCCGCAAGGCTGTCCAAAGGCGATCCCTTGATTGGCTCAGTCGCTGAAATCGAGGCCAACTATCAGCCGCTTGAAAGCGACTTTCTCGGATTTTTCCCCGAACTCACCTCCTTTTGCATGGATTGGAGGCACCGGGGGAGTCAGCTGCCGGCAGACGTCCGGCCGGATGGCGGGTTGAGGAGTTCAGTGAAGCCTGCGCGGGTCGTACTGGAGCCCCTCCGTCCTCGGTGCGTCGTGGGCCCACATCATGACGAGCGACCGGAAAAACGTCTCAGGTCGGTGCAGGAAATGCCATATCATTTCGTCAGCGACGTGTGAACAGGCCAGATTCCAGAGTAATTTCCGGGCCGTGTCCCATAAAGCTTCCCGGGACTCCTCCTGATCGGGGAAAGATAGCCAAATCTGGTTGATAACGGCTTGGCCCCAATCCACCAGCCATGCGGGGCCTCCATAGTTTTCATGATGATAGGCGGCGTCCAGAGACTCAATTAGCAGCAGACTCAGGCGGATCTCGCTCATTCTCGGCTCAACCTCCCCAACGCTAGATTTAAATTCTGCCCGCGACAGTCGCCATCGCCGCGACCGCAGCATCGATTTCGGTTTCGGTGGTAAACGGACCAAGACTGAATCGCACGGTGCCCTTCGCAAGGGTTCCAAACTGCTGATGAACGAACGGCGCGCAATGCAGGCCCGCCCGTACGGCTATGCCGTAATCGCCGTCCAGGATGGCGCCGATATCTTCGGAGCGGTTCTTTCCAAGCGTGCAGGTCAGGACCGGCAAATGGTTGTCCAGACGATCGGCCGCATACAACCGCAGCCGGGGCAAAACTTGAAGACCGTCGCGAAGCTTTTCAGCCAGCGCCATCTCGCGGGCATAGGCAGCGGCGTGACTTCGCTCGACGTAATCCAGGCTTTCCTCCAAACCGAGAATTCCCAGGAGGTTGATGGTCCCGGCTTCCAGGCGGTATGGATATTCGCGGGTCTGGTAAGGGCTTCTGGAATCGACCCCCGTGCCGCCGAAACGGGTGGGCTCAAGGTCGAGGTCCGGACCGAGCACCAGCCCGCCGATCCCCGTCGGCCCGAGCAGCGCTTTGTGCCCGGTAAAGGCCAGCCCCTGCGCTCCCCAGTCCTTCAAACGAATGGGGATCGAGCCGGCGCTCTGGGAGACATCCAGCACCAGAGGCACTTCCTTTTCGCGGCAGACGGCGGCGATATCATGGGCGGGCTGCACCGTGCCGAGGACGTTGGAGGCGTGGGTCAGGACGACCAGTCGGGTGGTCGGTTTAATGGCGGCTCCGACCTGAGCCGGATCGATGAAGCCGTCCGGGTTGAACGGCACCAGGTCGAAACGGATGCGCCCCTGGCTTTGCAGGTGGTGCAGGGGGCGCAGGACGGAGTTGTGCTCCAGTTGGGAGCTCACGACATGGTCGCCCGGTTGCAGCAGGCCCTGAAGCAGTATGTTGAGCGCATCGGTGGCGTTGTAAGCGAAGCAGACTCGATAGGTCTCGTCGGCCCCGAAGAAGCGGCACAGCTTGCTCCTGACGGTCGCAACCGCCGCCTCGGCTTCGAAGGCCCGATCGTAGCCGCCCCGGCCGGGGGAGGCGCCGATCTGCAGATAACGTTCGAGGGCGCGCCGCAGGCACTCGGCCGGCTTTGGATATGAGGTGGCGGCATTGTCGAGGTAGATCATTTGGGGGTCGCCTGCGGCCGGCGCTTCATCAATTGCAGGTTTTCGGATTCGGCAGTCCGGCCAGCCGCCGGGCTCCCTGCTTGAGGCCTTCCGGGAAAAGACCCTCCAGCTCCAGCAGCCGCATGCCGGTCCCCTGCCGCAGCTGGTTGTTCAACGGCGCCCGGCCGTTGTAGGCGTAGAAATCGCGCAGAAAGCGGACCACCTGCCGGTGCCTGTCGGTGACCACGGCCATGCCGCTTTCATGGGCCAACACCTCGAAGACGGCCTCCGACCAGCTTTTGAAATCTTCGAAAAAACCTTCATCGTCGAAAGCTATCGCCTGGCCGGCGATCGTCCGCACCCGGCGGGCTTGGGGTTTTTCCTCTTCCGGGGGCGGTGCGTTCATCCGCGGCCGGTCAGGCGGCAGCCAGCGCCGCCTTGATCTTGTCAGGCGTCGCCGGAAGCTCGCAGATCCACACGCCGGTCGCATTTCGGATGGCGTTGATCACGGCCGGCGCGGTCGGCACCAGGCACATTTCTCCCACGCCGGTAGCGCCCAATGGGCCCTTGGGCCGGGGAGTCTCCCGGATGATGACTTCCATGTCGAAGCTGTCCCGGATGGTGGGGAATTTGAAAGTCACCCAATCCCTGGTGCGGCCGGCGACGTATTCCTCGCGCAGGGCGAACCCTACCCCCATGTCCATGCCGCCTTCGAGCTGGCCGGTCAGGTTGAGCGGATTGATCACCGGACCGGCGTCGACCGCCGTGGTCATCTTGAGAACCTTGACCTTGCCCGTTTCGGTATCGACTTCGAGCTCGACCATCTGCACGGCATGCACCTGGGACTCGAAGGAAGGGCCCTGTCCGGTCTGGGGGTCCAACGGGCCGGCGTCTGCGTTCTTCTTGCGGCCGACGTAACGTTTGGGGCGGCCGGCCGCCTCCAGTTCTGAAGATGTCTTGGCGCTCGTGGCCTGCATGGCGGCCTTCAGCTGCTCCAGGGCGTTGAGAAGGGCGCTGCCGATCATGTAGGTGACCCGGCTGCCGGCTGCCGGCCCGCTGGCGGCGGTGTTGCCGGTGTCGCGGGTGTAAAGCCGCACGCGGTCCAAGGGGATGGCCATGAACGCGGCGGTGAGCTGGGTCAGCATGGAGTCGTTGCCTTCGCCCGGGTCGGCGGCGGCGGCAAAGACGCTGATGCCGCCGTCGGGGTCGAGTTCCACGGCGGCCACTGCGGTATCTCCCGGCCCGCCGATTCCGAAGGCGCCGGTGCCCAAGCCGACCCCGCGCTTGATCCTGCCCGACCGACCGGCCGCGGCCTCCTTGACGGCGCGCCGGTAGTGCGGCCGCAAGGCCTCCATCAGTTCCGGGAAAGGCCATTCCTGCACCACCCGGCCGGTGGATTTGCTCTGCCCGGGTCTCAGGGAATTTTGCAGCCGGAAGTCGAACGGGTCCATGCCCAGCTTTTGAGCCAGCATCTCCATGGCGCATTCCAGAGCGAAGTTGACTTGCGGAGGACCTGCGCCGCGCGCTGCACTGCCCCAGGGGTTGTTGGTGTAGACCAACCGGCCGCGCGCGGCGACGTTGGGAATGTGGTAGGAGCCCGACAGCATGAGCAGGGCGCGGTGGACCACTACGTGGCCGATGGAATGATAGGCCCCGTTGTCCACCACGAAGTCGTTGCAATAGGCCGTGAGGTTGCCCTTGGCGTCGGCCGCCAGCTTTACCTGCATGTCGAAAGCGTGGCGTTTCGAGGTCATCAGCATGCTCTCGGCGATAGTGGGAATGTAGCGCACCGGGCGTTTGAAATGAATGGCGGCGGCCCCGGCGATGCCCTCGGAAATGATATCGATCTTGATCCCGAACTGCCCGCCGGAAAAGGCCTCGATGTAGCGCATGTTCTCCCAGCCGAGCGCGCTCTGCAGCATGCCCAGGTGGTAGTGGATGTTGATGCTGCGGCCGATGATCACCAGCTGGTCCTCGCCGCCGGCCTCGTCCTTCTCCCAATAAGCGACGGTAGCTTCGGGCTCCAGCGGCGCCTGGTGGTTGATCTGGGTCTTGAAGCGAGCCGAGACCGCCGCTGCCGAATCCCGCAGGGCCCTTTCGGCATCGCCATTAATCTGCGGCTGCTCATAGCAGAGGTTGGCAAGTTCGGCGTGAAGCCGAGGCGCGGCGTCGGCCAGGGCGGCCTCCGGGTTGCCCAGAGTCGGCAATGGCTCGATCGTGACCTGAACTTTTTCGAGAGCCGCAGCGGCTTGCTCGCGGGTGTCGGCCGCCACGGCCAGGATGGGATCGCCGATGTAGCGGACGGTGTCTTTGCAGAGCACGGGGCGGTCCGCCACCAGGTATTTGAGGATGTTGGTGCCCTTGATGTCCGCCGCCGTCATCACGCCGGACACTCCCGGCATTTTTTCGGCTTCGGACGCGTCGATGGAGACGATGCGCGCATGCGGAAGCGCGCTGCGCAGAACGGCCAGCTCGAGCGCCCCCTTGACGGCGTAGTCCGCCGTGAAATAAGCGACGCCGCAGGCCTTGGACATGGCGGAGGGACGCGGATGGGAGACCCCCAAGATGCCTTGCGCCGGAGCGGGGCGGACGGCGTCCGGCGTCGTTTCACCGCGCAGGAAACGGCCGGCCAGCTGCACGGCTTCGATGATCTTCTTGTAGCCAGTGCAGCGGCACAGATTCCGGCGCAGGGCCTGCTTGATCTCCGCGGGGGTAGGGTCCGGATTCGCGTCCAGTAGCGCCTTGGCGGCCATGATCATGCCCGGCGTGCAGAACCCGCATTGAATCGCTCCCGACAGGACGAACGCGTCCTGGATGAGATGGGGGTTCTCCGGTGTGCCCAGCCCCTCCACCGTAATGACATCGGCCGCCTCCAGATCGGCCACGCGGGTCAGGCAGGAGCGCACCGCCTGCCGGTTCACCACCACCGTGCAGGCGCCGCACTGGCCCTTGCGGTCGCAGGACTGCTTGGCACCGGTCAGCCGCAGATCCTCGCGCAGCACGTCCAGCAAAACGGTTCCCGGTGCGATGATCAGCTCGCGCCGGATTCCATTCACGCGCAGTCGGATTTTTTTCACCGGGCCTCCTCCTGCATGAATGGGTAGCCGTAATCGACGGCGGGCACGAAGGTTTCCTTGATCGTGCGCGGGCTGACCCAGCGCAGCAGGTTGAGCAGGGTGCCGGCCTTGTCGTTGGTCCCCGAGGCGCGGCCGCCACCGAAGGGCTGCTGGCCGATCATGGCGCCGGTGGGCTTGTCGTTGATGTAGAAATTGCCGGCGGCGTTCACCAGCACGCGCTTGGCGGTCACGATGGCCTCGCGCTCGCGGGCGAAGATGGAGCCGGTCAGGGCATAGGGTGATGTCCGGTCGCACAGCGCCAGGGTCTCTTCGAAGCGGTCGTCGTCGTAGACAAACACCGTGAGCACCGGCCCGAAGATCTCCTCCACCATGGTTTTG
>JALOPD010000162.1 GCA_025454075.1 Desulfobacterales bacterium | reverse complement strand
AAGCTGTGACGGCGTTGCACATCGACTGCCAGTGCCCCCAGTGCGGGGCACCGGCGGACCTTGAGGAAACCGACCGGCTGGTGGCCTGCCCCTTCTGCCGCGTCCGGTCGTTTCGGCTGACCCGCGACTATTTCCGTTACGTGCTCGCCGCCCGGAACCCGGCCGACGAGGAGTTGCTTTACTTCCCCTACTGGCGGTTCCGGGGCACGCTGCTCTTCAGCCGCCCCGCCGGAAACGATCACAAGTTCCTGGATCTGACCCAGTGCGCCGCCGATGTGCCGGGGCTTCCGGCGACGCTCGGCCTGCGCGCCCAGGCCATGAAACTGCGATTCGCCTCTGCGGACTTGGCGGGGCGCTTCATCCCGCCGAAGCGCTCTTTCGCGGAAACCTTCGCGGCGTTCCAGCAGCGCTTCAGCCAGGCGCTGCCGCAGCCGATCCTTTACTGCGCCCACCTGGGCGAATCCATGGGCTTGCTGTATTCGCCGGCATACGCCCGGGAGGGCCGGCTGTTCGACGCCGTGCTCGATCAACCGCTCGGCGAAGGACCCGACCCCATCGACGTGAACGGGTCCGCGAGCCAGCCGCCGGCGTGGCGCGTGCATTTCGTTCCGGCCTTGTGCCCGGATTGCGGCGGGGACCTGGAAGGGGAGCGCTCGGCGCTGGTGCTGCACTGCCGGAACTGCGCCGCGTCATGGTATCCATCCGGCGAGAAACTGACGCGGGTGGAATCGCACTGCCTGGAGGACGCTGAGCCGGATGCGGACTACCTGCCCTTCTGGCAGATCGCCTGCGACGTGACGGAAGTCGCGCTCCGCAACTACGGCGACCTGGCGCAGGCCGCGAACCTGCCGAAGGTGGTCGCTGCCGCCCTGGCCGCGCGGGAGTTCCGCTTCTGGACCCCGGCATTCAAGCTGCGCGCCCCGGTCTACCTGCGGATGGCCGAGAGCCTGACCCTCATTCAGGCCCAGGATCTCCTGGCACCCGCCCTGCCTCCGGAGCGGCACCACCCGGTGACGCTGCCGGTGGAGGAGGCCTGCGAAAGTCTTAAGGTGGTGCTGGCCGGCATTCTGAAACCCCGCCGCCGGGTGGCCGAGGCACTCGCCCGCATCCGCATTCAGCCCACCCACTTCCGCCTGGCCTATCTGCCCTTCCGCGGCGATCAGCACGATCTCGTCCAGGTGCAGACCCGGCTGGCGGTCAACAAGAACCTGCTGAGCCTATCGCGGCACCTGTGAGGTGCATCCTCCCCGCGGCGGCCGCTCTGCGCGCCGAGCCGTTGGGCGCCCCGCCTGACGGCCGCACACCGGATTTTTAACCGCCTGGCTACAGGCCGGACTTCTGTTTGAGCCGCAGCAATCCCGGGCTCTGGTGCAGGTACATGAGAGTCGAGGCGCAGCCCAGGGAAATGAAATATTTCTCGATGCGGTCAAACAGCACCGGGCGGTCCGGCCAGGTGAACGTCTTGCGCTCGCGCCCGAGATCCATCCATTCGGATTCGGCTGCCGGATGGTGGCGGAACACGCGGGCCTTGGCCGGCTCGCAGAGGAACATCTGGCAGACGATCGGCTTGATCCGCCACCGGCAGCCCCGGGAACCGAGATAAACGCACTTGAGCGTCGGCTGGTCGCCGCGCAACGCGCCGGCCAGCTCGCCGATCTCCGCGTCTTCGGAGAAGAGCTGATTGATGACGACGTCGGCAAAAAACGTAATGATGCCTTCCCGGGAGCAGCAGGCACTGAGATGGCTCCGGTAGCAGGCCTGATCGCATGCGCTGCTGAAATACGTCGCGAGGAAGCGGTCCACCCGACGCCGGAAATCAAGGTAGTCTGCGGCCATCAGACGAAGCTTCTCTTTCTCACCGCGCGGAAGCGTTTTCAGGTGCAGGCGCACCAGCGTCAGGGCCTCGAGCTGCTCGAACTGGTAGTCGCTCACGGCGGTCCCCCTTACCCGCATTCCCGGCCAACGGGGTTCTTAATTGAAACGGAAATGCCCCGGCCCGGTTCCAGATCTTAGCATGGAGGCCGGCCAAATAACCAGCGCCCGCTGCGGACGCCAATCCCAGGCGCTGCCGCAGGCTGCAATGGCTGTTTGAAGCCGTGTTCCGGGATGCGGACAAGAAGGGGATGCGGCCGTTCTCATTGGGTCTTGAGCAGCGGATGGGGGCATGCGCTCCAGTCGCTGGACCGCACGCTTTCCGTGCAGCGTTCGACCCCGCAGTGAGCCTTATGGCTGCAGTCCATGTCCCCGAAGAGGGTGAGCTTGACCTCACCGGTGGCCTCGCATTCGCGAATCGCCATCTTCTCGGTGATGATCACCATCGAACCCATTCGGTTGCAGAGATAATCCTTGGTGTTGAACCTGAGGCGTATCATGCCACCACTCTCGGCACGTGGTCTGGCTGCGCCAATGAGCCGCAGCGCAGCCCTGGAGGTCAAGCCGGATGAGTCCGGCGCTGTTTGTTTAAGGCACTGTATCTGCCGTGTTGCCGGATGGAAGTCAAGCACAATTTGGTTCACAACTTACTAAAACTATTTTGCTTTATTTATGATAACGTTTCTCATGAGCATACCCGGCGACGGCGGCGTCGCCGGTTCCCGGGCCAGCCTGGTCCCCGCCGGCAGCAGCCGCCCCCAGCCGGACCGCCCAACGGCAAAGCGGCGCCCTCGGGCGCCACTCCGCCGTTGCTGATCCGCTCGGCAAGGCTCAGTTGCCGTCTTCGATCTCCCGTTCGATCTCGTTCCAGAGCGGCGTGTTCCCGCTCAACTGCGCCCGCGCTTTGACCAGGTCGCCCACCAGAAGACCGGCGAAGAAGGCCGTGCGGCCGATGGAAACCTCCTCGAGCTTGAAGTCGGCATCGCTGATCAGCGAGGTGTCGACCATGATACCCAGGATCGTCACCGATCCGCCGCCGGCCGGGCTGAAGTTGTCCACCAGACCCTGCAGAATGAGCCGGTCGTCCGGCTGAGCGCTGACCACTTCGAAGCGCTCCGCCAGAAGCACGTTTCCGGACTGGCGCGCCCGGATGCGCACGTTGTTCCCCGCCGCCGGTGCGTTGCCGGGATTGCCGTTCAACGGCCGGAACTCGGTCAGTTCGTCGTCGAAGGCCACGGTGACACCCTCAAGCCCTTGGATGGTATAGGTTTCAACCGCGCCTGCGCCGACCCCGATGATGTTGCCTTCTATCTTGATGCCGGCCTTGAAGGTGACTTTATCGGATAGAAGAACCCCGCCCGCGATCGACCCTTCGGCCTCGACCTTGGTTCCGACCGACAGATCCGCCGCCACGCCTCCGCAGAAGACGGCGTCCGTGAAGTTCACGGTCTGGCCGTTGACCACGAAGGTGTTCGCGCCGAGGTGGAGGCCTGAGGGATGTCCAGTCTCATCCTGGTAGTGGAAGACGAACCATTCTGGGGGATTCCATCTGCACCTACCTGGAGCACCACGGATACGCCACCATGGTCGCCCGGTCCGGTGCAGAGGGGGTCCGCATGGCCGAGGAAAACGCTCCCGCCATCGCCACGCTCCGGCAGCAGATCGCACGCATCGCCGCCCTCGAATCGGCCGACGGCGGCACCCTCTTTCTGGACGAGATCGGGCACCTGGACCTCGGGCTGCAGGTTAAACTGCTCAAGGTGATCGAAGAGAAGTCGGTGCGGCGGGTGGGCGGCTTGCGGATGATCACGTTCAACGCCCGGATCGTCGCGGCGACCAACCGGAACCTGGAGGCCGCCATCGCCGCGGAAGCCTTCCGGCCGGACCTTTACTACCGCATAAAGGCCATCACCCTCGAAGTCCTGCCGCTGCGCTCCCGCGGCTCGGACATCACCCTGCTCGCGAAGCATTTTCTGGAGCGTTCCGCCCGGCGGCACGGGCTGCCGGCCAAGCACCTGTCCCCTGCGGCCGAGGATGCGCTGCGCACCGACGCGTGGCCGGGAAACGTGCGCGAACTGGCCCACCTCATCGAACGGGCCGTCCTTCTTCACGAGGGGCCGAAGATCACCGCCGACCACCTGGGTTTGTCGCGGGGCGCCGCGTCGGCTCCAATCGAGGCCGGCCCCGATGGGGTGCACGTCGATTTTGCAGCGGGCGGAATTCAGCTCGAGGCGGTGGAGCGCAGTCTGATCCACGCGGCCCTGCGCGCCGCGGAGTGGAAGCGCGGCCGCGCGGCGCAGCTGCTCGGCATCTCGAAGGAGACGCTCCGGTACCGGATGGGGAAGCACCAACTCTACCCTCCCGCCTGAAACGGTGTCCTCCGCTGCAAGTCCCCCGGCAACCCGGCCGCGGGAAGCTTCCTGGTCGCCCCCGGCCGCGGGCCGATGCATCATTAACCTTGACAGGCGCAGTCTGGATAGGCTAAGCCTTCAACCGTACCCATTCCTCCTGCCGCTGGTCACTGGTTTCAGTTCGACGGCCCGACCTCGCTGCCTGTTTCCTGCTACGACGTCACGGACTCAATCGACCCCGGCGATGCGCCCCCCCCCTGGCACGCCTGGGGCGCGGATCGCACCGTTTGCATCTCCTGATGGAGTTGACGCGTCGAATCGGCGGCGGCCCTGAAGCATGGGGCTTCAGCGGCCCGCCGCTCCCAGCACAACCTGCAGGAAGGAGGCAATGATGAAGAAGCATGCACTCGTAATGGTGGTGGTCGTTGCGGTTCTCGCTTTCGCGGCGGGCGTCTCGGCTCAGGACAAGGATGCCATCAAGAAGCAGGTCGACGATATCGTCACCGCCATCGACGCCGACAAAAAGGCGTCGGACTTCGCCAGCGCCGCCAGCAACAAACCGCACTATGTGTACATCATGGAAAAAGGCGGCAGTCTGCTGGTTCATCCCACGCTGCTGGGCAAGAATCTCAAAGAGGTGGTAGCGCCGGCCTATGAGGCGGTGAGCAAGGCCACGCCGGGCGGGACATGGGTAAAATATGTATGGCAGGGCGCCGAAAAAAATGCGTATGTCCGCAGCACGAAGAACAACCTGATCGTAGGCAGCGGCTACTAGTCGCGGCCGCTCGTGCCGGCGCGCGCGCATTCAAGCCGAAAGCAGACAGGGGGCTGCGGGCCGTGTCCTTTCCCGGCCTGCAGCCCCCCGTCTTTCCGGCTCCCACAGCCCCCGGGCAGGTTCAACCGGAGCGGTCGCAAGGCGGGTCCGGTCGGTTCTGCACCAGGGCGCGGATGATTTTCGGAAGATAGCTTGACGCCTGGGCGGCCGGGAACCGGGCCGAGGCGGCGCCGCGGTGGCCGCCGCCGCCGAACTCGGTGAGCAGCCGGCCGACGTGAACGTTGCAGTTCGGGCTGAAGATGCTGTGGCCGATGTTGACCACTACGGTCTGCCGGCTGGCGTCTTCGTAGCGGATGCGGACGCTGACCACGGCTTCCGGGAACAGTGAATAGGACAGGAACCGGTTGCCGGCCGGCGGCCGTTCGAGCGAGCGGAAATCCGTAATGGCCACCGGCCCCTCGATGCGGGTGTATTTTCTAAGCCAGTCGGCGTATTCGCTGTTCTGCCGGACCGCGTTGCGGCAGCGGTCCGCGACCTCCGGGTCCGCCATGACCGCCGCGATGTCCCGCTCCCGCAGCAGGCGCGTCAATCGCTCCCAGTACCCCTCTTCCCGGCCGGCCTCCCCGGAGACGGTCATCGACAGCAGCACGTAATCGTAGCGCTCCGGATGCAGCACTTCGTCCCGGGTGAAATCGGCCGAGTCGATGCGGTCGGCCCAGTGCACCAGTTCGCGATAGTCCCGTTTGAACCCGCCGGCGTAAAATTCGAAAACGTTGCGGGCCGCCGAAGGCGCTTCGCGGAACAGGCCCTTGAACGGACGCTCCGTTCGATTCGTGGAGTGGTGGTCGAACCACGTATCGCAGTCGGGGTGATAGGGAAGGTTGGCGATGATGTCGCCGGGCCGGATGCCGGCCGAACCTTTCGCGAAGTCGTTCGGCTCGACCCAGTGCACCGGCCGATCGATTCCCAGAGCGTCCGAAATCAGGACCGCGCAAACGATCCCGTCGAAGTCCGGCCTGGTGACAATCCGCACCCCATCACCCCTTTGGCTACTTCCCGCAGATCAGAGACACCTCCACCAGCACGTCGCGGGGCAGCCTGGCCACCTCGACCGTCTCGCGCGCCGGCGGCGCGTCGCCGAAATAGGCGGCGTAGACGCCGTTGAATTTGGCGAAGTCGCCCATGTTCTTGAGGAAGCAGGTGGCCTTGAGCGCGTCCGCCAGACTCATGCCGGCCGAGGCGACGATGGCCGTGAGGTTCTCCATGACCTGCTTCGTCTGCATTTCGATGCCGCCCGCTACGAGCTCTCCGGTCTTGGGGTCCAGCGGGACCTGACCCGAAACGAAGAGCAGGTTGCCGAATTGAATCGCCTGGGAATACGGCCCGATCGCCTGGGGCGCCAGGTCCGTGGCAATTTTTTTCTTCATGGGAGTCCCCCGACTATTTGACCGATTTGATTTTCTCGGTCAGTTCCGGCACGAATTCCAGCACATCCGCCACCACGCCAACGTTCGCCACCTGGAAAATGGGCGCCTTGGGGTTCTTGTTCACGGCGACGATGAAGGGGTTGCCCTTGAGACCGCCCATGTGCTGAAAGGACCCGCTGATGCCGAGCGCCAGGTAGACCTTGGGCTTTACCGTCTTGCCCGAGGTGCCCACCTGGCGGCTTTTCTCCAGCCACTTGGCATCCACCACCGGCCGGGAGCAGGACACCACGGCGCCCATGGCCTTGGCGAGTTCGTCCGCCAACGGAAGGTTCTCCTTGTCGCCGATGCCGCGGCCGACCGACACCAGCACGTCCTCCTTGGTGATGTCGACGTCGCCGACCTCGGCCTGCAGCACCTCGACGAACCGCCGGCGCGCCGGAATCTCGCCCACCTCGGGAGACTTGTCGATGATCTTGCCGCCGGCCGCTCCGGCCGCTCCGGCCGGAAAGCACCCCGAGCGCACGCTGATCACCGCGCCGTTGGAAATGTCGCAGGCCAGGTGCGTGCTGACCTGGCCGTTGAATTCCTGGCGCACGGCCTTGAGGGTGCCGCCGTCCACGCCGTCCAGCGCCGTCACGTCGGGAACGTAGGCCGCGTCCATCTTGACGGCCAGCCCCGGCCCCAGGTCCATGCCGAAGGTGGTGTGCGGCAGCAGGAGCGTGCAGCCCTTGGGCAGGACCTTCAGCAGCAGCGTGCGGATGATTTCGGCATTGGGATAGGCCAGCGCCTCGCTGGCGAACTTCCAGACTTCCGCGTACCCGCCGATCAGTTCCTGGCAGACGCCGTCGAGTCCCGCCCCCGCGCCGGTGACGATCGCGATGGGCGCTTCGGAAGCCATCTTCTGGGCGGCGGCCGCCAGTTCCATGGCCGTGTCGTCCGCCTTGCCGTCTTTGTGAAGTATGAAAGCGAAAACCTGCGCAGCCATTACTTGAGCCCTCCTTTGGCCTTCAGAAGATCGATCAGCTTGGCGGTGATCTCCTCGGTGCTGCCCGCGAGCATCTCCGCGCCTGCGCCGGCCGGCGGGACGAAGTAGTCCACGCGCTTAACGCGCGCCCCGCCCGGGCCGACGGCGCCGGGATCCACCCCGAGCGCGGCCGCGTTCATGACCGGGATCTCCACCGAGGCCACCTTGCGGATGCCGCGGATGCCGACGTAGCGGGGCTCGTTGATG
>JALOPD010000545.1 GCA_025454075.1 Desulfobacterales bacterium | reverse complement strand
CCCGGCGTCTGGGAGCAGGGGCGGATCGCCGTGGCAATCGACCCGCACTGGGACCTGCTGCGGGCCATCCGGCCGGACGTGCTGGTGGATGCCATCCTGGCCAAGCGGAACCTGGGCACCCGCCGGCACGACGCGGCCCTCGTCATCGGCCTGGGCCCGGGGTTCACCGCCGGCGATGACGTCCACGTGGTGATCGAAACCCGGCGCGGCCACGACCTGGGGCGGATTCTCACGCTCGGATCGGCCGAACCCAACACCGGCATTCCCGGACCGGTCGCGGGCGTGGCCGAGGAACGGGTGCTGCGGGCGCCGGCGGAGGGCGAGTTCCGGTCGACCCTGCGGATCGGTGACCGGCTGGAACCGGGCGCGATGGTCGGGCGGGTGGCGGACAGCGAGGTGCGCGCGCGCATCGGCGGGGTCCTGAGGGGCCAGATCCGTCCCGGCACCCGGGTGACCGCCGGCCTTAAAATCGGCGACATCGACCCGCGCGGGGACGTGACGCACTGCTTCACCATCTCGGACAAGGCCCGGGCCATCGCCGGCTCGGTCCTGGAGGCGGTGCTTCGAACCTTCAATAAATGAATCATCCTGTTTGAATTCCGGCTGTTTGGATATATGAACAGACAGCGTTGAACATCGGCCCGGTTTTCGGATGGGGTGGTGGGAATGTCGTTCGGACTGGCGGAATCATTGCTTCTCTCCGGGGGCGGGGTCGTCAGCCTCGTGGGCGCGGGCGGCAAGACGAGTCTCATGTATCGTCTGGCCCACGAGCTGGCCGGAAGCGGGCAGACCGTGTTGACGACCACCACCACGCACATCCACCCGCCCACGGCGGAACAATGCGCCGTCTGCATCCTGACGCCGAACGCCGATGAGATCCTGGAGCGGGCCGGAGCAGCTCTCCGCCGGCATCGGCACATCATCGCCGTTGCCGGAAGCGTTGCCGGATCCGGCAAACTGTCCGGCCTGGCGCCCGGGGATATCGGACGGCTGCACGCCGCGCGGGTTTGCGACTGGATCATCGTCGAAGCGGACGGGGCCGCCGGCCGCCCGCTGAAGGCACCCGCCGCTCATGAGCCGGTGATACCGCCCGGCTCCGGCTGGACGGTGGGCGTGGTCGGCCTGCAGGCGCTCGGGCAGCCGTTGAGCGACCCGTGGGTATTCCGGACGGAGACGTTTGCGGCCATCACGGGCCTGGCGGCCGGCGCGGCAGTGACGGTGGAGGCGGTCGCCGCGGCCTGCGCGCACGAGTACGGTCTCTTCAAAGGAGCATCCGCCGACGGCCGGTGCCTGGTTTTCCTGAACCGAGCCGATTCCCCGGACCGAAAGGCGGCCGCCGCGCGGATCGCAGCGCTCATCCGGCAAAGCGGCGGATCGATGGTTCGCAGGGTGATCGTCGGCCAGGCGCTCGCCGAGCCGCCGGTATCGGCCGTCTTCGATTTTCAGACCCGGATGGAGCACTCCCCATGACCGACATTTACTCCGACCTTCACCGCCTCCTGGCGGCCGGCAAACGCTGCGTTCTGGCGCGCATCGTCCGCCAGGCCGGTTCGGCCCCGCGGGCGGCGGGAACCCGGTTTCTCATCCTCGCCGACGGGACCCACCTGGGAACCATCGGCGGCGGGATGCTGGAGCACGAGGTGCTGCGCAAGGCGCGGGAAGTCTTCTCCGGCGGCCGGCCGGCCGTGATCGAGGTCCGCATGTCCGGGCAGGAGGTGGCGGCGGGCGAGATGCTCTGCGGCGGCAACGTCGACGTGCTGCTGGAGCCCGTCTTTCCGGAGGACGATCAGGCGCGGTCGGTGTTTCAGGAGATCGCGCGGATGACGGCGCAGGGCCGGCGCGGGGCGCTGGTCACCGTCCTGGCGGACGACGGCAGCGAGCTCAAGCGGGCGATCGTTACGGCCGAAGGCGGGATCGCCGGCGGTGCGGCCGAGCTGTCCGCGCTGCCCGGTGCCGACCTCCAGCGCTGGGGCGCCGCCCGCGGGTTCGTGCGTGAACCCCTGACGGCGGACGCGGCTCGGCGGGTGGTCTATGTCGAACCGCTGGAGCCCGAAGCGGAACTGCTGCTGTTCGGGGCCGGGCATATTTCGAAGGTGGTGGCGCCGCTCGCCCGCACGGCCGGCTTCCGCGTCTGCGTCATCGACGACCGCGGGGAGTTCGCCAGCCGCGAACGCTTTCCGACGGCCGACCGGCTGCTGGTGTGCCCGGTGGCCGAGGCCTTTGAGCACACCGCCGTTACGGCCGCGACCTATATCGCGATCGTCACGCGCGGGCACATCCACGACCGGGACGCGCTCGAGGCGGCGCTCCGGACGCGGCCGGCCTATCTCGGAATGATCGGCAGCCGGCGCAAGCGGGAGCTCATCTATGCCGCGCTCGTGCAGGATGGGGTATCGGCCGAGGATCTCGGGCGCGTGCACTGCCCGATCGGGATCGACATCGGCGCCGAGACCCCGGAGGAAATCGCCGTCAGCATCGTGGCCGAGCTGATCCAGGTCCGGGCG
>JALOPD010000544.1 GCA_025454075.1 Desulfobacterales bacterium | reverse complement strand
AGCGGCGGTTCGCCGACGATGCGCCCCGGCATGTTGCGCTCGAGCGGGTTGAGGCCTTCGCGCAGGTTGAAGGCGTGGCGCATGGTGTAGATGCGCGTGCCGGCCGTCATCACTCGTTTCAGGTCCCAGTCGTCGCCCGTGGCCGCGGAGAGCTGGTCCAATACGGCCTGGAACGGGTAGCTTAGAAAACCGAACAGGCACAGGCCAGCGGCGTTGACCACTTCCGCCGCGGCGACGAGGATATGGTGGCTTTCGGCCTGGCCGGTATACGTGTATTTGTCAACCGCGGGCACCTTCAGCCCCGGCCCGGCGATCAGCTCGCCGCCCTGGGTGTGGCGTCCGGGGGTCGCCGTCAGCCAGTAGGTCGAGGCCAGGCCCGGGGTGAACTTCGGGTCGTGGGCGGGGATCTCCTCGCCCTGGATGTGCACGGCGTACTCGGTTCCGATGCGGCCCAGCTTCTTCCAGGCCGCCCAGACGCCGTCCGCCAGCACGTCGCCGAATCCCTCGCGTTTCCCGATCCTGTCGGTGAGAGCGACGATGGCCTCGGCGTTGCCCCATTTCAGCTCCAGGCCGCCCGTCTGCTGCGGGGTGATCAGGCCGTTCTCGTAGCATTCGATGGCATAGGCGATCGTGGCGCCCACGGTGATCGTATCCATGCCGAGGTTGTTGCAGATTTCGTTGACCTTGACGATGGACGGCAGATCGTCGTTGAGCAGGTTCGATCCGAACATGGCGAGCGTTTCGTACTCCGGCTTGTGGCCGACGCCGTTGTTGAGCTCGAGCGGGAAGCGGCCGCCCTTCTGGGCCACCTTGCCGCCGCAGGCGATGGGGCAGTGCCAGCAGCCGTAGGCCTTGTACCCGTCGAGGCCGATGACCGCGTCGTCGCTGATCCGGCGCGCCTGCGGCGACGGGAAATCGGTGGTGCCGGCGCCGCCCCAGTTCTTGACCGGGCCGTCGCCGCTCAGGACGGCATCGTGGGTGATGCCGGCGGTGCCGTACGTGTTGAAAACCTCGAAGGCGCCGGTGGCCTGCTTGAGATAGTGCCGGCGCAGGTCCTTCATCTTCTGCTCGTCGTGCAGCGGGACCGTCATCTGGCCCTTGACGACCACGCATTTCAGCTTCTTCGAGCCCATCACCGCTCCCAGGCCCGAGCGGCCGGCCGCGCGCTCCTTGTCGTTCATGATGCAGGCCGTCAGCGCCAGCTTCTCGCCGGCCGGTCCGATGGAGCAGACCTGGATGCCCTTGCCGTGGCGTTTGACGAGGAGATCCTCGATCGCCGTCACCCCCAGGCCCCAGAGATCGGCGGCGTCGCGGAGCTCGGCCCGGCCCTCGTCGATGAAGAGGTAGACCGGTCTGGCGGCCGCCCCGCTGAAGAAAACGCCGTCGAAGCCGGCGAACTTGAGGTGCGGCCCGAAGTGGCCGCCGCAGTTGGCGTCGCCCCAGCCGCCGGTTTTAGGAGACTTGGCGACGGCGACGAAGCGCGAGCCGATGATGGCCGGCGTGCCGGTGAGGGGTCCAGTCAGCAGCCCCAGGACATTGTGCGGCCCGAGCGGGTCGGCGCCCTTGGGGATGCGGTCGTAGAGCAACCGCGCCCCGACCCCGTAGCCACCGACGTAGTCGCGGCAGATCTGCGGGTCGACCGCCTCCTCCGACAGGGTGCCCTTGGACAGGTCGACGTTCAGGAATTTGCCCATGTAGCCGTTTGCCATGGCGGTCCTCCTTCTGTTTGCAGGTCAAAATTTTAATGGCATAGGGCATAGGGCATAGGGTAAAAGCTTTTTTCTCTATGCTCTATGCCCTATGCTCCATGCGGCGCAGCCCGCTTATCCCCCCGCGATCAGCGGGATGACGTAGATCTCATCGCCTTCCTTCAGCTCGGTTTCGAGCCCTTGGCGGTAGCGGATGTGCTCGCCGTTGACGAAAACGGGCAGAGACTTCCGCAGCCGGCCCTGTTCATCCCGCCAGGCCGCCAGCCGCGGATGCGTGGTATCCTCGAGGGAATTCAGCAGCTGGGCGACGGTCGGCGGGTGTTTCTCCGACCAGTGGACGGTCCGCGTATCCGTTCCGCATGACAGCTTGATGTTCATGGCGTTTTCAGTGCATGGCAGGTGACGGCCCGGGGAGGTGAAGAGCCTTGGAAGCCACATGCCACATTGCCGGCTCGGAGTCAAAAACAAAGGGGAAGTGCCCTGCGGGCCTTCCCCTTCCTGTGATCAACCGCACGCCGGAGATGGATGAAAAGCCGGTCCACTCAGCGTTGAAGCCCCTGTCAGGCATTCTTCTTGAGCAGGTCGCGGATCTCGGTCAATAGCTCCTGGTCCTTGGTCGGCGGGGGCGGCGGAGCGGGGGCCTCCTCCTGCTTGGATTTCATGATCCAGCCGAGGAATTTTACGATGAAAACGAAGAGCGCCAGCGCCACGACGAGGAAATTGACGATCTCGCCGAGAAAGAGGCCATAGGGGATCTCCTTGCCGTCGATGACGAATTTCCAGGCCAGGTAGCCC
>JALOPD010000543.1 GCA_025454075.1 Desulfobacterales bacterium | reverse complement strand
AGCAGACGCCGTGGGTGGACCCGGAACGCTGCGTCGGCTGCGGCCGGTGCACGCCGGTCTGCCCGGTGGAAGTCCCCGACGAGTTCAACGCCGGTCTCAGCCGGCGCAAGGCGATTTACCTGCCGGTGCCGCACAATCTTCCCAATGCCTATGTGCTCGACGGTGCGGCCTGCACGCGCTGCGGGGCCTGCGTCCAGGCCTGCCCGACGGGGGCCATCCGCCTGCCGGAAGCCGAGCGCGGCAGATTCCGCATTCTCGTGGTCGACGACGAGATGGTGGTGCGCGACTCCCTGAAGGAGTGGCTGGAGGCCGAGGGATTCACGGCGGCCATGGCCGGGTCCGGGCCGGACGCCCTGGCCGCGCTGGAAGCCGGGGCCTTTCACCTCATGCTGCTGGACATCAAGATGCCGGGCATGGACGGGGTCGAGGTGCTCGAGCGCGCCAGGCAGCTGGCGCCGGAGCTCACGGTGATCATGATGACCGCCTACGCCACCGTGGAGACCGCGGTGGAGGCCATGCAGATCGGCGCCATGGACTACCTCGTCAAGCCGTTCGAAATGGACCGCCTGATCCCGAAAGTGGTGCAGGTCTTCCAGAGGCTGGAGGCGGCCGAGGCGCGCCAGCTCGAAGCCGGTGCGGTGGTGCTCTGCGGCGGCACCTCCTTCTACGACCCTTCGTCGGGGAAGAACCCCTTCGGGTACGGGGTCGTGCCCAACGTGCTGACCCAGATCGAATTCGAGCGCCTGCTGAGCAGCACCGGGCCGACCGCCGGCCGCCTCACCCGTCCGAGCGACGGCCGGCCCGTCCGCCGGGCCGCCTGGATCCAGTGCGTGGGCTCGCGGGATGTTCAGGCGGAGGCCGATTTCTGCTCGAACATCTGCTGCATGGCGTCCATCAAGGAGGCGCTGCTGGCCAAAGCGCGGGCCGGCGGCGACCTCGACGCGGCCATCTTCTACATGGACATGCGCACCTTCGGCAAATCCTTCCAGCGTTACCGCGACGCCGCCGAACACCGCCACGGCGTGCGGTTCATCCGGTCACGCCCGCATTCTCTGGTCGCCGATCCCTCCGGCGCCGGCGTGGCCGTCCGCTGGCTGGAAGCCGCCGGCACCGCCTGTATGGAATCCTTCGACCTGGTGGTCCTGGCGCTGGGGCAGCGCCCGGCGCCGGGCTCCCGGGAGCTGGCCGCCCAGCTGGAGCTTCCGCTCAACCCGTGGGGGTTCATCGAGACCGAGCCCTTTTCGATGAGCCGCACCCGGAACCCCGGCGTCTTTGTGGGCGGAGCCTTCAGCTGCCTGAAAGACATCGGCGAGGCGGTGATCCAGGCATCTTCCGCCGCGGCCAACGCCTCGCGGGTCATCCATTCGGCCGGGGGCAGCCTGGCGCTGGAAGAGCCTCGCCCGGGCGGGGGCCTGCCGGAGGGCCTGAGCCGCGAAGCGCCCCGCATTTCGGTCGTGCTCTGCCGCTGCGGCCGGGCGGGCGCCGGCCCCCCGCCGGAGTTCCTGGCGCAGGCGCTGCGCCGCGATCCGGCCGTGACGGCGGTTGAAGCCATTGAGGATCTATGCACGGCGGCCGGATGGGAGCAGCTCGCAGCCTGCGCGCGCGCGGCAGCCGGCAACCGCCTGCTGATCGGCGCCTGTCTGCCCGTCGCCCAACCCGGCAAGCTCAAGGAACTCGGCCGCGTGCTGGGAATCAGCGCAGGCCTGATCGAGGGGGTCGACATCGCTTCCTGGCCCGGCCCGTCCGCCGACGAGCCGGCCGCCGCCCCCGCTGCGCTGGCGGAGCTGCGGGCGGGGATCGCCAGGCTCAAGTGGGCGGAGCCCCATCCGGCCGCGGAAATTCCGGTCACCCCCCGGGCGCTGGTCATCGGCGGCGGCGTGGCCGGCCTGACGGCTGCGCTCACGATAGCCGATCACGGCTACGGCGTGGAGCTGGTCGAGGCCGGCGAACGGCTGGGAGGCAACCTGACCTGGCTCCAGCGCACGCTGGAAGGCCACGACGTTCGAGCGTTGCTGAACGACATCCTGAAACGCGTCGACAAGCACCCCCGCATCCAGGTGCATACCGGGTCGCGGGTCGTCCAGGCTCACGGGGACGTCGGCTCCTTTGCGACGATCATCGAAGGCCCCGACCACCAGGTCCGCTCCGTGGACCACGGGGTCGTCATCCTGGCCACCGGCGGCACGGAAGCGCCCGCCCGGGAGTTCGCCTGGGGCGCCAGTCCGGCCGTCCTGACCCAGGCCGAGCTGGAACGGCAATTGGCCGCCGGCCGGATGGATGCCCGCACGCTGGAGACGGTGGTGATGATCCAGTGCGTCGGCTCCCGGCAGGAGCCCCGCAACTACTGCAGCCGGGTCTGCTGCGCCGCGGCCCTGAAGCAGGCCTTCGCGATCCGGGAGCTGAATCCGCAGGTGAGCATCTACGTCCTGCACCGCGACCTGATGACCGCCGGCTTCACCGAAGCGGCCTTCACCCGCGCGCGCCAGGCCGGCATGGTCTTCATC
>JALOPD010000542.1 GCA_025454075.1 Desulfobacterales bacterium | reverse complement strand
GCAGCGCACTTCTCCGTCCCGCGGGCCTTCCATGACTTTGCCGATTTTCATCCCTGCACCTCCTGGCTGGCCGCGCGGCCAGCGAACGAAAAGAATCAACGCCGACGAATTCATATTTGTTCATTATAGAGAACTTATTTGCAACCGATAATAACAGATCGAAACCGTCTGTCAAGATTTTTCTCGATCGCGGCCAACCCGATTTTATTATTTGATTTTTATATTATTTTTTTATTTAATCCGACATAGTTATTAGATTATGCTTGACATGCACACCAGCGTGCCGTAGAAATTTTTCGTTCATTATAGTGAACTATACCGCCAGTATCCTGATAATATGAAGCGGAGCCACCGATGAAGACAAACCAGCCGTCAAGCTACCGAGCCCCCGCCGTCCTGAAAGCGTTCGATCTGCTGAAGCTGGTCGCCGAATCGCGGTCCGAGATCACCCTGAGTGAACTGGCGCGCCGGCTCGGCTACAGCAAGGGCACCCTCCACGGCATGATCCGCGCCCTGCTCCAGGCCGGCGCCCTCGCGCAAGCGCCCAACCGCAGAGGCTTTTTTTTAGGCCCGGCGGTGGTGGAACTGGCGTTTCGCAGCTGGAATTACTTCCGCATCACCGAGCACGCCCAGCCGCTGCTGGACGAGCTGCGCGACCGGATCGGCGAGACGGTTTTTCTGGGGGTCCTGAGCAGCTCGCGCGGGCTGATCGTGGCCACGGCGGAGGCCGCCAAGCCGCTCAACATCTCGGCTCCGCCCGGCACGTCCATCCCTCTGCTGGCCGGGGCCGTGGGCAAAATCTATTTATCGCAGCAGCCCGTCCATCAGGCGGAGAAGATCATCGACGAACAAGGGTTTTCAACGTCCGCTCGGCGCTCGTCGGTGAAAAAAGAGGAATACCTGGCCGAGCTCGATATCGTCCGCAAACAGGGATACGCCGTCGACAACGAAGAATACCTGCCGGGGGTGAACGCCGTGGCGGCGGCGCTGGGAAACCAGCGCGGGCTGCCGCTGGCCATCTGGGTGGTCGGCTTCGCGGATTCGATGACCGGCGGCGTGATTGAAACGATCGCCGCAGAAACGCAGCGGACCGCGGCCAAACTGAGGGAGGTCCTGGACAATCGCTCCTGACCTGCCGTACAGCATCTCTTTGGCTCGTCAAAACCCGGGGGGGCGGCAAGCGTAAATCGGTCCGGACCGATTTACGATAAACCCGTATCCGGCCGGGCCGCGCGGTCTCCGGGTGGCAGCATCGCTATGGCTTTTTCGAAGAAATCCTCGCCGCCGAAATTCCCCGACTTCAGCGCCAGACAGAGGCGCGGCTCCCCCTCGGTGACCGTCCAGGGCACGCCCGGCGCGATTTCAGGGCCGATACGCAGCGCCCGGACCCGCAAGGCGGCCAGCACCGCGCCCGAGGTTTCGCCGCCGGCAACGACGAGGTTGCGCACCCCCGCCTGGCATAGGCGCGCCGCCAGCCCGGCCATGGCCTGCTCGACGAGGCGGCCGGCCGCCGCGCGGCCCAGCCGCGCCTGCACGGCGGCCACCTGTTCGGGCGCGGCGGTGGAGTAGACGAGCACGGGGCCTTCACCGATCTCCCGCGCGGCCCACCCGGCGATGTCGGAAAGCCTGGTTCTCCCGGAGGCCAGCTCCAGCGGATCGAGGCGGATGGACCGGCAATGGGCCGCCATCCGCGCGACCTGGCGCTGCGTGGCCGCCGAGCAACTGCCGGCCAGCACCGCGGTGCCGCCGGCGAGCGTCGGCAGCGCCGCCGCGCCCGCCGAGCCCTCCAGCAGCCCGGATCGCCGGAAGTTGGACGGCAGCCCCAGCGCCACGCCGGCTGCCCCCGTCACCAGCTTCAAATGGCCGCAGGCGTCTGCGATCGCGACCAGATGCCGGTCGCTCAGGGCGTCCACGACCAGGTGCCGGCGGCCGCAGACAGCCGCTTCCTGCAGCCGCTGGCGGATGGCCTCCGGCCCCCGGTCCACGACCGCATAATCGATCAGGCCGACCGTATCGGGATTCCGCACCTGCCCGCGCAGAAGCCGGACCAGGCTGGCGTCGGTCATCGGGGTCAGGGGGTGATTCCGCATGCCGGAGTCCGAGAGCAGGTCCCCGCCGACGAACAGGTGGCCGTTGTAGACGGTACGGCCGTTCTCGGGAAACGCCGGGCAGTAGATCGTGAGCCCGGCATCGAGGCGCTCCAGAAGCGCCTCGGCCACCGGCCCGATATTGCCCGCTCCGGTCGAGTCGAAGGTCGAGCAGTACTTGAAGACGATCTGGCGGGCGATGGTTTGCACCACGGCCATGCCCTGCTTGCTCAGCATCAGGGCCAGGTCGGTCGACCCGGTCACGTCATCGCCGATGGCACCGATCAGCAGCGGCATGGCAAACCTCCCTTGCAGTCCGTCATTTTCCATAGCACCATTTGCTCCGCACCGGAAGCCGGATCAGGCGTGCGGCGCCAACCGGCCGCGCCGCCGTTTTGGGCTTTCCAATTGTTTGCCCGTGGTGGTAAATAGTAAGCGGTCCATGCTGCGCAAGCCACGCACACCCCATTCGCCCGAGATCGCTGGTTATGGAGACGGTTCAGCCCCGGCCTCACTCTGACCCGGAACGCTTCAGCGTCCCGCGCGGTGAAATCGAGCGTCGCACCGCCGCCATCCAGGCGGAGCTCCGGCGCGCCGACATCGACGGGCTCTTCGTCGTCCAGCGGGCCGACCTGTTCTACTTCAGCGGCACGGCCCAGAATGCCTTCTTGTACCTGCCGGCCGAGGGCCGGCCGCTGCTCTTCGTCAAGCAGTCGGTCGCGCGCGCCCGGGCCGAGTCGGCCCTCGACGCCGTCGTCCCCGTCGAC
>JALOPD010000541.1 GCA_025454075.1 Desulfobacterales bacterium | reverse complement strand
CCGCGCGGTCGCCGAAAATTCGCTGACACGGCCGCTGAACCTCATCGAATCCTCGCGTGCCTTGGACCTGCTTGAGCGCAAGGCACCCGGCGGCCGGATTGCGAAAGAAGATGCTGCGGCCCTCGGGCTGCCGACCCATGCCGGAATGATTTCGCAGCTAAAGCGGCTCTGCCGCCTGCCGGCCGCCATACAGGATGCGGTCCTCGATGGCGCGCTCTCCTTCGCGATGGCCTGCGATCTCGGGCGCATGGACGCCGATCTCGGGAGCGCCTTCGCGTGCCTTTTCCTGCGCCTCAAGCCCAGTTTGAACAAGCAGCGCGAAATCGTCGCCCTCGTTGCGGAAATCGCGGCGCGTGAGGGGGGCGATCCCCGACAGGTGCTGATGGACGCCTGCCCGGCGGACGGAACGGGAAGGCCGGACGAGGACGGCAACCGGCAGACCCAGCGCCTGCGCAGCCGCTTGCGCGAGCGCCGCTTTCCGGCCCTGGCAGCGGCGGAGAAGAACTTCCAGCGATTGCGGCAGCGGCTTGAGCTCGGCGAAGCCATCCAGCTGACACCGCCCCGGGATTTCGAAGGGACTCGCTTTGCATTGACGCTGAATTTCCAGACAATTGAAGATGTCGCCCGCCTGCGGGACAGGCTCGATCGGTTGATCGACCATCCGGATTTAAGGACCCTGCTCACCGGCAAGGCCCGGGGCTTCGAGAGAGATCCGGGCACATGAAGATCGCCGAGCTCTATGTCGACGCCCAGCTGGCCGATTGGCCCCAAACCGGCGCGGCCTGCCGGCAATTCGGCCTGCCGGCCCGGACGGTGCAAAGCGCGCACGAGGTCTTCGCAGCCGTCGCCGCGTCGCCGGAACCCATCGAGCGCGGCAAGCACGTGCTCTATCTCACGCGCAACAAGGGTGCCTTCATCAAGTCCTGCCCCGGCACGCGCCACTATACGTGCTGCGGGTACAAGATTCTGCATATCGGAACCTTCTGCAGCATGGACTGCTCCTACTGCATCCTCCAGGCCTATTTCCATCCGCCGGTCCTGCAATATTTCCTGAACCATGACCAGATGGAGAGCGAACTCGAGCAGCTCTTCGCATCGGGCGCCATCCATCGCCTGGGAACCGGCGAGTTTACCGACAGCTTGATCTGGGAACCGTGGACCGGCCTCTCGGCAGGGCTGGTCCGCCGATTCGCCGGTCAAGACCGCTGCGTGCTGGAGCTGAAGACCAAGACCACCCTCAGCGAAGCGCTGCTCGAGCTGCCGCACCGGCGCCGCACGATCCTATCGTGGTCCCTGAACACGGAGCGGGTGATCGGCGCCGAGGAACGCGGCACGGCCTCTCTCGACGCGCGCCTCAGAGCCGCGGCGCGCGCTGCCGGCCGGGGGTATCCGCTGGCTTTCCACTTCGACCCCATCGTCATCGACGAGGGCTGCGCCATCGAGTATTGCCATGCGGTCGAGCGCCTGTTCGCCGCCGTCGATTCCCGACATGTCGTCTGGATCAGCCTCGGGGCCCTGCGGTTCATGCCGGAGCTCAAGGCGGTGGTGCAACGGCGTTTTGAACGCTCGAGGATCCTCCATGGCGAGTTCATCGACGGTTTGGACGGGAAAATGCGCTACTTCAAGCCGCTGCGCATGAAGGTTTACCGCGATATCGTGGACGCCATCCGGGCGCATGCGCCGGAGGTTTGCGTCTACCTTTGCATGGAGGACGACGAGGCATGGCGGCACGCCCTCGGATTCACCCCTGCGGAGCGCGGTGGCTTGGCGCGCATGCTGGACGAGGCTGCTGCCGGGCGGTGCGGATTGGATCGCCCGGAGGATGCTCTGTCGTGAAACGTCTAAGAAGCTTGCCTGGCCCGCGCCGGTCGAATCGGGGCTGCTTCCTGGGCCTGCTTTTGGTCGGGCTTTTTCTTTGGACGGCCGTGCCTTGCGGCGCCGAGCGGGTCACGGTCAAGCGCGTCAACGACGGGGACACGGTTCAGCTGGCGGACGGGCGGCTGGTGCGCTACATCGGCATCGACGCACCGGAGATCGATCATGCGCGGCACACGGCGCAGCCGATGGGTTTTGAGGCGCGCACGCGGAACGCCGAACTGGTCGAGGGACGAACGCTGCGGCTGGAATTGGACATCGAGCGGTTGGACGACTACGGCCGCACGCTGGCCTATGTCTTTCTGCCGGACGGCGCGATGGTCAACGAACGGCTGCTGCAGGCGGGGCTGGCCTTCTGCCTGTCCACCATGCCGAATGTCCAATACGAAGGCCGGCTTCTGGCGGCGCAACGCACGGCCATGCGCGCGAAAGCCGGCCTCTGGCGGAACTGGAGCGAGCCGGGTGGCCGTTATATCGGCAACCGCAACTCCCGCCGCTTCCATCTGGCAAGCTGTCCCGAAACCAAGCGCATCGCCCCGCGCAACCGCGTGATGTTTTCGACCCGCTGGGACGCTTTCTGGTCCGGGTACGCCCCTTCCCGGGACTGTCAACCGGGGCTCTGACGCCCTAA
>JALOPD010000540.1 GCA_025454075.1 Desulfobacterales bacterium | reverse complement strand
TCGGCGCCGGTGCGCAAGAGCATGAAGCTCGCCATCATGGAGTTTTTCCCCGGCGTGCAGCTCTACGAGGCCTACGGCTCGACCGAGGCCGGCATCGTCACGGTGCTCAAGCCCGAGTACCAGATGAAGAAGCTGGGGTCCATCGGCTTCGAGTCCCTGGGCACCGAGCTGGTGAAGATTCTGGACGGGGAGAAAAACGAGGTGGCGGCGGGGCAGGTGGGCGAGCTTCACTCCCGCGGCCCGATGCTGTTCAAGGAGTACTACAAGCTGCCAGAGAAGACGGCGAGCGCGTTTCACCAGGGGTGGTTCTCCGCCGGCGACATGGCCAAAAAAGACGAGGAGGGGTTCTTCCACATCGTCGACCGCAAGGACAACATGATCATCACCGGCGGCGAGCACGTGTACCCCAGCGAGGTGGAGGAGGCGGTGGGGAGCCACGAATGCGTGTTCGACTGCGCGGTGGTGGGTGTGCCGGACGACAAGTGGGGGGAGAAGGTGGCGGCGGTCGTCGTCACCCGGCCCGGCGTCGATCCCCGGAGCATCACCGAGAAGGAGATCATGGAGTGCTGCCGGGATAAGCTCGCCGGCTACAAGCGCCCCAAGGAGGTCATCTTCATCTCCCAGGATGAAATGCCCCGCACGCCGACCGGCAAAATCCTGCACCGCATCCTGCGAGAGCGATTGCGGCAGCAGAAGAAGTGAAACCGGTCCTTCGACACCCGATGCGCGATGCCTGTCGCCACCTGACTCCGGCTGAACGGCGCCGTGCGCCTGAAAGGATTTCTAACTCGGCCGATCCGGCCAAAGGAGGGAAGCACTCATGTTGACCAAGGCATTCATCCCCTACAAAGGCTATTTCAGCTCACCGTTCGCCCGCTGGCAGGGCAGCATGGCCAACGAGCACGCCATCGTGCTGGCCGCGGAAACCACCAAGCGCTGGTTGGCGGAAAAAAGCGTGGACCCGAAGGTCTTCGACTACGTGTACCTGGGGCTCACCGTTCACCAGCACCAGGGATTTTACGGCGGCCCCTGGGCGGCGGCCTTGATGGGAGCGGCCGGGGTGCCCGGCCTGTGGGTCAGCCAAGCCTGCTCGACCTCCACCGTCGCCATTTATACCGCGGCCATGGGGGTCGAGGCCGGGCTGTTCCATGCGCCCTTCTGCCTGATGACCGACCGCTGTTCGAACGGGCCCCACATCGTGTGGCCCTACCCGCCGGGGCCCGGCGGCCAGGTGATCTCCGAGAACTGGCTCATGGACAACTTCAACAAGGACCCCTGGGCCGGGCAGGCCATGATCAAGACCGCTGAAAACGTGGCCAAGGAGGAGGGCATCACGCGCAAGGAGTGCGACGAGGTGGCGCTGCAGCGCTACAAGCAATACCAGGATGCCCTCGCCAACGACCGCGAGTTCCAGAAGCGCTACATGTACCCCGTGATGATCAAGGTCTCCAAGAAACAGACCCTCATGCTCGACGCGGACGAAGGCGTCATGGAAACCACGGCCGCAGGTTTGGCCGGCCTCCGGCCGGTGCTGCCCGACGGCGTGCACACGTTCGGCGCCCAGACGCACCCGGCCGACGGCCACTGCGGGGTCATCGTCGCCGGCCGGGACAAGGCCAAGTCGCTGAGCGCCGACCCGTCGGTGGAGATCCAGGTGGTCTCCTACGGCTACGCCCGGGTCAAGCCGGCCTTCATGGCGGCGGCGGTCTACCCGGCGGCTCAGATGGCCCTCGACGGCGCCAAGATCAAGGCCAAAGACGCCAAGGCGATCAAGACCCACAACCCCTTTGCCGCCAACGACGTGTTCCTGGCCCGGAAGCTGGGCGTCGAGGTGATGAACGGAATGAACAACTACGGCTCGTCGCTGGTCTTCGGGCACCCCCAGGGCCCGACCGCGGGCCGGCTCATCATCGAGGGAATCGAGGAAGTGGTGATGAAGGGCGGCGGCTATCTTCTGTTTGCGGGCTGCGCCGCCGGCGACACCGCCGCGGCGATGGTTCTAAAGATCAAATAAGAAAAGCAGGCTGGCCGCGGAAGGCAGCGGTCAGCCTGCTTTTCTTGTACCAAGGGTGTTGAAAAAGAAGTTCCAGGCGGGAGAGGCGTCCCGCCATTATCCTGTTCGCGGCAAGATGCCGCTCCCACATCAAGACCCCGACGGCAACCGGAACCCCAATCTGAATGGTGATGAGTGTTTGGTGTTTGCCATAAATAGCTCAGGATGTTGGGCTCGATGGGGCAAGTCAGTCTCCAGGGCTTCCGGCGATGCCGGTGCGGATTCGGGACCGGGGGCCGGTGTTTCCGGCCGGACGCCAGTCCCGGGGAGGGTTTACCTTCTGGAGAAGTTCGAGCCGGTTCTGGCTTTTAAGCCGGTAATAGATCATGGCCCAGGCGCAGGGAATCTCCGGGTTCACTTCGCACCGGCCGCCCTGGGAGCCTCCGCAGGGGCCGTTGAACAGGCTCTTGGCGCAGCGGGCCACCGGGCAGATGCTTCCTGTAAAAGAGAGCATGCAGTCGCCG
>JALOPD010000022.1 GCA_025454075.1 Desulfobacterales bacterium | reverse complement strand
CTAATCAGCCCTTGATGATCCGGGGGAGCATCATCTGGTGGTGGGGGCAGATGGACCGCGGGTTCTGGTACGCGGCGCCGGCGAAGGCCACCAGGTAGTTGCGCAGGTGGGGCATGGCGGCGACCTCGTCCACCAGGCCGTGCCTGGCGCAGTAGAGCGGCCGCGAGTTGTCGTAGTAGGACTTGACGAGCTTGTTCATTTCCTCGATCACGGGCTCGAGCGGCTTGCCGCTCTCCTTCTCCTTGACCAGCCGGCGCGAGTAGCTCGCCGCGGCCGCGGTCTCCCCGTGCATGACGTAGATCTCGGTCGTTGCCGTGCCGAGCGTGAAGACGTTGTGGCGGTTGGCCGTCGGCCCGCCCATCACGTAGTGCGCGGCCGCGGTGCCCTTGCGCAGCACGAGCAGCATCATCGGGATCTCGGTCTGCTGGATCGAGTAGATCAGCGACTGCCCCAGCCCGAGCAGCTCGGCCTTCTCCGCGATGTCGCCGACGTCGATGCCGGTCGTGTCCTGGACCCAGACGATCGGCACCCGGTCGCGGCCGCAGTGCACCACGAACTCGTTCATCTTGATGAGCCCCTGGCGGTAGAGTTTGCCGCCGATGCCGGGGTAGGGGGCGTACTCGGGGTAGTCCTCCCCCAGGAACCCCTGGCGGTTGCCGATCACCCCGACTAGGAACCCGTCGATCTTGACCAGCCCCGTGTAGATCTCCGGGCCGTAGCCCGGGCGGTATTCCAGGTGCTCGCTGCCGTCCACCAGGCGCGCCAATACCTCGTCGAAGTTGTACATCTGCTTCTGGTTGAACGGGACCAGGTAATACAGGTCCTCGTCCGGGAAGCGCGGGGCCTTGGGCTCGGCCACTCTGAAAAACTTGGGGGCGTAGGCCGGGATGCCCTGCATGTACTCCTTGATGCCGTCCAGGACCGCCTGCTCGGTGTCGAAGACGTGCCGGAAAAAACCGGTCGCGTCGTGGTGGACCTTGACCGAGCCCGGCGGCTCGGCCTTGAACTGCTTGGCCGCCGAGATCAGCTGCTCGGCGCCATCCAGGTCGAAGAAGCCCTTGGGCGACATGCCGCTCAGGATGCCCCCGCCCCCGACCGCCATGTTGGCGTCCTTGTGGGCGAAGAGGATCGTCGGGCTGATGCTCTGGTAGCCGCCGCCGGCCGGGTTGGTCCCCCAGATCCCGGCCAGGATCGGGACCCCTTCCTGCTCGAGCTCGGCGTGCCGGAAGAAGGTCGTCCCGCCGCCGCGGCGGTCGGCGTAGAACTTCTCCTGGTTGGGGAGCTTGACCCCGCTGCAGTTCACGAGCCAGACGAGCGGCACGTGCAGCCGCCGGGCGAGGTTGGTGGCCCGCAGAATGTGATCGGGCTGCCCGGGCAGCCAGGCGCCGGCCAGCACCTTGTTGTCGAAGCCGATCACGACCGCCCACTTGCCCGAGATCCTGGCCAGGCCGTGGTAGACGTTGCTGGTCCCTTCGACGTTGTCCATGGGGTTGTAAAGAGTGTTGAGGGAGCACCAGGTGCCGGGGTCGAGCAGGTAGTCCAGGCGCTGCCAGATGGTCAACTGCTTGCGCTTGTTGATCTCGGCGGTGGGCAGCCCGGCGTTCTTGACCTTCTCCACCGCCTGGTCCACGGCGGCTTCCACATCCTTGATCAGCTTGACGTTGTTTTCCCTGCTTTTGATCATCCCGGGCTTAAGCGCACTGCCGAACTCCTTCATCTTCTCGAAATACGGTCGCATGTCCACCATCCTCCCCGTCTGAAGTGTTGCCCGGTCGGGCAATTCAACCCCCCTGCATGGCCGGGTTCCTGTGCAAAAAACACGTGACCTATTTCATTATACAAACTGCCGGGTGGCGTCAAGGACGGAGGCGGTCCCCGCCGGCCTTTGTCCTTGACATTCCTTGAACCTTTCAGTATCAAGCACCATTCTTTTCGCACGTCGCCCGCGCCGGTCGACCGAGAAAACAAAACACAGGAGAGCAAGGCATGAGCAAGCAGATCGTGGCCCCGATGCCCGGAAAAGTCGTCGATATTCTCGTCAAGACGGGGGAAGAGGTCCTCGAGTATCAGGAAGTGCTGATCCTGGAAGCCATGAAGATGGAAAACGCCATCCCGTCGCCGGAAGCGGGGAAGGTGAAGGAGATCAAGGTCAAGAAAGACGACACGGTGGCCGCGCAGCAGGTGCTGATGGTTTTGGAGTAGCCCTGCCGATTCTGCCTGATAACCATCGGATTTAAAACGAAAGGCCCATGCGCATGCATGGGCCTTTCGTTTTATAGGAACCGCCGCATGGCGGCGGTTACAGCCATTGCCCCGGTTCCACCCGCCGGACGGTCTCCAGGGCGCCGGCCAGGGCCTCGCCCTTGAGCCTCGCCGCCAGCGCCGCTTCCAGCATCTCCGGCCGGATCGCCACGCCGAGCTTGGACATCACCCCCAGTGACGCCAAGGCCCAATCCGTTGCCTTGAACCCCTGCCCCTTGAAGTCCACCCGGTGGACGCGGGCGCGGCCGGCGGGCACGTCCACCCCCGCCGCTTGAATGACGGTGCCGGTGGCATCGAGGGCCGCGAAGGTTTTCTTGCGCCGCGCCACGCCTTCCAGCCCCAGCGCCACCACCACCGAGGGCCGCTGGCTGCCGGTGTAGTCGATCGCCTGCGGGGAGAGGATCATCTCGCTGATGGAGGGACCGCGCAGCACGGTGATGTCGTAGTCGTTTTTCTGGGTGACGTTGAGGCCGGCGTGCAGGCCCGCCAGGCAAAGAATCTCGCCGGCGGTGAGGATGCGCTGGCCGGCGCTGCCCACCATAACGACCTCCTGCCGGTCGCCGCTGACCGGGGCAAACGCCGGAGCGACGGCCTGGGGCGGCGGGACCGCTTTCTGCACGGCGGCCAGCTCGCGGTAGTGCTCCCCGAATTCCCGACGCTGGTTTTCGGGAACCGGCCCCTCGTGCGGGACGAGCTTCGAGAGCATCTCGTCGATGCCCTTGGTCGTCAGCCGGTTGCGCTTGGAGAACCGTCCCGGGCAGATCCCCCAGATGTCCACCACCGAAAACCCCTTGAACTCGACGGCCTTGCGGATCACGTCGGCGAGGTCGCTGCGATAGGCCGAGCATCGTACGACGTAGGGCGCGCCGGCCGCCCTGGCCACGCCGCAGATGTCGAGCGGCCGCTCCAACCGGTTGAGGAACCCGGAACCCACATCGGCATCCGGCGGGGTGGTTGCGGAATACTGGCCGCCGGTCATGCCGAAGTTGAAGTTGTTGAGCACGAGCAGGGTCAGGTCCAGGTTGCGGCGGCAGGCCGCCAGCAGGTGGGCCCCGCCGATGCCCTGGCCGCCGTCGCCCATGGTGACCACGACCGTCAGCCCGGGCCGCACGAGCTTGAGCCCGGCCGCATAGGTGAGCGCCCGGCCGTGCAGGCCGTGGAAGGCGTGGGTGTGGAAAAACGTGTCGAAGAGCCCCGAGCAGCCGATGTCGCTCACCATGGCGATGCGCTCGCCGCCCAGCCCCATGCTCTGAAACGCCTGGTCCAGGGTGTGGGTGATGCGCTCGTGGGAGCACCCCGGGCAGAACACCGGCGGCCTTGCCGCGTTCAACAGGCTATCCATGGACGACTGCCTCCACAAGGGTTTCCGGGGCGATCAACCGGCCGTCCATCTGACCGCAGAAGCCGATCTCCTTGCCCGGCAGGATGCGTTCGATCTCGCGCACGTATTGCCCCAGGTTCATCTCCGCCACGAGGATGCGCTGGGCGCCTCCGGCGGCATGGCGGATGGCCGCCTCCGGCACGGGCCAGAGCGTCTTGAGGACCAGGAGCGAGGCCGGCTTCCCCCGGCGCTGCAAGTCGCGCACCGCGGCGCCGGCGGCCCGGGACGTGACGCCGTAGGTGACGATCAGCGTGTCGGCGCCCTCGGCCGGGTGGTGGTCGATCACCGCCAGCTGATCCGCTGCGGCATTGATCTTGGACTGCATCCGCGTCAACCCGCGCGCGATTTCGGCCGGGTCCGTCGTGATGAAGCCGTCCGGGCCGTGGGTGGAGGAGGTCTGGCGCACCGGGGTCTTGCCGCCGATCGGCAGAAAGCCCGGCACCCCCTCGCCGTCGGAGGCCTGAAACGGCAGGAACGGCCGACCCGGCGCGGGCGCGGCCCGGTCGACCGGGGCCGGGAGGGCCAGACGCTCCAGGTCCAGGCTCTCGCGGGTCATGGCGATTTCCTTGTTGGAAGCGATGAACACCGGGCAGCGGAAGCGCTCCGCCAGGTTGAACGCGTGGGCGGTCAGGGTGAAGCACTCCGCGACGTCGGTCGGCGCCAGGACGATCACCGGCAGCCCGCCGCTGTTGCCCCACTGCAGGAACTGGACGTCGCCGTCCGCTCCGCGGGTGGCCGACCCGGTGGAGGGGCCCAGCCGCTGGATGTCGACGATGACAATGGGAATTTCGCTGCCGATGGCGAAGGAGATCTGCTCGCTGTAGAGGCTGATGCCGGGACCGGAGGTGGCCGTCATGGCCTTCACGCCCGCCATGGAGGCGCCCAGGCAGAAGCCGATCGAGGCGATCTCGTCCTCGCCCTGGATGCAGACCCCGCCGAGCGGCGGTAGCATGGCCAGCATGTGGTTCAGGATCGTCGTTGCCGGGGTGATCGGGTAGCCGGCAAAAAACCGGCACCCGGCCGCCACCGCCCCCCGGGCGATGGCCTCGTTACCCTCCATCAGAGCTAACGCCATGGAGCCACCTCACGCTGCCGTTAAGGTTTGGGCAATGACTGCCGTCGGGCGGATGCAAGCGGTCGATCGGGATATCGTCGCATCGAGCCGCTTCCACTATCATTTCGCAGCGCGCCGGGCAAGCTGAAAATGCCGTCACGCCTTTTGAGTCTGAGGCGGCGGCTGCTGCCAGGGGTAGCGGATGCGCGCGTGGAAGGAGGCCTCCAGGGCGTCCACCAGAGAGCGAATGATGGCATCGATGTCGCGGGTGTCGAGCACGCACTCGCTGAACTGGCTGTCGGCGATGCGCTTGACGACGATGAAGCGCACCAGTTTTTCGAAGGCCAGCCGGCTCGGCGACTTCAAGGACCGGGAGGCCGCTTCCACCGCGTCCGCGATCATCAGAAGCGCCGCCTCCACGCTCTGGGGCTTGGGGCCCGGGTAGCGGAAATCGTCTTCGCGGACGCCGCCCTCGGGTTTGCGCTTCTTGGCTTTTTCGAAAAAAAAGTCCACCGTCTGGGTCCCGTGGTGCTGTTGGACCAAATCGATCACCGTTCGCGGCAGCCGGGCGTCGCGGCAGATGAGCTGGCCCTGCTGCACATGCCCCGTGATGATCTCGATGCTCTCGTAAGGGTCGAGGGTGTCGTGCAGGTTGACCCCGTTCAGTTGGTTCTCGACATAGCCCTCCGGCCGCCGGACCTTGCCGATGTCGTGAAAATAAGCGCCGATCCGGAGCAGCAGCGAATTGGCGCCGACGGCATCTCCGGCGGCCTGGGCCAGGTAGGCCACGTTCATGGAGTGCTGATAGGTTCCGGGGGCTTCCGCAAAGAGCCGCTTCAGAAGCGGCTGGTCGAGGTCGGAAAAGCGTCGGAGCGTGACCGTCGAGCCCACTGTCCTCCCGGCTTTGAGCACGGGCAGCAGCAGCAGCGCCAGGGCCCCCGACGACACCCCGCCCATGAAGGCCCATCCGCTCTGCGCCGTCCACGGGTTGCCTGCCAGGGCTTGCAGCGCTGCCAGATTCCATTCCTCGGGCCAGTGGGTGGCCAGGATCATGGCGGCCCAGTCCGTCCGCTGCAGCGTCAGCAAGACCGCGTGCACCACCCCGATCAGCAGGCATGGCAGGAGGGCGCTGCGCACCCGGAGGGTCTTGGGCGCCAGCATGATGGCCGTCAAGCCGATCACCAGAAAACTCGTGAGCAGGTCATACGACTGGCCCATGAAGGGCCCCGCCAGCAGCATGCCGACCAGGAAGGTCCCGATCGCGGTCACCCGGCCCTGGTTCAGGCCGATGACCAGCAGCGGCAGCACGGCCAGCGGCAGCGCTTCCGCCGGAAGGTTGGTGAAAAGCAGGAGCCCCTTCAGGATCAGGCCGTGCAGAATCAGCAGCACCAGCAGCAACGGGTGGGACACGGCGCGCTTGTAGCCGCCCCGCGGCAGAGCGAAGAGAAAAAACCCCAGGAAGACGACCATCCAGATGTTCACAAACAGGACCAGGGGAGATTCCCGGAAGATCGCCTCCGGCCGCTGGCCCTCGAAGATGCGGATCAACTGCAGGTCGCGCTCGTCGATTTGCTTGAGAAAGGGCACCAGCACCTCTCCCGCACGGAAATCGGTGCCGGGGGAAGCCGGGAGGGACCCTGTCGGCGGGCCGCCCGTTTCCGGCGCCGGCAGGGTGAGCGGCCGGTCGGCCCGCAGGGCGAACGGCGCCGTCCGCCCGAATCGCAGCGGACGGAGGTCCAGATAGATCTCCTCGACAAAGCAGGACAAAAAATTGAGCAGGACGAGAGCCAAAATGAGCGCGGCACGAGTCATAAGCGACCATCCGGGTGCTGGCCGGCCGAAGACGTGTTTCCGCCGGAAGCCCCAGCTGAAAGGCGATCAGTCAATAGGAGCTAAAGTTTGAATACATTTTGACGATGATACCCTTGAGAAACCATCTTAATCAAGCCGGTGGGGCCAAGTCAAATGGATCGAGAGGCGACGGCGCCCGGGACCGGCTTGCGGCGGATCAGAAGCCGTCCGCCGGCCGAAGGAGAGACCATGCTGTCAAGCCGCCCGAAGGCAAGCGCCAAACCTGAAGCGATCCCCCCCCCGGGGGCCGGCGAATTGGCCCGGCTGGTCAACTCGGCGGGCCGAATCGGCCTAAACCTGCTGCAGCGGATGGTCCAGGTCGTCTCCTCCGAGGATTTCATCCGCTTCATGCAGAAGCCGGTGCTGGCCGGCTCGGCCATTCACCTGGGAACGCTGGCGGCCCGGTCCGAAAATGGATCGCGTGAGATGAACCGCACGATTGTGTTCGAGCCCGTGGGAACCGGCGAGGATGCCGTCTCGGCCTCCGAGAGCCTGAAGCTGGCGATTTACCCTTTGATCAAGGGCGAGTATGCGACCTCCACCGGTGAGGTCTTCTCCATCGGCCGCGTCGACGGCAACGACTTCATCATGCCGGATTACGCCATCTCCAAAAAGCACGCCTTGATTGAAATCAAGCGCGAAGGTTATTTCTTGAGGGACTGCGGCTCAACGAACGGGACCCTTCTGAACGGGGCGCGGCTGCAGACCAAGCCGGTGGAAGTCCACGACCGGGACGTCATCAGCTTTGCACGGTATGAGTTCATGTTTCTGTCCGCGGAGTCGCTGTACACGATGCTCAAGCAGCCGTAAGAAGGGGTCTGCCCGTCGCCCGTCAGCCGGTCGGGCCCCAACGCCGCGCGCCGGACGGGCGGACCGGCGACCGGCAAGACCTCCTATGTCTCCCTGTCCAGCTCCATCCTTACCGCCCGCCCGAAGGTGTGCAGCAGGTAGGGTTTCTTGATATAAGCCCCGGCGCCCAGCCGCTGGGCCTCCCGCACGTGCACCGATTCCGAGTAACCGCTCGCGATGATGGCCTTCTGCCCCGGCCGCAGCGCCCGGATGCGCTTGAAGGTTTCAAGCCCGTCGATGCCGGGGGCCATGATCATGTCGAGCACGACCAGATCGACCGGCTTTTGGCGCAACTGCTCCAACGCCTCCTCGCCGCTGCGGGCGGTGGCCACCGCGTAGCCCAGCCGGAGGAGAATCTCGGATGCGATTTCAATCTGCTCCCGGGTGTCGTCCACGAGCAGCACGGTTTCGCCCCGGCCCTGGAACGCATCCAGCGACACGCCGTCGTCACGTTGCGGGGCCTGGCGGTGGGTGGCCGGGAAAAACAGAGTGATGTCGGTGCCCTGGCCCACGCGGCTGCGCATGCCGATGTGCCCCCGATGGTCCTTCACCGTACCCCAGACCACCGCCATCCCCAGCCCCGTTCCGCTTCGGCCCATGGCTTTCCGGGTGTAGAACGGTTCGAAAATGCGCTCCATCTCATCCGACGGTATCCCGATTCCGGAATCCGAAACCGTCAAGCATACGAAGTCGCCCGACACCGGCTCCCCGTACCCTATTTTCTCGTGCTCCAGGTGCCGGTTTTCCGTACGGACGACGATCGATCCGCCGTCCGGCATGGCTTCGGCGGCGTTGGTCACGAGGTTCATGACGGTCTTCGACAGGTGCACCGGCGAGCCGATGATGTTCAGCAAATGCTCGTCCAGACGGGGGGCCGCGGCGATGCCGGGGTGGTTCAACTCCAGCTTGGAGAATTCGGGGCTGCTTAGGTAGTCCGTCACGATCTGGTTTAGGTTTACCACTTCGGTGGTTTCAACCCCCCGCCGGGCCAGGGTCAGCAGGTCCTGGACGATGGCCGCCGCCCGTTCGCCCGATTTCTTGATCGTCAGGATCGGCTTGCGCAGCAGGCTGTTTTCCGGCAGGTCCAGCAGCAGCAGCTCGGGGTAGCTGACGATGCCCGAGAGGATGTTGTTCAAGTCGTGGGCCACCCCTCCGGCCAGGGTGCCGATGGCTTCCATCTTCTGGGCCCGCTGCAGCTGAATCTGCAGCTCCTTCCTCTCCTGTTCGGCGCGTTTCAGCTCCGTGGTGTCGTTGCCGATGCACAGCACCTCCCGGAAATGGCCGGCTTCGTCGAAGATCGGCCGGTAGGTCCAGGCAATCCAGACCTTTTTGCCGGACTGCAGGCTGGTTTCGACTTCCCGGACCGCCGGCCGCATCGGGTCCCGGCTCATGGCGGCAATGAATTCGTCAAACCGGCGGGCGGCCGCCTCGGCTTCGGGCAGGACCAGCTCTGCGGCGTCCCGGCCGAGAAGCTCGGACTCGCTGCAGCCCAACAACCGCTGCGCAAACTCGTTCACGAAGGTGATCCGGCCGTCCTGGCTGACCCGCAGAATAAGACTGCTCGCGGTTTCCACCAGTTCGCGGTATTTTTTTTCGCTCTCCTGGACTCTCTCGAACGAGATGGCATTGACGATGCTGGTGGCAAGCTGGGACGCCACTCCGATGAGCAGGCTCAGGTCGCTTTGGTGCAAGGGCCTTTTGGACTTGCTGTTGTCGACGACCAGAATGCCGAGAGCCTCCGTTTTATGCACGATCGGGACGCAGATCAGTGACTGGCTTCCCAGCTTGCGCGCGAATTCCAGGCTCTTCGGCGACAGCTCGCCTTCGATCTGGTCGATGCTTTCGACCAGAAACGGGCGCCGCTCGCGCATGGCCAGGATGAAAACCCCCTTCGAGTCGGGGTTGGCAAGGCTGAACGAAGTGGCACGGAGAATGTTCTCTTGGTCCGGGCTGTGGCCGTAGCCGGCAGAGTATTCCAGGGTTTTTTTCTCCGGGTTCGTCAGCATGATCATGCCGCGGTCGAAGTCCAGGCGTTTTTCGATGATGCCCATCACGGCGGCGACCAAGGCGTCGATGTCCAGCAGCGTGGAGGTGGCCTGGCCGATCTCCTGGACCAGCATGGCATTGTTGTAGCGGATCTCGCTTTCGAACAAGGTGTCTTCCGCTGCCCGGCGTTGGTCGTCGACCGTTTTGACCAGCGCCTGTTTCTCCATCCGCTCCGAGAGAAAGGCGCAACACCCGGCCAGGATGCAAAGGCTCAGGGCCAAAGCGCTCCAGGCGGCCGGGGAAAGCACGCTATAGAGCGACGCCGACAGGAGGATGCCGCCGGCCAGCACCCCGTCGCGGATGCGGCGCCAGCGGCGGGGCCTGCTTTCGCGCCAGCTGACGATGTACCGGCAATGGGGGGCGCCGCGATGAAAGCACTCGGGATGTTCAATGGCGGCCGGCTCGCTGGTGAACAGGGTGGGGAACGTCTCAAAGATCCCGGTGCGGTTGGCGCACTGATAGGGCTTCTCGGCGACCCCGGGTTTGAGCACGGCCGTAATTTCAACCTGGCGGGGCCCTGTTTTTTTGACGTGGATGTCGGCCCCTCGGCTCAGGAAGGGGTAATTTTTCTCCATCAACTGGTAGATGGTTGCCGGCGTCATCAGCCCCAGAATGTATTGCCGGAGGGCGCCGCCGACCTCGGAGGCCGCCGTGTACCGTCCGACTTTGCGGGAGATCTCCTCGTCTCCGGTGCGCTGGACCAATGTGGCGTGGAATCGATCCACCTCCTCCTGGGTGAACCAGTGCGCCGGGTCCTCGATTTGGTATGGCTTGATGCCTGCTTCCTGCAGCACGGCTTCAACCGGCACCTGCGGGTGCCGGCTCCGAAGATAGGAGATGTAGATCTTGGCGATGCGGCTGTTGTAGAGAGGCGGCCCGTCGCTCATGGAAGCGGAATCTCTGTCACTGGGAAAATGGGTGGTGGCTTGCCGCGACCGGCACCCCGTTGCGCCTGAAAAATACCCCGTGAAAGCAGGTGTGAGGGAGCGCCGGAGCGATAGCTAATGGTATCACTTTCCAGGAAAACTTGAAATTGGAATCTATCCTGTTGGAATCTATCCGAGCACGCGGACCAAGCGCGACGCCGGAACGATTTCCACCTGCTGGCGCAGCGCCGGCAGCTCTTCCTTGAGAATGGTGTAGGTGGCCGGGTGAGGGTGCGCGATCCCTACCGCCTCGCCCTTGCGCTGGGCGATGCGCACCAGCTCCCGGATCTGTTTGCGGATGGAGGCCGGGTCGTGGGCGTGGTCCAAAAACACGTCCCGCTGGGCGAAGGGGATCTGGAACAGGCGCGCCGAGGGCCGGCAGACGCTTTCGTCGGTGGTGCGGCTGTCGACAAAATAGAACCCGTGGCGCTTCAGCGCCGAGAACACCTGGTACATCTGCTCGGAGTTGGCGGTCAGCCGGGAGCCCATGTGGTTGTTGGCCCCCTTGATGTGCGGCACGGCCTTGAGGTTCTCCTCGACCGCCCGCAGCAGCTCGTCCGGCCCCATCGAGGTGAGAAGGGCGCCCGGCCCCGGGTTGATCTCGGGGTATTCCACGGGCTCCATCGGCAGGTGCAGCATGACCTCCAAGCCGCGGTCGTGCGCCAGGCGGGCGATCGCCTCCTGATGAGGGCTGTGCGGCAGGATGGCGAGAGTGAACGGCGCATTCAAGTCGATCAATTTTTCGGCCATCTGCCGGTCGTAGCCCAGGTCGTCGATGATGAGGGCCACCCGGGGCGGCCTCTTGAGAGGCGGCGGCTCGGGCGGAGCGGGGGGCAGGGCCGCCTGCAGGGCGTCGGATTCGGCGGCCGGGGCCTTGGGTGGGGACGGTTTTTCCGGGAACACCTCGTAGAGGGGCGGCTTGGCGGCAGCCGGCTTTTCAGCGCCGGTCGCCCGGCCGGGCGGCTTCGGCGCCGCGGGCTCGGATTCCGCCTTTTTCTCGGCGACGAGGGGCTTGCCGGCGGGCGCCGGCTCCCGCGAGACGGTCTTCTTGCGCTCGGCCAGCGCCGGACGGGGCTCGTTCCCGGACAGCCAGCGCAGCCCCCACACGACGCCGCCCACGACCGCCGCCAGCAGCGCGACGGCGACGATCGCCCTGAGCAGCGGCCGCGTCGTCTTTTGGGAACGGGGCGCACGGCGGCGCGCCCCTTTGCGCGGTGGCTTCTTCGCTGGCATGCCGGAGCGCCCGGGCGCTCAGTTCTTCGCCTGCCGGAGCACGTCGTGGCCGATCAGAATCTCAAGGGCCCGCATCAGCTGGTTGTCGTTCTGCAAGGTCTCGAGCTTGAGGGGGCCGACCCGGGACTCGGCATCCTTCATCCGTCCCTTGGGGTCTTCCACGGGCTTTTCCGGCTTCTTCTTGGGATCGGCTTTTTCGGCCTCCCCCTCGGCCTCCAGGTGGTTTTCGAGGTCCTTCTCCTTGAGCATGGCGTCTTCGGCGCCGGTCGGTTCTGCGGCGTCCAGGCGCTTGAATTTGAGCGTGATGTCGGGTTCGATGCCCTTGGCCTGGATGGAGCGGCCGTTGGGCGTGTAATAGCGCGCGATGGTCATTTTAAGACCGGAGCCGTCGCGCAGGTTCTCGACGGTCTGCACCGAACCTTTGCCGAACGTCGTCGTCCCGAGGACCAGGGCGCGCTTGTGGTCCTGCAGCGCACCGGCCACGATCTCCGACGCGCTGGCCGTCCCGCCGTTGATCAGCACCACGATCGGATAGGTGCGCTGAACCGGCGAGGGCGTGGCATTGAAGACCTTCGTGTTCTTCTTTTCGCGGCCTTTCATCGACACGATCGCGCCCTTGTCCAGGAATTCGTCGGAGATGCTGATCGCCTGGTTCAGCAGCCCGCCGCCGTTGTTGCGCAGGTCGAGCACCAGCCCTTTCATGGGTTTCTCGGAGGCCTCCAGTTTTTCAAGCGCCTTCTCGAACTCCTGGGTGGTCGTTCCCGTGAAGTTGGAAATGCGCACGTAGCCGAACCCCGGCTTGAGGCTGATCGACTTGACGCTTTGGATCGGGATCTCATCGCGGGTGATTTCGAAATCCAGCGGCTTCTTGACGCCTTCGCGCAGGATGGTCACGACCACCTTGGAGCCTTTGGGGCCGCGCATCATGCGGACCGCTTCGCGCAGGTCCTTGGTCAGGGTCCCGTCCACCTTGATGATGCGGTCCCCCGACTCGATCCCGGCTTTTTGGGCCGGTGTGTCCTCGATCGGCGATATGACGGTGACGAAGCCGTTCTGCATCGTGATGTGAATGCCGATGCCGGTGAATTTGCCCTTGGTGTCGATCTGCAAATCCTCGAAGGCGTCGGGCGGCAGCAGGGAGGAGTGGGGATCCAACCCCTGCAGCATTCCCTGGATGGCCTTCTGAATGAGGTCCTTGGCCTCGACCTCGTCCACGTAGTCCTTCTGGATCAACTCGATCACATCGGAGAAGACCTTCAATTGGTCGTACAGGTCGTCCTTGCCGGCCGAATCGGCGCGCTGGAACCCGGTGCTCAGCATCCAGACGACGAGGGCCGCAACCATGATCACCCACAGCTTAACCGGTCGGTTGAGTTTCCCGATCATATAAAAAGCTCCTTATGGTAGAGTCGGCGGGGGATAGGGGGTGCGCGGTGCGCCTATCTCCCGCTTTTATTGCAACGCCGGATTTAGAGGTTAATCACTAAAAACCGTTGATCCACTCCAACCTCTTTCGTTTCAGCCCCGCTTCAACCACTCCAGCGGGTCCAGGGGCCGGTCGTGATGGCGCAGTTCAAAGTAAAGCCCCGCGGCCCCCATGGCGCCGGAGTCTCCCACGGTGGCGATGACATCGCCCGCCTCCACATGATTGTCCACCGATTTGAAGACGTCTTCCAGGTGAGCGTAGACCGAGTAGAAGTGATCTCCGTGATCGATGATGACGACGTTGCCGTATCCTTTGAACCAACTCGAGTAGAGAATGGCGCCCGCGTGCACGGCTTTGACCGGCTCGCCCCGCTCCGCCGCGATGTCGATCCCGTTGCGGAAGGCCGGAACGTTGAGCCGCGGGTGCCGGTAAGATCCGTACAGATTCGCAATTTTACCTTTAACCGGAAAGATAAGCAAGCCTTTCGAGGCCGAGACCGGTTTGGCGGCCGTAGGCCGGCCGGTGGGTGCATCGAGTGGGTGCGCCAGCGACTGGATTTTCCGCTCCAGCATCCGGGTGGCCTCCCGCAGGCTGCCGACGGCCTCCTGCTGGGCCTGCTTGTCGGTCCGGATGCCGGCCAGCAGCTTCTCCCGGTTCGACTGCTCACGGCTCACGGCGGCCAGCTGCCGGTCGTAATCGGCCGCCCGCAAAAGCTGTTCTTCTTGGTGCCCGGTCAGCCGGAGCCGCAGCTCTTGCAGCTCGGCGGAGTAGACCCGCAACGACCTCTGGACCTCTTCGTCGCGGAACACGATGCGTTCCAGTGCGGCCCGGCGCTTCACCGCCTCCGGCATCGAAGCCGAGGACGCCCATCCGTCGGCACCCCCCAGTCGGCGAAGGGCATAGAGGGCGACCAAGCGTTTGGACAGATAGGCTTCGTTGGCGCGGATGCGCCGGAGCAGATCCTCTTCCGCCGCGCGGGTGCTGGCGATTTTGTCCGCCAGCTCCTCCAGCTCGGCCTTGGCGGCCTGCGCCCGGCGCCGGTGACGGTGCAGAACCTGAGCCGCCGTCTCCAGGGCGTTCAGCAGATCGTCCTCACGGCGGCTGATGCGGTCGATCTCGGCCTGGCGCTCCCGGAGGTTGCGTCCGACCGCCTCGGCCTCCCGGCGCAGGTTTTCCAGGGGAGCCCCGACCGGCGGTGGGGCGGGACCGGCTTCGTCGGCCGCACGGCCGGCAGGTGCCGTCATCAGGAGCACCGCGATGACGACCCCGTAAAGCGTCATTTTCTCCGGACGTTGACGCAGCGAGATAAAAGCGCCCAGTCCTCCCGCCAGCATGCTGCCGGCAATGACGGCCGCCATCTCCTCAACACTCAGAAACCGGATCGGCAGCACGCCGGACCGGGCGCCGGTTCCGATGTGGCCCATCACCGCGTTGAAAAAACCGAACAGGGCTGCCAGTCCGGCCGCACCCCCCACGAGTCCCTGGACGAAGCCGGTGATGTAAAAGGGGGCTTTGATGAACCCCTCGGCGGCGCCGACCAGCCGCATGATCTCGACCTCCTCCCGGCGCGAGTAGATCGCGAGCCGGGTCGTGCTGGCCACGATCGACACCGCCGCCACGAAGAAAAGGCCGATCATCGCGGCGCCCACGGACCGGAGCACTCGGACGATGCCCTGGAGGGCGGCCGCCCATTTCCGCCCGTACTCGACGGCCTCGACCGCCGCGAGTGCGCCGATCCGCTCGGCAATGGCGTCGATCCGCTCCCAGCCTTCGGCGGCCGGGTTCAGTTCGATCTCAAAGGCGTCCGGCAGCGGGTTTTCCTCGAGGTGCTCGAAGAGCGAGGCCTGGTTCGGCATCTGGGTCTTGAGCTCCTGCAACGCCTCTTCCCGCGGGATGAAGCGGGCCAGCCGAACGCCGTCGATGGCCTCGATCGTCCGCTTCAGGCTTGGAGCGGCGGCGCCGGCATCGGCTCTGAGATAGGCCAGGAGGCGGGTCTCCTGCTGCCAGGCGCCCAGGACTCCGCGGGTGTTCACGTAAAAAAGCAGCGCCGCACCGACGATGAGAACGGCCAGTGAAACGGTGACCACCGTGACGGCGTTGAGGAATCGGTTGGCCAGGATGTCGGCGAGCGCCCGTTTAGCGTGTCGCGCAATCATAGTTCTTTTCGACGGTTGCGGAGGTGAGCAGCCGCCCCTGGCTCAGTTGCAGCACACGGCCCCCCAATCGTCGAATGAACTGCTTGTCATGGGTGGCGATCACGAGGGTGGTTCCACGGACATACGCCGCCTGCAGCAGGTCCATCACCGCCTGGGCGGAGGCCTCGTCCAGGTTGCCCGTGGGCTCGTCGGCCAGGATGATCTTGGGGTCGCCGACCACGGCCCGGGCCACGGCCACGCGCTGCTGCTCCCCGCCCGAGAGCCGCGGCGGGAAGGTGTCGGCATGCGGCTCCATGCCCACCAGGCGTAGCACGTGGCGGACCTTGCGGTGGACGAAATCGCGCCGCTGGCCGGAGGCCTCCAGGACCAGTGCGATGTTGTCATAGGCGCTGCGGCCGGGGATCAGTTTGAAGTCCTGGAAAATGATGCCGAGCTTGCGGCGCAGCAGCGGCAGCCGCCGCCGGGGGAGGCGCTCCAGCTGGATGCCGTCGATCTGGATCTGCCCGGCGGAGGGCTTCGTCCCTCCGTAAAGCAGTTTGAGCAGGGTGGTTTTCCCGGCGCCGCTCGGGCCGCTGATGAACACCAGCTCGTTTTTCAAGATCTCGATGTTCAGGTCGCTGAGCGCCTTTTGACTCCCATACGCATGGTGGACGTGCGACAGGCGGATGATCGGGCGGGGCGCCTCGCAATCGGTCATTCGATGGATTCCCGGCCGATCGCCCGCATGAGAACGGCCTTGGCGATTTTGAAATCGTACAGGGCGTTGTAGTAGTTGGTCATGGTCTGCGTGAGCAGGGTCTGCGCCACGAGCACGTCGGTCTGGGTGGCCACCTGCTCTTTGTATTGCTCCTCGGTGATGCGCAGGTTCTCCTTGGCTTGCTCCACCGCCTTTTCGATCGTGATGATGTTCTGTTCGGCCTCTTGGGTGCGCAGAAACGCCGACTTGACTTCCAAACTGATGGTGTCGGTGATCTCGGTTTTCCGGTACTTGGACTGGGCCAGCCGGGACAGTTTTTCCTTGCGTCCGAAGCCGGTCCGGCCCCACTGCCAGAATTCCCAGGTGGCGGTGGCCTGGACGTTCCAGCCGGCGGAGTCGCTGATGCCCTCTCCGCCATGGGCTTTCCAGTCGTCCCCGGTCCGGGCATAGGCGCCCGTGAGGTTGACCGTCGGGAAATAATCTTTTTCGGTGAGCTTCACCTGTTTTTCGGCGATCCCGATGTCCAGATCCGCCACCTGCACCTCGAGGCGGTTTTTCTGGGCCTGCGCGAGGCAGTCGTCCAAGCTTTCCTGAAACGTCGCGTAATCCACCTCCTCGACGAGCAGCACCGGCGTGGTCACCGGCCGGCGCAGGACGGTGTTGAACCGGGTCCGGGCGATCTCCAGGTTGTTCTGCGCCGTGGTCAGCTGCTGCTTGGCGTTGGCCAGCTGGACCTGGCTTTGCAGCAGATCGTTCAGCGGGCTCAGTCCGACCTTGTAAAAATTCTCCGAAACCTCTTTCTGGGAGGCGATCGAGGCCACGGTCTGCTGGGCGACCTCCATCAGTTTCTGGTTTTTCAGCACCGAGAAATAGGCGTTTTTGGCGTCCAGGATCACGTCCTGGCGGGCCAGCTTGGAGGACACTTCCGCCCGGTCCAGGCCCAGCTCCGTGAGCTTGTACTCGTTGATCAGGCCGAAGCCCGTGAAGATCGGCTGGGTGAAGGTGGTCGCGAACGTGTACTGTTCGGCCGGAGAGGTCACGATGTCGCGCCCGGTCAACAGGCTGGGAGAGGTCCTTTCCTGGTTGCGGTAGGTGTAGTTGTAGCTCGAACCCAAGGTCGGAAGAAACTGGGTCATGCTCGAATGGCGCACGGCCTCGGCCGCGTTGATCTCCTCCTGGGAGCGTTTGATGTTTAGGTTGGCCGTGAGGGCCCGCTCGACGCTGTCGCGCAGCGAGAGGGCTTCCCCGGAGCTCTGCGCCGGGCCGCCTGTCGGTACCAGAAACAAAAGGGCGGCGGCGATGCAGCCGAGGGCGAGGGCACGATGAATGCGTGGCATGACAACCTTTCGTGAACCTGTGCGTTTGGGAATTGACCCACCCCGCTGAACCTGCTAAAAATGCGCCGAGTCCAAGGAGGGCCGACCCCGGTTTTTCTTGCTCAAAGCCTCCACATCCCATTAAGCAAGGCTTCTTCCAAGGGTGGAGGCTTTTTTATACCCAAAAAGGGACGGAGGGGTCAAGGTCCGTGCGTTTCGTTGAACCGAACTCAGGAGACTATGCCATGAAACTGGAGCTGATCGACATGCTGTGCCGGAAGTCGTTTCAATACAGCCCGGACCCGGTGTTCAAGCTGGTCTCCGGCCGGATGAGCCATTTCTATGTCAACTGCAAACCGACCACCCTGAGCCCGCGGGGGATGGTCCTCGTCGGTCATCTGCTCTTCGACCATCTGCGCAGCGCCGATGTCACAGCGGTCGGCGGGCTGACCTTCGGCGCCGACCCGGTGGCCTTTGCGGCGGCGTTTGCCTCCGAGCTCAGCGGCCGTCCGATCAAGGCCTTCTCCATCCGCAAGACCCAAAAAGACCACGGCATCATCCGCTGGGTCGAGGGGGACGTCCAGAAGAACGAGCGGGTGGCCATCGTGGACGATGTGGCCACCACCGGCGGGTCCACGGTCACGGCCATCGAACGCGCGCGGGCGGAGGGGCTCGACGTGGTCCGGGCCGTGGTGCTGGTCGACCGCCAGGAGGGCGGTTTGGAAAACATCCGCCGGCATGTGGGCGATGTGAGCGGGATCGTGACCCGTGATGAACTGCTGGCGCGGTGGAAGGAACTCAGAGAGAAAAACGGTGGGAACTGAGGGCTGAGAGCCGGAGCGCCGCCCCGCGATTCACTCGGCCCCCGGCCATCCCGGCGCAGGCCTGTCGTCGGGGATATAGGTGGCGCAGGCGTCTTCGGACTCCCAGGCGTTCACCCGGCTGACGCGGATGCCGGGGGTGTTGATCGCTCTCCGGAGCTCTTCGGCGACATAGGTGGCAATGCGTTCGGAGGAGGGCTGACGGCCGGCGAACATCTCAAGTTCGTTCAGAAACTGGTGGTCCAGCCGGCCGACGATCTCCCGCAGCCGGGCCTTGAGCACGCCGAAGTCCATGAGCACCCCGGCGCCGTCCAGCCGATCCCCCGCGAGATAGGCCTCGATCGTCCAGTTGTGGCCATGCATGTTTTCGCATTTGGCGCCGACCATCGTCAGACGGTGGGCGGCGGCAAACCGCGTGACCACCTTCAGTTCGTACATCCTCTCTACCTCTCGTCAACCTTTTACCCTCCGCGCTTTGCACGGCGGCGGGTCGGCAGACACGCCGGCTAATGGGCCGAGCTTCCCTTGAGCATGCTCTTCAGCTTGTTGGAGAACTTGCCCTTTTCCAATTTGGCGAATTCGCGCAGGAGCTCCTCCTGCTTCTTGGAAAGGTTGGTGGGGGTCTTGATCATGACCTGAATGATCTGGTCGCCGCGCTTGCGGGTTCTTAAGGAGGGGATGCCCTCCCCGTGGAAGGAGAAAACATCCCCGGGCTGGGTGCCTTTCGGGATATCCAGGGTCTTGCTGCCGTCCAGGGTCGGGACCTCAACCTTGTCGCCCAGGGCCGCCTGAACGAAAGAGACGGTCGCCTGGCAGACGACATCGTTGTCTCGGCGTTCGAAAAACTCGTGGGGCTGAACGTGGATGAACACGTACAGGTCCCCGGGCGGTCCGCCGTGGGCCCCGGGCTCCCCCTCGCCGCTCAACCGCAGCCGCGACCCGTTGTCCACCCCGGCCGGGATTTTCACGGCGACCCGTTTGCTGACCTGCACCTTACCGTTGCCCCGGCACTTCGGGCATGGCCGGGCGATGACCTGCCCGTGGCCTCGGCAGACGGGGCATGCGGTGCGCACCGTGAAGAAGCCCTGGGAGCGTGAGACCTGGCCGGAGCCGCCGCACTGCCGGCAGCTCTCGGGGCGATGCCCCTGCTCGCAGCCGTTTCCGCCGCACTCCGGGCAGGTTTCGAGCTTGGAGACCTCGATTTCGGTCTCGCTCCCGAAAGCGGCGTCCATGAAGCTCAACGTCAGGTCGTAGCGCAGGTCCGCCCCGCGCTGGACCCGGGAGCGCGAACGGCCGCGCCCGCCGAAACCGAAAAAGTCCTCGAAAATGTCCCCGAAGCTCGAAAAAATGTCCTCGAACCCGCCGAAGCCGGAAAAGCCGGTCCCTTCCAGGCCCGCGTGGCCGAACTGGTCGTACACGCCGCGCTTCTCGCGGTCCCGCAGCACTTCGTAGGCTTCGGCCGCCTCTTTGAATTTTTCTTCGGCGTCTTTGTCGTCGGGGTTTCGGTCCGGATGATGCTTGAGCGCCAGCTTGCGGTAGGCCGACTTCAGCTCATCCTCGGATGCGTTCCGGCCAACCCCCAAGACCTCGTAGTAGTCCCTTTTGGTGCTCATTTCGTGTCACATGGTCGTTCCAAAGTAGAGTGTCGCTCCGGCCGCTCTCGGCGAGTGTCAGCGACCTTTCGGCGGGTCGGGCAGAATAGTAATACACCTGTCCGGGAAGTCAATTTGTCGGGCCGGCAGGGCATGCACCTCTTGTGGCGTTATCCGGCCGCACCGATGTCGACGGTCTGCCCGGTGTGCTGCGTGCCGTACCCGCCCAAGGCCTCCACCCGGCGCTTGAATTCCGCCGAGACGATGACGTCGAGCAGGTTCCGGATGTTCTCGGTGGCGAAGTGCTCGGCCGGGATGACGAGATCGTAGGCCTCGGTGACCACGGGAATGAAGTCCAGGTCCAACGCCTTGGCCGCCGCGTAGATGCCCAGGCCGGCATCCGCGCTGCCGCTCAAGACAGCGACCGCGACCGACATGTGGGTGAACTCCTCGGTGCCGTAGCCGTTGATGGCGGCCGGCTCGATGCCGAGCTGCTTCAGGCGGTAGTCCAGCAGGATCCGCGTCCCCGAGCCCCCCTGGCGGTTGATGAAGGTCACCTCCGGACGCGTCAGGTCCTCTACCCCGCGAATCGCCTTGGGGTTGCCGCGGCGCACGATCAGCCCGTTTTCGCGGTGGACCAGATGCACGAGCTTGATGGCCCTCCCGGGCAGGTATTTGCGGATGTAGGAAATGTTGTAGGTCCCGTCCTCGCTGTCCAGCAGGTGGGAGCCGGCGAGGTGGCAGGCCCCGCGTTGGATCGCCATCAGGCCGCCCATGCTGCCGACGTGGCTCGAGGAGAGGGAGATCCTGCCATGGGAGGCCTTGAGCTGGTCGGCGAGCACGTCCAGGGTGTTGTCGTGGCTGCCGACGATGACGATGGTCCGGCGCAGTTCGGAAAGCGGCTTGAGAAGCTCGGCCGTCACGGGTTCGTTTTCCCGGAGGCCTTCGGTGTCGGCGGGGATGCGGATGATGCCGTCCGCCTCGGTGATCGAGGTGATGGACCCCGCCCCCCGAGGCAGGGGGGTGGCGACGATGCGGCCGTTGACCTCCCCCAGCTTGGCGCGCACGAACTCTTCCAGCCCCAGCTTGGAGGCGATCTTGCGGGTGGGCTCCACCTGGGCGGTTTCCCGCACGTCCTCCGGCTGCCCCAACCAGGCGGCCAGCAGGGGGCGCACGAGCTGCTCGAAGACGATGATGGCCGAGACCGGGTAGCCGGGGATGCCGAAAACGGGCACGCCCCGAACCGCCCCGACCACCGCCGGTTTGCCGGGCATGATGGTCACCCCGTGCACGAGGACCTCCCCCAGCTGCTCGATCACCGCGCGGGCATGGTCCTCCGAGCCGGCTGAGGAGCCGCCGATGATCATCACCAGGTCGAAGCCGCCGGAGGCCGCGTTCGTCACCACTGAGGCGATGGCGGAGAGGTCGTCGGCTACCATGTCGTGCCGGGTGCCGGACCCGCCGCCGGCCTCCATGAGGCTGCCGAGCACGAAGGAGTTGGTTTCGAGCACCTGCCCGGGTTTGAAGTCCGCCAGCGACGCGGTGCGCCAGTCGACCAGCTCGGAGCCGGTGGGGACGATCAGCGCACGGGGCTTTTTCAGCACCGGCACCGCGAACACCCCCCCGGTCAGGAGCGCGCCCACGCAGTAGGGCGTGATCCGGTGATGGCGCGGGAAGAGCAGCTCCGTGGCGACGATGTCCTCGCCGATCCGGCGCACGTGCTGCCAGGGGAAGGCCGGCGCCTCGATCACGACGCTCCGGTCCTCCTTCACCTGCACGTTTTCGATCATGATGACCGCATCGGTCGCTGCGGGCATGGCGTTGCCCGTGTTGACGAAGAATGCCTCGCGGCCGACGGCGAGGGTCACGGGCCGGGTTTCCCCGGCGCCGTAGGTCGCCCTGGCCTTCACGGCGATCCCGTCCATCGCGGCCGCATGGTAGCTCGGTGCCGAGAGGGCGGCAAACACCGGTGCGGCCAGCACCCGGCCGACCGCCTCCGGCACCGGCACGGTCTCGGCCGACAGGCCCCGCAGGGGCGCCAGGCGGTCGCACACGATCCGGCGCGCCTCCTCCAGGCTTTTCATTTTCAAATAGACGTTGCGCGGCATTTTTTCCTTCAAAGACAGTGTTACGTTTTATGATTTAAGTTTTAAGCGTCTTACCCCGCCGCGGCGGGGTAAGACGCTTAAAACTTAACACTGGAAGTTAAAACAATATCACCTCAACCCGTGCCCCCTCGTCGAGCCCTTCGACGTTCTTGCCGATTTCGATGATCCCGTCCGATTTGACCATGGTGTTGATCAGGCCCGACTTTCCCAGGACGGGCTCGGCCCGCCACTCGTTCTCGCCGCGCAGGAGCCGCACGCGGACGAAGTCCGTGCGCCCCTGGGCCGAGGCCACGTTGCGGTTGAGGCGGGCGGGGATGCGGATCTCCTCCGCGGTCGGGGCCGCCAGCCCCCCGATATGCAGCAGAAAGGGCCGCACGATCCGACTGAAGACGACCATCGAGGAGACGACGTGGCCGGGCAGCCCCCAGAGCGCCTTGCCGAGGACCTTGGCCAGGATGGTCGGCTTGCCCGGGCTTATGGCGATGCCGTGCACCAGGAGTTCCGCTCCGGCAAAGGCGGAAATGGCCTCGACGCTGTAGTCCCTTGCGCCGACGGAACTCCCGCCGGAGATCAACACCATGTCGCATGCTTCCAGGGCGCGGTGGCAGGCGGCGTGGAGCGGCTGGAACTCGTCGCGGACGATCCCGAAGGAGACCGGCACCGCACCGGCTTGAACCGCCAGGCCGGCCAGGGTGTAGCGGTTCACATCGCGAATCTGGGCGGGACCGGGCGGGGCCTCGGCCGGGACGATTTCGTCCCCCGTGGAGATGATGCCCACCACCGGTTGCCGGAAGGCCTTGACCCGCGTTCGGCCGAAAGCCGCCAGCACGCCCGCATCCTGCGGGCGCAGGCGCCGTCCGGCGGCGGCGATCCGCGCGCCGCTTTCGAAATCCTCGCCCGCCGCGATGAGGTTCTGCCCGGGGGCCACGCTGCGGACCACCTCGATGCTGGATTCGTCCAGAGACTCGACGTGCTCCAGCATGACCACTCCGTCGGCGCCGGGCGGCAGCATGCCGCCGGTGGCGATGCGGACGGCCTGGCCGGCGGCGACGGCCGTCTGCGGGGCTTCGCCCATGGCGACGGCACCGACCACCGCCAGCAGCGCCGGGCTCGACTCGCCGGCGCCGAAGGTGGAGGCGGCCTGCACCGCGTAGCCGTCCACGGTGGCGCGGGCAAACCCCGGCAGATTTTCTCCCGCAGGAACGTCTTCCGACAGGATCCTGCCGACGGCCGCCTCCAGAAGGACCTCCTCGGAGGAGACCGGTTGGAATCCCCGGCGGAGATCCAGCACCTGTTCGACATCCAGAACCTTGAAGAACGTTTTGGCCATTCGACGATATATCCCCCGCCCGGCGCCGGTCCTGCCCCCGCCGGCTCTCCGGGCATATGGTCTTTAAATCAGGTCAATATAAGAAGCATTTCGGCTCAAAGTCAATCTGCACGCTTGCAAATTCCTGAAAGCAAGCTATAATTTGCCCGCATCGCCCCTCAGACGCTGCCGGGAAACAGCCGGAACCAATAAAAAGATGGATGATCTCGTAACGCTGTCCCCTCCGGGGCATGAACGTTTTACAGAGTCATCGACCAGGAAGGTTATCGATCGCTCATGACAGATGAATCCGAAGCATCCGCAGCACCCGTTGAAATCCTCCGCGCCCCCAAACCCGAATTCTTGACCGAAACCCGCTTTGATTCCTTTGATTTGCCGCCCGAGGTGTTGAGGGGGATCGCCGAGGCCGGGTTCGAGTACTGCACCCCCATTCAGGCCGAGGCCCTGCCCGTGCTGCTGCAGGGCCGGGACGTGGCCGGCCAGGCCCACACCGGCACCGGGAAGACCGCCGCTTTCCTGGTGACGGTCATCACCCGCCTGCTGGGCATGCCGGACCGCAAGAGCGGACTGCCGCAGGCCATCATCATGGCCCCCACCCGTGAGTTGTCCCGCCAAATCGTCGAAGAGGCCGCGATCCTCAGCCGGCACACGGACATCACCCTGCTCGAGGTGGTGGGCGGCATCGATTACAAGGAGCAGGCCGAAGGCCTCCAGAAGGGCACCGACATCGTCATCGGCACCCCGGGGCGGATTATCGACTACCTAAAGACATGGGCTTCGAAAAAGACATGCGGTTCATCCTGCGCAAACTGCCTTTCTTCGAAAAGCGCCAGTCCATGCTTTTTTCCGCGACCCTGTCCTACCGCGTTCTGGAGCTGACCTACGAGTTCATGAACCTGCCCGAGTTCATTTCCGTGATCCCCGACCAGGTGACCGTCGCGGGGATCGAACAGAGCCTGTTCCACGTGGGCGTCGACCGGAAGTTTCAACTCCTGCTGGGGATTCTGAAGCGCGAGGACTTCACCCGCATCCTCATGTTCGTCAACATGAAAATCGACGTGGAGCGGCTGGCGCGCCGGCTGAAGGCCAACGGGTTCCCGGCCGAGGGCATCACCGGGGACCTGCCTCAGCGCCAACGCTTCAAGCTCATGGAGCGCTTCAAGAACGGGCAGATCAAGATCCTGCTGGCCACCGATGTGGCCTCGCGCGGAATTCACGTGGAAGACATCAGCCACGTGATCAACTACGACATCCCCCAGGATTCCGAAAACTACGTCCACCGCATCGGCCGCACGGCACGCGCCGGGAAGACCGGGAAAGCGATCACGCTGGCCTGCGATGAGTACGTCTTCCACCTGGAACCCCTCGAGACGATGCTGGGCTACAAGATCCCGGTGGTGTGGCCCGAAGAGGACTGGTTCGTCGAGGACCGCTCGCGCGCCGAGGACCTGGAGCGGCCCGGGCGGCCCGACTTCCGGGGCGGCCGCCGGGATCGCGACAAAGACCGTGACCGCGACCGCGGCCAAGGTCGGACGCGCGGCCGGGACGGGCGGCGGAAGCCGGAGCGCGCCGAGGCACCGAGGAAGCCGAAGGTGAAGCGCATTCCCGGCGCCTTTTTCGGGTTCGGGCCGCAGGAGCCGGAAGCGCCGGATGTCGAGGCCGCTGTGGAGGAGGCCCCCGCGTCTCCGGTGGAAGCGGCGGCCCCTCTCCCCGACGAGACCGAGAAGGAGGAGCGCCCCAAGAAGCGCCGCAGACGCCGCCGCAAGAAGCGCAGCGCCTCCCCTGAGCCCGGCTCGCCGCCCAACGGCGGCGCTGCGCCGCCGGCCGAAACCCCGGAGGAATCGACGCCACCGGCCATTGACTCCACTGGTTGAATTCCCTAAGTTACCGGCCATGGGACACGTCTTCGACTTCCACGAGGCCGTCGCGTACGAGAAGTGGACGAAGAAGCCGGAGAACCAGCTGGCGTTTCAGATGGAGATCCAGCTCCTGCGCGACATGCTGCAGCCGCGGCCGGGAGAGTCGATCCTCGACATCGGCTGCGGCACGGGCGCGTGCCTGAAGGCGTTTCTCGACATGGGGCTAAAGGTGACCGGAATCGACCCGTCCACCTACATGCTCGACATCGCCCTGAGCAACGCCGGCCATCGGGCCGACCTCTACCGCGGTTTTGCCGAAGACCTGCCCTTCGACGACAACTCCTTCAACCACGCCTGCCTGTTCACCACTCTGGAATTCGTCGAGGACGCGAAAAAAGCCCTGGCGGAAGCCTGCCGGGTAGCCAAGGACCGCTTGTTCATCGGCGTCTTGAACCGCTACGCGATCAAAGGGGTGGAGCGGCGCGTGCGGGGCATGTTCACGCCGTCGATCTACAACCACGCCCGCTTCTTCAGCGTCTGGCAGCTGAAGTACATGCTCTACGACCTGGTGGGCCATGTGCCGATCTCCTGGCGGACGGTCTGCCAGCTGCCCCTGCCCTCGGGCAAATTCGCGCACAGCTTCGAGCAGCCGTTCCTGCAGCGCTGCCCGTTCGGGGCCTTTGCCGGAATGGTCGTGATCCTGATCCCGCGCGTCCGGACCCGGCCGCTCACCGTGCGGTATCAGCCGAGCCACACACCCGGCGCCGTCCCCGGGTGACGGTTGGAGGAGTCGATCGCCATGGAAGCGCTCCTTTATGAAAAACTCGAGGACCGCAAGGTTCGGTGCGCCCTGTGCAGCCACCGCTGCGAGATTGCCGAGGGCCGGCGCGGGATCTGTCAGGTGCGCGAAAACCAGGGCGGTGTCCTGCAAAGCCTGGTTTACGGGAGATTGATCGCGAGGCATGTCGACCCCATCGAGAAAAAGCCGCTGTATCATTTTCTGCCGGGGTCGCTTTCCTATTCCATCGCCACCGTGGGCTGCAACTTCCGCTGCCGTTTTTGCCAAAACGCCGATATCGCCCAACTGCCGTCCGACCGCGGCGGGGCCATCATCGGCGACGCGGCGGCGCCCGGGGAGGTCGTGGCGGCCGCCGCCCGCGCCGGATGCCGCAGCCTGTCCTACACCTACACCGAGCCGACCATCTTCTTTGAATTCGCGCTGGAAACCGCCCGGCGGGCCCATGCGGAGGGCCTCCGCAACGTGTTCGTCACCAACGGCTACATGACGGCCGAAGCCCTCGACATGATCGCCCCGGTTCTGGATGCCGCCAACGTGGATCTCAAGGCCTTCACCCGTAAATTTTACAAGGAGGTCTGCGGCGCGAAGCTCGAGCCTGTCCAGGAGACCCTTCGGAACATGAAGGCCATGGGAGTGTTCGTGGAGGTGACGACCCTGATCGTGCCCGGCCTGAACGACGACCCCGATGAACTCAAGGCCCTGGCGGGCTTCCTGGCGCGCGACCTGGGCGCCGACACCCCCTGGCACATCAGCCGTTTTCACCCGACCTACCGCCTGACGGACCGCCCCCCCACGCCGGTGAAGACCTTGCGCGATGCCCGCGAGATCGGCCTGGCGGCCGGACTCAAATACGTCTACACCGGCAACGTCCCCGGCGACACGGGCGAAAGCACCTTCTGCCCGGCCTGCGGCGAAACCCTCATCGAGCGCCGGAGCTTCCAGGTGGGCCGGCTCCGAATGAAAGAGGGGCGCTGCAACACGTGCGGCGCGGCGATCGAGGGGGTGTGGGAATGAAGTTCGACGCCCGGTCCGACCCGTCATTGCAGCGCAGCCCGCTGCCAACTGAATCATACGGAGGCCACTGATGCGCTTAGCCGGCAAGAACATCGCAGTCCTGGTTGCCGAAGGGGTCGAAGACCTCGAATTCCATGTCCCGTTCATGCGCCTGCAGGAGGAAGGCGCCAAGGTCGTTGCCGCCGCGATGGACCTCAAGCCCGTCCGGGGCAAGAACGGGCTTGAAGTCACGCCCACCGTGCGCATTGAGTCGATCCAGAGCGGCGACCTGTTCGCCGTGGTGGTGCCCGGCGGCTGGGCGCCCGACAAATTGCGCCGCTACGCGGTCGTGACGAAGCTGATCCGCGAGATGGATGCGGCTCAAAAAACCCTGGGGTTCATCTGCCACGCGGGCCACGTCGCGATTTCCGCCGGGATCGTGCAAGGCCGGCGGGCCACCGGCACCCTGGCCATCAAGGACGACCTGGAAAACGCGGGCGCCACCTGGGTGGACGCACCGGCGTTCCGCGAGGGCCATCTCGTCTGGGGCCGGGTGGTGGCCGACATCCCGGCGTTCTGCCGGGAGCTGGTGGCGGCGCTGGTGGAGCAGGTGGGCCGCAGATAGGGAAGCCGGCATGAACTGTCGAAAGGGTTTTGACAACGACCGCTACCTGAAAGAGCAGGCATCCGCCATCCTGGACCGGGTTGAGCGGTTCGACAACAAGCTTTACCTGGAGTTCGGGGGAAAGCTGCTCTACGACTACCACGCCGCGCGGGTTCTGCCCGGCTACGACCCGAATGTGAAGATCCGCCTGTTGTCCGAGCTGCGGGACAAGGCCGACCTCCTGCTTTGCATCTACGCCGGGGACATCGAACGGAAAAAAATCCGGGCCGACTTCGGCATCACCTACGACTCCGATGCGCTCAAGCTCATCGACGACCTGCGCGCCTGGGGCGTCGACGTCCTGGGAGTCGTCATCACCCGTTTCGAGAACCAACCCTCGGCCATCCTGTTCAAAAACAAGCTGGAGCGAAGAAACATCAAGGTCTACACCCATCGCTACACGAAAGGATACCCCACCGATGTGAACCTGATCGTAAGCGACGAGGGCTACGGGGCCAACGAGTACATCGAAACCCGGAAACCCCTGGTGATCGTCACCGGCCCGGGCCCGGGGAGCGGGAAGCTGGCCACCTGTCTTTCCCAGCTCTACCACGACTACCGCTTCGGCATTCAGTCGGGGTATGCCAAGTTCGAAACCTTTCCCATCTGGAACATCCCTCTGAAGCACCCGGTGAACATCGCCTATGAGGCGGCCACGGCCGACATCCGGGATTTCAACCTCATCGACCCCTTCCACCTGGAGGCCTACCAGCAGGCGGCCGTAAACTACAACCGCGACGTGGAGGTCTTCCCGGTGCTGAAAAGGATCCTGGAGAAGATCACCGGGGGGGCGTCCTTTTATCAGTCCCCCACGGACATGGGCGTGAACCGGGCCGGGATGGCCATCGTGGAGGACGACGTCACGCGCCAGGCGGCCAAGCAGGAGGTGATCCGCCGCTACTTTCGCTACCGCTGCGAGTATGTCATGGGCTTTGCGGACCGCGAAACGGTGCAGCGCGTGGAGCTGTTCATCAAGGACTTCGAGCTCAGCCCGGAACACCGTCAGGTGGTGGAGCCGGCGCGTCGGGCGGCCGAAAAGGCGCAGCGGGATCAGCGCGGAGACGAGGGCATTTACTGCGGGGCGGCCATCGAGCTGAAAGACGGGGCCATCATCACCGGCAGCAACTCGCCGCTGCTGCACGCCGCCTCCAGCGTGGTGATCCACGCCATCAAGCACCTGGCGGGAATTCCCGCCAAGATCCGCCTCCTTCCAGCCAGCATCACCGATTCCGTTCACCACTTGAAAACCGAAATCCTGAAGGAAAAATCCGTGAGCCTGGACCTGGAGGAAACTCTGATTGCCCTCAGCATCAGCGCCAGCGTCAACTCCGCCGCCCAGTTGGCCATCGAGCAGCTGAGGGAGCTGGAAAACTGCGAGGTCCACCTGACGCACATCCCCACGCCCGGGGACGAGGCCGGCCTGCGGCGGTTGGGGGTCAATCTGACCAGCGACCCAAACTTTTCTTCGAAAAATCTGTTTATTGCGTGACCGTCGAAAAAATTTAAGTTTTCCCAGCAAACAGCCGAAATACCCACCAAGGCCGTGGATGGATCCCGGCCTCGACCGACCTCCTTTCGCAGGGGTGGCTCCGCCGGGCCGCCCCAAACCCTCTTGGAATCAAAACCATTTTCACTCTCGGCACCATGCTCTGAAAAAAGGACGGCCATGGAAGAAACTCAGGTCTGCGAGAAGTGCAAGTACTGGTTGGAAACCGGCGGCACCGACGACGGGCTGGTGGGGGAATGCCACCGCAACGCGCCGCACCCCGAAACGACCGATGCCGCCTCCACGACGAACATCCGTTTTGCGGTCTGGCCCGTCACGGCGGATCGGAACTGGTGCGGCAAATTCGAGGAGCGCCCCATGGCCACCCAGGAGGTGCTCGCCCGGGTGGCGCTGATCCAGAAAATGGAGGCGGACCGCAAGGCCAAGGCCAAATAGACCGAACGACCCGGATATGGTTCCACGACCTCGGTTCACGCCTGCAGGCAAGGCGCCGGCCGATTCGAAGGCGGAGCAACCTCCATCGGTTGTGGGCATTTCGAGAGGACGGCAACGCGGCCCCCGGGCGTCGGGCGGGGTGATGGAGCCGTTTCTATCCGCCGGAGGCGGCCGCGGCCATGCGCAGGACGGCTTCCAGCTGCATGCACAGGGGGTGCCCCGCCAGTCCGTCCAGGTCGGCCACCTCCTTTTGCAGCCGATCGAGGGCGCGGGCCATGACGCGATCGGGGTTCGCCGTCAGCCGGATGAGCACTTGAAGGGCGAAAAAGCTCAGCAGCAGCGCAATGGCGATGACCCAGAACGCATGCAGGAAATAATCCCCGGGAAGATAGTCCGCGCTGAAAAACGTCTTCACGGTGACCCAGCCCACGTAGCCCAGAATGCCGAGGACCGGAGCATTCATCAGGAATTGCAGCCACGCCCCACCGAGGCGCCGCGCCATGGCATCGACCTCCCGCTCGATGGCCCGGTCCCAGAGGCTCGACAGCTGCTCTTCGAACCGGCCGGCCGATGCCGTCGGCGTGTCGATGCTCCGCACCGCCGGATCGAAACGCCCGCGGACCAGCAGCTCGGCCGCCTCCGGCCATCGACCGACCAGCTCCAGGCGGTAGCGCCGCAGCGCCGCGGCGAGGCCGCCGTCCCCCGCGAGCGCCGGTCCCTTTCCCGACCGCCGGCCTGAAAAAAGCCCCCCGGACCGTTGTCCCAGGCGCAACATCGCGGCGAGACCGCTTCCGACGGCCATCAGCCGCGTCCATGCCGCCAGGACCCATCCCACCGGGCCGACCCACCGCATGCAAAGCCTCTGGTACACCGCGGCCCCCAGCCCTCCCCCGCGCCGGGAGTCCTGATCCCGCAACGCGGCGGCGGCGGACGCCATGGCTTCCGCCTGGATCCGCGCCAGGGCTTGCCGCGCCTCCTCCAGCGCCTGCCGATCCGCCGCGAGCTCGCGGCCGGCTTCGCCCAGCACGACTGCACGCAGCTGCCGCGCGTTGTCGACGCGCCGGTCGATCACGAGGCCGCCCTGGTCCGCGAGCCCGAACACCAGAGCGCGCAGCTCCTCGAACTGGTCGAACTCGTGGCGCGGGCCGGCCGACGGGTCCCAGGCCGGATCGCGCAGGTGCCGGCGCGCGCAGACGCAAAAAACCCGGTCGACCGCACCCCGCCACCCCTTTTGGAGGTAGTCGCGGAAATCCGGCAGAATGTTCGTCTTCAGCTCCGCCGCTTCCAGCCGGTCGCACTTGTTGAGGACCGCCACGAGGGACTCGCCGTCGAAGCGCGCCACGAACGGCGCCAGAAAATCCGCGTGGTCGCGGCGCTTAGGGTTTTCGGAGTCGAAGACGCAGAGCAGCAGGTCCGAATGCGCGATGGCCTGCTCCAGTGCGGGGACGTGGCGACGGAAGGCCGTGGAATCCGTGTCGGGCGTGTCGATCAGGCACAGCCCCTGCGGCAGGCGCGCACCCGCCTCGGCCGCAAGGGCGACCGAATCGCCGCCGAGTTCGCGCATGAGTTCCGCCGCGTCCTCCTTCCCGGCGCCGAAAACGACGAGGGTCCCGGTGGTCGGCCGGCGGCGGCCCGTCGGCGACAGCTCCGCCCCGCCCGCCAGCGCATTGACGAGGGTGGACTTGCCGGACCCGGACGGGCCGATCAGCGTGACCACCAGGCTGCGCTCGAAGCGGGCGGCGATCGCGTGGATCATCCGGACCGCTTCATCGCTCTGCCGGGCCAGCGCGGCGGCGGGCCGCCAGAGGGGCACCGACGCCAGGTTGGATTTCAGCAGGCCAAGCTCGGAGACCAGCGCCTCGATGCGCCCGACGCCCTTGAGAACCGCTGCTGGGTGATTCCGTGTCGTCACCGCGTCTCTCCCTCCGCCTCCCGCGCCAGGCATTCGCCGGCAGCGGCGATCCGTCGTTCGGCTTCACCGGCCGCCTCTTCCGCCGTGCGCAGGATGTCGCCCGTGATCTCCTGCTCGAAGATCCCCCGGACGCCCTCGAATTTGTGGCTCAGCCAGGTTTGGGCCACCGGCCCGAGCATCTCCTGGAGTTGCTTCTGGTCCGCCCGCTTCAGTCCGCGCGTGACCGGGATGGCCACCAGGGCGTAGAGGTCCTTCAGACCGAAAAGCCCGGCCAGCTTGACCTTGATGGTCGCGCCGCCGACGGGGTCCCCGGTCGACAACACGTAGGTCACCGCGGCGGCGGCCGGCAGCACGTTCAAGAACGCCCAGAAGGTCTGCGCGACCTTGTCCCACACCCCCATCCGCCTGCGGAAATGATCGGCCAGCCGACCCAGTTCCATCTCCATGTCGGCGCCGATGTCGCCGATCTCCTCCCGCCGGGCGAGGACGGCCTGCAGAATGGCGCTGAACTCTTTTTGCTGCAGCCGCTGCCGGGCCGGCACCACCGCGGGGTGTACGTTGACTGCTGCCGGGCGGCCCGCATCACCGGCTTCAGCCGCCGCGGCCGCTGCGAGTTGCGGGCTCAGCACCTGCTGGTGCAGGTCGGTCGTCGCCGTCAACAGGTTTTCCTCGAGTTTCCGGGCGAACTGCTGCGACGGATTTTCCGGAGGCGGCTCGCCGGAAATCCGCTCGCGCGCCCAGCCCGCCGCCCCGACCAGGGCCTTCAAAGGCAGCTCGATCAGACTGCCCGTGCGCCGCATGAACTTGACCGCCGGCGGGTCGGTCCGCGCCCAGATTTTCGCAAACCGCCGCATGACGCGGTCCACCGGAAAGTGCCGCAGCGCCTGCTGGAGGCACTGGTTCTGCGCCGCCCGCACGCCGGCGGTGTAGCGCCGCAGCTCCGCCAGCGACTCACGGCCGCGGGATAGAAATGCCTCCGCCTGCGACATGACATCGGACAGCATGGAGGCGTGCAGTTCCCGGCGCAGCTGCGTCGCGTCGATCGCCCGCAGGGCCTGCCCGAAAGAGGCGCCCCCCGGCCGCACCGGCAGCAGCCGGATGCCCTGCTCGCCAGCGGCCACGCGGTTGTCCTCCTCGGCGCGAAAGACCCCGAGCACGTAGCGCTCCGCCGAACCGCCGAGAAAACATTTGCGGCGGCCGATGCCGGTCAGCATCCGGCCGATGAAGTCGGTGTTGTCGCGGTTGTTGTAGTTGGAGTTGGTGAAGATGTAGATCAGGATGTCCGCCGCTTCGAGGGCGGCCTGTGCGCTCTGGCGGTTGGCGTAGCGCCCGCGGCTGCCGGTGTCGAAATCCGGGGTGTCCATGAGGACCAGCGGCAGGCGGCCCGGGGCCGATTGGATGTAAAGCGGACCGCCGGGCTGGAGAAGCTCTTCCGGCTGCCGCAACGCCTCCGGGGCGGCCCCGAAGGGCTCCATCAGCGCCGCGATGAATCCGGATGTTTCGGCCATCGTCTCGGGGACTGAAAAAAGCACGCGCCGGTTCATGCCGGCCCGTCCGCCGACCGGCGCGTAGCGGCCGCCGGCCAGTGAATTGAAGAGGGTGGATTTGCCGGAAGAGCCCCCGCCGCAGATCGCAGCCACCAGGGGGAAATCCGGGTCGAAGCGGCTCAGGAGGCGGCTGTCCAGAATCTTGCACCAGGAGGCGAGCGTCGGGTCGGCCTCCAGCCTCAGCCCGTCCGCCAGCCGGGGCAATTCCGAGCGGAGGGTTTTCAACCGGTCATGCAGGGAGGCCGGCACATCCGTGCCGGGCGCCGTCGTGTGGTCGGATTTCATGGGCGATAAAATAATACGCTTCGGGTGAAAACAAACCGATGGCGCTCTTTTAACACATCGGCCCCTTGAAGGCCATCCCGGACGGCCCACCGTTGCAGCGGCGGAAGCTTTTGTGATAGGACTCTGCTATCGCTCCGGTCATCCGAACCGACCGTTCGGACCGGCTCAACGGCGGGTGGAACGGTGTGCCGGAGCAACCATTCCCAACCGCTCCCAACCGGATAAAGGACCCTGATAGTGAATTTCACGCCCTTGTTCAAACCCGACAGCATGGCGGTCGCGGGGGTCTCGCTCTCCAACGATCGCCACCCCGCCAATGTGATCTACAACAAGATCCACCTGCGCTACCCGGTCAAGGTCTACCCGGTGAACCCCAAAGGCGGGGTTTTCAAGCGCGACCGCGTCTACCGCACGATGGAGGAGATCCCCGGACCCGTGGACCTGGCGGCGATCGCCGTGCGCGCCGACCTCGTGCCGGAGACGCTCGCCCAGTGCATCCGCAAAGGGGTGGGTGGTGCCGTTATCATCTCCGGTGGTTTCGCCGAAAGCGGCCGTGCGGACCTGCAGGAGCGCATCACCGCGATGGCCCGGGAGGCGGATTTCCCCTTCATCGGGCCCAACTGCCTCGGCATTTACTCGCCGGGCAAGTTCGACACGTTTTTCCTGCCGGGCGAGCGCTTGGTGCGGCCGAGCCCGGGCAGCGTGGGGTTCGTCAGCCAGAGCGGCGGCGTGCTGGTCGACCAGATGGTCAAGTTCGCCGAGCAGGGCCTGGGGCTGTCGCTCGCGGTCAGCATCGGCAACAAGGCCTTGATCCGTGAAACCGATCTGCTGCGCTACCTCGCCGAGGACCCGGCCACCACGGTCATCGCCTTTTACGTGGAAGGCTTCGGACGCAACGAGGGACGCGCGTTCGTGGAGCTGGCCGCCGGCCTCTCCAAACCGGTGATCGTGCTCAAGGCCGGCAAGACCGCGGAAGGCAGCCGCGCCGTGAGCAGCCACACCGCATCGCTGGCCGGCGACTACAAGGTGTTTGCCGATGTGCTGGCCCAGCACGGCATCGTCGAGGCCCGCAACGAGTTCGAACTCACCTGCTTCTGCGAATCGCTCAGCCACTACCCGCGCGCCATCGAAGGCAACGTCGGCGTCGTCACCGTGAGCGGCGGCCACGGCGCCCTGGCCACGGACATCTGCGCCGACATCGGACTGCAGGTGCCACGGCTTTCGGATGCCGTCAAGGCGGAAATCCGCTCCGGCCTTTCGGACAACATTCGCGACATCGCCTCCCTGGAAAACCCGGTCGATTTGACGGGCAGCGCCGTCGACGAAGATTTCGAGGCGGCCGTCAGCGCGCTGGGCCGGGCCCCCGAAGTGGACTGCCTGCTGCTCCTGCTGCTGCCCTACTCCCCGGGGATCAGCTCCGATCTCGGCGCCCGGCTGAGCTACGTGCACCAGCAGACCGGCAAGCCGCTGGTCGCCTATGTGCCGCACGTGATCGAGGGCTTCGAACTGAACAACGTGCCGGTCGCCTCCTCCATCGACGGGGCGGCCTTCATGGTGGAAGCCATGCGGAGGTGCAGGCCATGCTGAGTTTAGAAACTGCGGACATACTCGCTGCCGCCCGCAAACATGGCTGGGTGCTGGAGCCGGAAGCCCTGCGCCTGCTGGGAGCGGCCGGGGTCCCGGGACCGAAGTTCGCCTGGGCGAAATCCAAAACCGATGCGCTCGCGGCCGCCGCCGACATCGGCTACCCGGTGGCGGCCAAGGTGGTGTCGCCGCAGGTGATGCACAAGTCCGATGTGCAGGGGGTTCAACCCGGCATCCCGGACGCAGAGAGCCTGGGGAAGGTCTACGACCGATTCAGCCGTCTGCCGGAATTCGAGGGGGTGGTCGTCGCCGAGATGCTGTCGGGCCGCGAGCTCATCGTCGGCGCCAAGATCGACTTTCAGTTCGGCCCGGTGATCCTGCTGGGGATCGGCGGAACGGCGGTAGAGATCTACAAGGACACGGTCACGCGCATGGCGCCGCTCAAACCGCGCGACGTCGAATCGATGCTGACCTGCCTGCGCGGCAGCCGGCTGCTCACCGGCCACCGCGGCTTCGCCGCCGTCAACGTCCCGAAGCTGACGGCGATGATGCTCGCCTTCTCGAGCCTCGTCATGGAGCTCGGCGACCGGATCGACTCCATCGACCTGAACCCCGTGTTCTGCTCGCCGGAGCGCTGCACGGTCGCCGACGCGCGCATCATTTTGGCACACAATTCATAAGGGGAAGATGATTAAACAACGCGCCGGGGATTTTCCAAAGAACCTCTTGCCATACCTGATCCTCAGCGTGGCCCCCCTGTGCTGGGCGGGGAACATCGTGCTGGCCCGGGGGGTGGCGGACCTCATTCCGCCGGTGGCCTTTGCCTTCTGGCGCTGGACGCTCGCCTTCGTCCTGATCCTGCCCTTCAGCCTTCGGCCGCTCGCCCAGGACCGCAATGAAATCGCCCGGCGCTGGAAAATGCTGCTTCTGCTGGCCCTCCTGGGGATCTCAAGCTTCAACACCTTGCTTTACACCGCCGTCCACACCACCACCGCCATCAACGGCGCGCTGATCCAGTCCACCATGCCGGCCGTGATCGTGCTGTTGAGCCTGTTGCTCTACCGGGAGAAAGTCGCGACGCGCCAGATGGGCGGCGTGGCGCTGTGCATCCTGGGCGCCTGCCTGATCGTGCTGCGGGGGGACCTGAAGACCCTTCTGACCATGTCTTTCGTGCAGGGCGACCTGCTCATGATCATCGCCGTGTCGGCGTACGGGCTCTACTCCGCGATGCTGCGCCGCCGCCCGGCCGTCCATCCCTTGAGCTTTCTGGCGGCCACTTTTGCCCTGGGCGCCGCCGGCCTTTTCCCTGTCTACCTGGCGGAGCTTGCGATCGCCGGCCCTGTTGCCCTCAGTCGCGAAATAATTTTGAGCATCCTGTACGTCGCCATCTTCCCCTCCATCGCGGCCTATTTCTGCTGGAACAAGGGGGTGGACCTGGTGGGCCCCAACCGCGCCGGGCTCTTCATCAACCTCATCCCGGCCTTCGCCTCGCTGCTTTCGGTGTGGCTGCTCGGCGAGTCGATCCAGGTCTATCACCTCGGCGGCATGGGACTCGTTGCGGGCGGGATGTTTCTGTTCTACTACCCCAAAACGTTGAACGGTTCATTCATTTCCGGCCATGCGAAGTCCGGGACTGCAGCCTTGATTTTGCCTAAGCGCATCAAAGCGTGATATGCGGATACAATCTGGTTAAGATCAATCAGACCATCAAAAACAATAACAACGACGGAGGACGCCATGTTTGTTCGAGATCGAATGAGCCGCACCCCAATCACGATAACCGGCGATATTACAGTCATAGACGCTCTGAATCTCATGAAGGCTAAGAGTGTAAGGCACCTGCCGGTGGTCAACAAAGATGACCGGATCGTCGGTATGGTTTCCGAAAAGGATCTGCTTTACGCCTCCCCTTCTCCGGTTACCTCGCTGAACGTGTGGGAAGTCAGAGAAATGTTGCACCTGTTGACGGTCAATAAAGTCATGAACACAAAGGCCATCACGATAGATGAAGGCGCGCCGCTTGAGGAAGCGGCTGTGCTTATGTCTGCCAACAAAATAAGCGCGCTCCCTGTTACCCGTGAAAAATCACTGGTGGGAATTATAACGGAGACGGACTTGTTTAAAGCCTTTCTGAACCTGCTCGGGGGCAACAGGGGCGGAGTGCGGATTACCGTTATCGTATCCGGGGTCAAGGGCGACATGGCCAAGATCAGCAATGCGATTTTTGGTTGCGGCGGCGACATAGTGGGGCTTGGCATGAATGAACTTGAAGAAGGTGACAATTTGCGATGGGAGGTTGCTTTCAAAATCCAAGGAGCCAGCAAGGAGAAACTCGTGGAGAGTATTCTGCCTTTTGTTAAAAAAGTTCTTGATGTGCGAGATCAATGAGCGAACGTATTGATATGGCCATTATTTTTTCAACCATGCTTGTCAAACGGCATTGAATATAGACCCGCTATCGGCATCCAATTTTGACCCACCCCCAAGCATAGAAGTTTCCAGTCGAAGCCCTTCCTGAGCAATCGCTTCAGGAGGAGCGATGTTTCATCCTTGAATATTTATCAAGGTTGTCAGCGGGAATTTTCCGCCTCTCTAAGCGTTCATGAGCTTTCCCTGCGATTCTCGAAGGTGCATTGGAACAGCCTCAGACTTCCCGGGCTTTGTGCTGTCCATTTGCGATATCTCTTGACAAGATAGAAGCTGCGATATTAACATTTGATAACTTAATCTGCCCATATACCTCCGCCCCCCCTATTCTATCCGCCGACCCGCAGTATATGGGGCGCACCTTTATCCTATTTCATGATACCTCTGGGTTGCCACATGTGGCAACTGGGGTAATGGCAATACACGTGGATCGATTCTGCGAGAGGAACGAACCAGAACATGAAAAAGCAAACTTGTTTTGCTTTCGCTATTGCTGGAGCCAGCATAATTTTTTGTGGATGTGCCGAACTTCAGCTGGATCCTTCAGGGGCTAAAAGGCTGAATCAAACTGAGCTTGAATTCCTATTTCAAACGGAAAGAGCCGCAGAGGTTCTGAGTTCAGGGACACGCGTTTCCGTTACGTATTTTCCGGACAGGCGGCAGGAATGTGACTGGGGTTCCGGTAACGACAAAGGGACCTACAGGATAAATAACGACGAATTTTGTAGTACTTGGACCTGGTTGAGAAAAGGTGCGGAGAGCTGCTCCAAGATCTACAAGATTGGCGAGAACGAATTTGAATTCAGAAGCAGCGATGGTATCTCGCATGCTATTATGCGGCTGAAATAGGCACCGAAAATTGATCACCAAGAATCCGGTCAATCTGCATAGCGGATTCCGAGTGGAATACGGCGCTGTCCTTGCTCAACCTTACTAATTCCTCAGACGAATAACCGCCGCTCTGTTCAAGATGCACAAAAATTTCCTGGTACTTTTATTTCTTCTAATCACACTGAATTCTCCGGTTAACTCCAGAGCCGATTCTGCTTCGGAATTGAACCGGCGCTTTTTTGAAGCCGAAAAATGCGCCGCCGCCCTTCGCCAGAAACCCCACGCAATGAAGTACCGTGACCAGTGGCTGCAGTGCATCGAGAAGTATCAGGATGTGTACCGCAAGAACCCTGAAGGGGCTTGGGCGCCTGCCAGCCTATATCACGTCGGCCGGCTCTATTTGGAGCTCTTCAGATATTCCCGGAACCCATCCGACCAGAAAAAAGGGATGGAGTTGCTATCCCAGGTGCAGGAGAAATTTCCCGAGAGCAAATACCGAGAGCATTCATCCAAGGCATTGCAAAAAATTCAAACCGCTGCGCGCTTGCCGGAAGACACCGCCAAAAATGAGTCCACCGAGTTGAACCGCGTTATGACTGAAGCAGTCTTACAGGAATCGACAACAAAAAACCCTTCCGCACCGGCATCTTCTGCCCAAGAAAAACACTTGAAAGAGGCCGAAACCTGCTTCAAGAAGCTGAGCAAAACCAGGCCCACCGAAACCGGCCGACGGGCATGGATGCTGTGCATCGGGCGTTTTCACAATGCCTATCTGGAGGACCCCGAAGGGCCATTGTCGGCGCAGGCGCTATACCTGGAGGCCGTTCTTTACATCGGGCTTCACAAAGGGCTTAAATTCAGCTCCGACCAGCGGGCCGCCCGGGAGAACTTCGAAAGAATAGTCGCGGATTTCCCCAACAGCCCATTTGCCAAGAAGGCGGCAGAGGAACTAAAGGCCATGGCCGTCGTACGGGCGACGCCAAAAGCGGCTGCCAAGCGTACGGTTCCTTCTTCCGGATCAACTGAACTACCCGAGTCGAAGCTGAGAAAATCCTCTCCTACACCCGGCAAACTGCGTGATGCAGGAACCGGATTGGCCGTTGTCCAGCAGCTGCGATACTGGTCCAATCCGAGCTACACCCGTGTGGTGATCCACGGGGATCAAGAGGTAGATTACAATCACCATCTGCTCAAGAAAAATCCGGATCTGAACAAGCCCCCAAGACTTTACGTGGATCTGAGCAACAGCACCCTCGATGAGGGGTTGCAGACCAGCATTCCGATAAACGACGACCTGCTGAGCAATGCGCGTGCGGCACGGTATACACCGAACTCGGTTAGGGTCGTGGTCGACATAAAGTCCATTGACTCATACCAGGTATTCTCACTGCGCGATCCTTTCCGCGTCGTGATCGATGTTTGGGGCAAGAACGGCGCACCCCACGCAGCGGAGAAGCCGGCCGAGGGGTCCCGTAAAGGCACCACAAATCGGTTCACCGGCAAGGTTCCGCGCGGGGCGCTCGCCAGGCAGCTGGCCCTTGGAGTCAGGCGCATTGCGGTTGATCCAGGGCACGGCGGCAAGGATTTCGGAGCGCCGGGTTTCATTCCGGGGGTTCATGAGAAGGATGTGGTCCTGGCCATTTCCAAGCGCGTTGTCGCCAAGATCCGTGACGATTTGGGCATCGAAGCGATCCTCACGCGAACCGGCGACCGATACCTGACTTTGGAAGAGCGCACGGCGTTCGCCAACACTCGCCACGCGGACCTTTTTGTGTCCATCCACACAAACGCTTCGCGCGATCCCCGGGCTTACGGCATTGAGACCTATTTCTTGAACCTGGCCACGGATGATGAGTCCATTCGGGTTGCGGCCATGGAAAACGCTACCTCCACAAAAAACATCAGTGACCTGCACTCAATCCTGAATGATTTGCTGAAAAATGCCAAGATCAACGAATCACGACATCTGGCCGAGTTGGTGCAGGATTCCTTGATTGCAAACATGAGCCACCGGGGCTATGACCGAATCAAGGACAAAGGGGTGAAACAAGCGCCCTTTTATGTGCTTATAGGAGCCCGAATGCCTTCCATTTTGGTTGAGACTTCCTTCATCAGCAACCGAGAGGAATGCCGACGTCTGGTAACATCCGCCTACCAGAACCATCTGGCCGATTCGATCGTAGAGGGATTGCGAACATATATTAAGGCGATCAACCCGACGGCCTTTCAAGAGTCGCCCCGGCTGGGATCATCGATGGATGAGCACATCCTCACAGCATCATATGATTGAGTATTAAAGTGAAAGGGGGTTGGAAATGCGGACCGCTGCACGCACCGTTTATTTGATAGTAATCAGTTCCATCGTGTGGATATCCGCGGCCGATGCCTACGATTTCCTGTCGTGGATAAAGGCCCGGCTGTCTTCGGAAGAGATTCCTTTTTTGGAATCCAATTCTGACACCTTTCGCGTGGATGTTGTCGCCGAAGGGCTTGAAAGCCCGTGGGCTGTCGTGCCGGCCCCTGGTAACCGCCTTCTAATAACCGAGCGCCCCGGTCGGTTGCGGGTTGTGGAACTCGGCCGACTCTTGCCGGAATCGGTGTCGGGTGTTCCCCCTGTTGCCTATCAGGGACAGGGTGGGCTGCTGGACGTCGCTTTGCATCCCGACTTTGCCGCTAACCGGATGATCTACCTCGCCTACACGGTGGAAACCGATAGGGGCCTGATGACCAGGGTAACGCGTTTCGAAGAGACCGCGCAGGGATTGAAGAATCCGCTGGCGGTTTTTCCTGGAGTGCCCGGCAGTCAAAAAGCCAAGCATTTTGGTTGCCGCATCCGGTTTGGCATCGATCGGAAGCTTTATATTAGTCTCGGTGAACGCGGCGAAGGATGGCGAGCCCAGGATCTCATGGACCTAAACGGCAAGACTCTGCGGTTGAACGACGACGGATCGACCCCGGGTGACAATCCATTTGTGGGCCGAAAAGACGCACGTCCAGAAATATTCTCCTGGGGACACCGCAACTCTCAAGGCATGGCGATTCATCCCGAGACCGGTTTCATCCTCCAGACCGAGCACGGTCCCTCCTGGGATGACGCGCCCGGGGGAGGAGACGAGGTGAACCTCATCACCGCTGGGAGCAACTACGGCTGGCCGCTTGTCCATCACCGCGAAAAACGTGAAGGAACCGCACCGCCTTTGGTTGAGTACACTCCAGCCATCGCACCGGCCGGATGCACTTTTTATCTCGGTGGTGCATTCCCCGCCTGGAGAGGTGATTTCTTTTTTGTAAATCTAAAAGGCAAACGGTTGGTCCGCCTGAAGATGGACGGGCATAGGCCGGTTGGGCAGGAACATCTGCTCAAAGACAGTTTCGGCCGGCTGCGGGATGTGGCGCAAGGAAGCGACGGATACCTGTATGTCATCACATCCGATACCGATGCATACGGTCCTGGGCGTGCCGGAGGCGACCGTTTGCTGCGGATTCGACCTGCAAAACGAATGTAATCAAAAAAAACAGGTGGCTTGGAAAAAGCAGTCTTGCACCAAGCCACCTTGCACAAGAAGACGGTTACAATGAGCTGTCCTCTGGAATATCTCCAACGAAAAGTGATCTCCCAAGTTCAGTTGATACTGACAGCCTGTACGTAACAAGTGACCCAGGTCCAAATTGGCAGATCGCTATTGTATATAACAATTTTTCTTCGGAATACCGGCTGAACTCAACGTCTTCGATTCATCTGCAGGCGCAGGCAAAAAGGGATCCGGGAACGGATAGGACTGGCACCCCGTTTCGGGGCAGGTGTAGCCGACCATCTCCAGGCACAGCATGGCGTCGATTCGTTCGTTCCGGCGCCGGGCCTGCTCGGCGTAGACCCGGCTTCCCATGAACCGCGTGCCGTAGACCGGTGGTTCTTCGAGGGCAAAGGACACGAACACGACGGTCACGTCCAAATCTTTGCATCCTCTCAGCGCCGTCACCTGCCGGGCGGTTTCGAGCTGCACGGCCACGGCGCTGGCGTTGTCGTCCGCGCCGACGCTGCCGGCGACCGAATCGTAGTGGGCGCCGATCAGGACCCGCCGGGAGGGGCGGGGGCTCAATTGGACCTCCGCGACGACATTGACGACCTCGACGCCGTGATAGTCATAGGGCTCCAAACGCGCCTCGATCCCGATCCCCCCGTAGAAATCACGGATATAGCCCGCCGTTTTCTTGAGGTTTCCCGGAACGAGAACGCTGCGCTCGCCGATGCCGACCGTGAGCGCCTTGAGGTGGTCTCTCAGCCGGGCTTCCGTTGCATGGATATCGATCATCTCCATCGCCCCTGGTTCCTGAGTGAACCCGGCATGCGAGATACCGGCGGCGCCATCCGCAAAAAAAAGGCTGCTGAGTGCGAGGCCCACCCCAGTCAACGTCCGTATTCGCGGTTTCATGTTATTCGCGGCCGAAAGCTGCTCCCACAGCGGTTTACGCCTTCCGACTTCCGAATCACTTCACGTACATTTCAGGCGTGGGTGCCGCAAGGGCAAAGGTTTGCGGTTTTTACGAATCTATACTATGACTCGGCCGGTGCGGACATGTCGCACCCATGGGCCTAAAGGGGATTGGGTTGAGAATGAAAAACAACTTCGCGAGATGCCTGCTCGTCTTCGGCGTTCTGATTCTGAGCAGTTTAACCATGGCGGCCGACACCCCCAAATCGAACGCCGAGCCGGAAAGCCCCGTGATCGCCGTCCCGGACAAAATGGGGGAAGCTCTCATCAAGGAGGCCGGGCAGGTCAAGGAGGACATCCAGCAGCAAGCCATTGTGCTTGCACGCTGGACGCCTCTCGGTTGGGATCTCAAAACCATCGACTACTTGTACAAATGGCTGCTGTCCCTTCCGATGAGAATTCCCGAGTTCCTGCAGCAGGTCGCCGCCCAAAGCCGTGTTCTGGGAATTATCGGGTCCCTGGTCGTTTTGATTTTTCTGTCGGCCGTCTTTTACAGCCTCTTCGGCCGCAACCGTGTCATGCGGCGGATCGAAAGGGCCATTCAACCTATTCGTCACCGCATCCCTGAACCGCTGTACCCCTTTTTCATTGCCGCTCTGCGGGTGGTGACGGCAGCGGCCATCCCGCTGCTGCTCCTGGGCGCTTATTCGGCCATCCACGCCATGATCACCTACAAGGCGGTCTGGTTCGCCTTGATCGGGGACCTTCTCCTGCTGTGGTCGCTGACGGCGCTGGCGATCTCCTTGCTGCGCGAGCTGTTGACCCGCGACCTGTTCGCGGTCACCGCCGCTCACGGGGGCCGGGTGTTCCAGATCGCCCGCGTGGTCCTGCTGTACGCCGTGAGCGGCATCGTGTTGTACTGGGCCGCCGAGGCGTTCCGCTTCCCGAAGGACGTCCTGGCCTTCCTGCGGTTCGCCATCTCCGTGTCGGTGGCCTGCGTGTTCCTGCTGCTGATGCTCAACAAGCGGGCGCTGCTCTCCTTCCTGCCGCCCCTGCCCTACCACAGCTACCAGAATTACGTCCGCGTCCTCAACCGCTACTACTACCCGCTGGTCGGCGTTTCGTTTGCGCTCGCCCTGCTGTGGTGTTTCGGCTTCCGCGAGATCGGCCGCCTGCTGCTGGTGAAGATCTGGTCCACGGCGGGCGCCCTGATCCTGCTCAGCCTCGTTTATCACGCGCTGCGCATCTGGCTGCATCGCCTGGCCGAACGGCTCTCCACGGGGGATGAATCCGCCCAGTTGCTGGTCCGCTCCGTGCGGTCTTTTCTGGTGTACGCGACCGCCGTGGCGGCAGCGGCCCTGCTGCTGGACATGGTCGGCCTGCTGGCGCCGATCGAACGGGTGTTGTCCTTCCCGGTGGTCACCGTCGGCAAGACCGGCATCAGCATCTGGGTCGTCCTGAAGGCGCTCCTGATCATTTTCTTTTTCATCTATGCCTCCCGTCTGCTGCAGGCGTATCTGGACTACAAGATCTACCCCGCCTTCGGAGTCGAGCAGGGGGCCGGGTATGCCGTCAACACGCTGATCCGGTTGGCCTTTTTGGGGATTGGGTCCTTGATCGCCCTCGACTCGGTGGGAGTGGACTTCGGCTTCCTGCTGGTCTTTGCCGGCGCCATCGGGGTGGGCATCGGCCTCGGCCTGCAGGGCATGGCTGCCAACTTGATTTCGGGCCTGATCATCATCTTCGGAGGCAAGGTCCGCAGGGGCGACTGGATCAAAATCGAGGACGGCACCGGCGTGATCACCGACATCAACGCCCTGTCGACGCGGGTGCGAACGCGCGGCAACGTGGAGTACCTGGTGTCCAACTCCAGCCTCGTGTCCAACACGATCGTCAACTACACGTTGTCGTCGCCGCTGGTGTGGGTCGCGCTGCCCGTGGGGGTTTCCTACGGGTCGGACCCCCGGCAGGTGGAGCGGATTCTGCTGGCGGCCGCCGAGCGGGAGCCCACGGTGTCCCGGCAGGAGAAACCGCGGGTGCTGTTCATCGGCTTCGGCGAAAGCTCGCTCGATTTCAGCCTTGCCTTCTGCATAGACATGCGGGCCTATGCGGAGCGGGTGGTCAAGAGCAACCTGTACTTCACCATCTTTGACGAGCTTAAAAAGGCCGGCATCGAGATACCCTTCCCGCAGCGCGACATTCACATGCACGGCGTGGGAGAAATCAGACAATGAAGGCGCTGGGTGCGGCTGCGCAGCGTTCTATTATGCTTCCCACGCACACTTCCTTTTTGTCAGCTGTGAGCTGCGTCATCTCCAGCGTTTACGGGGACAGCTGCTTGCCTTGGGACTGCCGGAATCGCGACTTATTGAGTCGGCAACGTAGATGTTGAATTGAGTCGTGTAATGTGCGTCGTATAATGTGAATCAAAGGAGGAATTTCAGTGATGATACGAAAGAACAAGACCAAGCGTGACATTGAGAAAAATTATCCCGCGAAGCAATTTGTGATTAAACTGCGCCGCTTGGCGGATAGCATTGAAAAAGGCAAATCATTTCGGATTCAGGTGGCCGGAGAGCGCATCTCTATTCCCACCACGGCTATTATCAATATCGAACACGAGCGCGGTAAAACAGATGAAGAGATAGAATTTCAACTCAAATGGCAGATTAAGTAATTGTCGGTCTATCGTGAGTCATAGAGTCGCGCCATTGTGTATTTTAGCTGATAATGGAAACCTTTGAAACGCGGTAAAGGGAGGTCGACATGAAGGGTATCCGAAAAAATTTGGCCCCGGTCAGTATGGTAATGACGCTGTTAACCCTGCTGCTATCTATTCCATGCCCGGCGGTACAAGCGGCGCT
>JALOPD010000539.1 GCA_025454075.1 Desulfobacterales bacterium | reverse complement strand
GATCGTCCCGCTGGAGGCCCGCGGCGAGGAGGAGTCCCCCGAGAGCAAGGTCGCGCGCTACTTCAGCCAGGTCGACGACGTGGTCGTCCTGACGCTGCCGGCCAAGGTCACGCGGCCCGTGACCGTGGAGGTGGAAAGCGGACTGGCCGCCAAGATCAAGGACATGGGTGCGGCCCAGTTGAAGAAGATGGTGCTCGACATGAGCGGGGTCTCCGAGACCAATGTGCTTCTGATCAAGCTGATCATCACGGTGTTCCAGGGCTGCCAAAAAGCCGGCATCGCCGTCAAGCTGGTCGCCGGCGCCAAGCAGGCCGAGGAGTTGAAGGGGTTCCAGGAAACGGGCCAGGTCGCCGTGTCGAACTCCATCGAGGAGGCCAAGGCATCGTTTTAGCCGGGTTCTTTTTCGCGTTTGCAAAATGTAAACGTCGTTTTGCAGAATGCACAAACGACGACCCTGATGTTGCGCCCTGCCGCACGGGATTTGACAGCGAGATGCACCCGTCGGCCGCACCTGTAGCTTGGTTTGCAAAATCAAGTGGTTGCGAATTATTTGTCTAAAACGCGGCTGCGTGCGGTTGCTCGAATGGGCGCTGTCGAGGGCGGGGGTCGCCACTCGGTCGGAGTGTAGCTGCCGTGCAGGACAGGGTTTTCTTCGCGTCCTGCAAATTTCCCGGGCGGGGCAGGGGAGATCCATCCACCTGCGTCTGGGCCCTCGATGCATTTCAGCTGCAGCTCGGCAACGGACAAACGGTTCAAAATGTAGTGCATCCCGTTTCCTCCCTCCCACCACCCCTTGACGCTTTTTCCCAGTGCGTCAACCCGCAGCTCGGTGGAGAGCATGCGGGGCGACCATTTTTTGACGCTCGCGGCATGCTACTTGCTAAACTTCCCCGCGATGGTTGGACGCCAAAGCCGCCGTCCTGCGAAAGGGACTGCACCCGCTGGAGAAGGAGGCCCCGTGCAAACCGCTGCCGCCCGCAAGACCGGATCCGAGCAACTGGACCTGTTCGCGACTCCCGCCCCCGCCCCGGACGCCTCGTCCGCCGGCGTCGCCTGCCGCTTCGACGACATCATCGGCCGGGGCGCGCGCATGGTGGACATCTTTGATCTGATCGAGCGGGTGGCCGACTGCGACAGCACCATCCTCATCAACGGCGAAACCGGGACGGGCAAGGGGCTGGTCGCCCGCGCCATCCACAAGAAATCGGGCCGCCGCGCCAAGCCATTCATCTCCATCAACTGCGGCGCCATTCCCGAGAACCTGCTCGAAAGCGAGCTGTTCGGGCACGTGAAGGGGGCCTTCACCGGCGCGACGACCTCCAAGCCGGGGAAATTCGAACTGGCCGACGGCGGGACCGTGTTCCTCGACGAAATCGGCGACATGAGCCCCGACCTCCAGGTCAAGGTGCTCAAAGTCCTGGAGGAGGGCGAGTTCGAGGCGGTCGGGGGCGCCAAGACCATCAAAGTGGACGTTCGCATCGTCGCCGCCACCCACCGCGACCTCTCCGAGGAAGTGCAGAAGGGCACCTTCCGCGAAGACCTGTTCTACCGGCTGTTCGTGATCCCCATGACGCTGCCTGCGCTGCGCGAGCGTCCCGAAGACATCCCCTACCTCGCCAATTACTTCCTCGAGCAGTCCAACTGCAGGAGCCGCAGGCAGGTCAAGGGCATCAGCGAAGACGCCCTCGAGGCCATGAGCGCTCACGCCTGGCCGGGCAACGTGCGCGAGCTGAAGAACCTGATCGAGCGCCTCGTGGTGCTCAAGGGCAACGGCATCATCACCCGCCGCGACCTGCCTGAATCCATGCGCGGGGCGCTGCGGCCGGTCGAGGCGCCGGCCGCGATCGAGATCTCGGAGGAGGGCATCTGCCTCAACAGCGCGGTGACCGAATTCGAGAAGGCCCTCATTCTGCAGTCTCTCGAGAAGACGCGCTGGGTCAAGAACAAGGCGGCCAAGCTCCTGCACCTGAACCGCACCACCCTGGTCGAGAAAATCAAGCGCCACCAGCTGCGGCCGGCAGGCGATCTCCCCGCCGACGAGGAGTGAAATCCCTACTCTAATTCCGCTTGCCCTCGGCCCGTTACTTATCTCCGGGTACACGGGCAAACGGGCCAACGCTCTCAGCGCCTCGGCTGACGGCCTGATGCCTGTTTTCCAACGACCGGCCCTGCACGCCAACCGGCGGTCGCGCCGGTGACGCTGCCGCTCTCCGGCCGTTTCATCCTGAGCTCCTCTGATAGACGCCATCCCGACCGGGGTGGCGTCCAATGGCACAGGGCTTGCTTGATCTCCCCGAGACAGGTGTGCCGCGTCCGCCGTTCAGAGCCGCGCGGCCTTTAATGGAGACTGATTGTGGCGTCCGAGTCGATTCCCATCCTGATCGTGGAACCCAATGCCGCGGAGCGCACCGTGCTCAGCCGCGAGCTGCAGCGCGCCGGCTTTGAACCGGCCGCTGCGGCCGGCTCGCAGGACGCGCAGGCGCGGCTGGGGCAGGGCGGCTTTCGCGCGCTGGTGTCGGCCGAC
>JALOPD010000538.1 GCA_025454075.1 Desulfobacterales bacterium | reverse complement strand
GGGCGAACTCATCTACAGCCGCGAACGGGACGAGCCTCCGGCTCCGCAGATCGTGAAGCCCGAGGTGGCCGCGGGCATGAACTGGATGATGAACAAGGTCGTGACCGATGGCACCGCCCAACGCGCAGGCCTGGAATTCACACACGCGGCCGGAAAGACGGGCACGAGTTCGGGTCCCAACGATATCTGGTTTGTGGGATTCACCGGCCGCTACGTCGCCTCCGTGTGGCTCGGGAATGACGACAACCGGCCGATGGCCAACGGCAACACCGGCGGCCAGATCGCAGCACCGATCTGGCACGACTTCATGGCCGTGGCCCACAAGGACATGAACATTCCAACCATGCCCGGTCTCGACCCGCACCCCGTCCAGATCGCCGAGCAGCAACGCATTGCGGAACTGAGGCGCACCGATCCGGCACTTGCCGCACAATTGTCCGGTGAAGCGGAAGCCGCGGCAAAGGCTTCGCGCAGACTGCCGGACGCAGCCCGAACAGCTCTCCGCCAAGTCGCTTCAGATCTGCGCAAGGCGGCAGGACTTGGTGACAAACCAGGCAACAACATTCCGCCGACACCGGCAGGCAAACCGGGCGATCGCGCAGCACTTCCTAACCCCTCGCCAGGCCGCACGGCCGGCGCTGGCACCGGCAGCGCGACAGGAGCTGTGGAATGATCCCCGCTCTTCACGGCGAGGCGAAAACGACGAAAAGCTATCTCTCGTTTGAAAGACTGCAGGAACGCCGGCAGCGTGGCCGCTCTCTCATCAACCGGCTGCGCAGAACCGCCTTCTGGCGGCACCAGATCAAGAAGCGCATCGCTGGTATTCTGCGTCTGCTCACGGACTGGGCCCTTTTTATCGTCGTCGTCGTAACGGCAGGATTGAGCACGGCCTATTACATGATGGATAGGGGAACCAGCCTCACCACGGTGACGTCGGGACCCTGGAGGATGTGGACCGCCGCCGCGCGGGGGGACGCCGATCCCTACACGCGCGCGCACTACGCTCGCCTTGGGGCACTCCCGCTTCCTTCCGACGTCGCCGAGACATGGGTGGCGACCACCGATGGTGCTGGCGCCACATTGCACTCGTCGTGCGATTACGAAGTGGTGGTTCGCCCCCCCATGTCCTCCTGGTGGAGCCTCGCGGTGTTTGACTCCAGTGGCCGGCTTATCCAGAACCCGGCGCAGCGCCATGTCTTCACGAGCGCGACGGGCGCGGTTTCGACCGATGGCCGTTTCGTCGCCCAACTCTCTCGCTCTGCGGGCGGCAGCAATTGGCTCCCGACGGGAGGAGCCGGCAACCTGAGCGTCGTTTACACCCTCATCGATATGGGTGTGGCCACCGGCACAGGCACGGAAGATGCAGACCTGACAGGCCGCGTTCCCGTGATTAATGCGAAGGGCTGCCGATGAAAGCGTTCCTCGTAAGGCTCAGGCGCATTGATCTGCGGCTCGTCATGGCAGCGCTCTTCGCGATCGCCATTCTCCACGTGATCACGGCGCTCACCGCCCCCAGCATGGCGCTGTCTTCGGCCTGGGATCGGCTCGCGCCGGCACTCAAGGCAAATACGATGATCGTACTTCCGGCTGTCACTCCGGATGCCCAGCCGCTGCCCTTTATGGCTCCGGATTTCAAACACGCCGTCTGCATGTTCGACACGCGCAACGGCCAGGTTGCCCTGTCTGCCCTGTTGCCCTCGCCCGGCTGGAACCTCACGCTTTATGACCCGAAAGGCACGGCCATCTACTCCGCCACCGGCCGCCCTGGTCAGGCAACACCGGTTTCGCTGTTGCTCGTGCCCGACGATGACCGCTTCATGGGTCTCACGCCCGAGGCGCAGGGCCTGCGATCGCCCAGACAGACAGAACTTCGCATCCAAGCGCGCAAGGGCCTCGCCATCCTGCGGGCCCCGGACCTCGGCTTCGCCTATCGCGCCCGAACCGATGCTGAACTGGCCCGCGCGAACTGCCGCAAAGTTGCAGACCAACGCTGACGAAACAGAATACCGGCGCCGCGCGGCGTTCACCGCATCAGCCAGTCGTCGAGATAATGGCGCCCATCACGGGATTCCACCTCGACGATCCAAAGATCGGAATCAAAACTGCGTTGCCGGTCGAGATAAACGTCCGCCTCTTCATCGCGCACAGGCCGCCCGTCGAACAAAGCCATAATCGGACGCTCCATCTGGGCTTCATCGAGCCCTGCCGGAGCAGGACCGAACAGATTGGACGAACCATCGAGCCTGTTGACGCGAATGAAAACCGCTCCCGCATCATCATCGCCGTGGCGCACGACCACAGCCATCACGCCTTCCGTTGCAAGACGGCGGATATAGGCCTTGATCCATATGCCGGCTTTCAACCGCATGATGACCTTCCTCAAGCCGGGATGAGCATGCGCGGCTAGCGCTTCTCCGCATTGCGCGACGGCGCCGAAAGGCGCGTCAACCGCGTGAGCAGATCACCCGAAATGCGGCCTGTATCTGGCATCGCCTGCTGCTTTTCGAAAGCCCTGATCGCCGCAAT
>JALOPD010000021.1 GCA_025454075.1 Desulfobacterales bacterium | reverse complement strand
CTTTGAAATTACAGGGTGCTGCCGGGGAATGATAAGCGGTCATGCGGTATACCTCCGGTATCGAATTGGTGGAGGAAAGACCCCCGTTCGATTCCGAAGGTTTTCCTCATCGACGCCTGCGAGGTTAGCTGATGGGCTAGGGCCGATAAGGTTACCCTTCGCCGAATGGCGATTCGCCCCAAAAACTTGGGTCCCCCGCTCTCGATATCTTCCGAGATTAGGCTTAAGGCTGGAGTTATGGCTATCCTACTACGTGGTATTTGTCAAGGCTTTTTGAAGAAAATGTGATGATTTTTTTCTGATACACCGTGCCCGGCTTCTATTGACCACTACAGTATGCCCACCTCATGAAGTCGGCCAATCAATAGGCCGTAACACGTTTGGAGGGAAAAATTTTCGGATCCGGCCACAATAAACGAAAAAGGGGCTACGGCCTAAACCGTAACCCCTGGATCTTTTTGGTAGGCGCTACTGGATTTGAACCAGTGACTTCTACCGTGTGAGGGTAGCGCTCTCCCGCTGAGCTAAGCGCCCTGAAAATCCTGCCGCTGATCGGCAGGATTTTTATTACGTTCTTTCCGGGCCGAAATCAAGTTTTTTTTCGGATGGAACTTCCGCCTTCATTCCGTCCGACAGCGATGGTTCGTTCGCACGGGCATCTTCACCTGTGGTGCCTTCGGCAGCGTCTATGGGTTGCTCGTCTTCCGAGGTGCCGGATTCCTCCGGTGGTGGCGCAGCTTCTGCCTCAGCCGGTTCGTCGCAGGCGTCGGCCGGCGCGGCGCCGTCCCCGGTGGGCGCGCCCTCCTCCGCGGGTTGAACCGGCGGCCCGGCGAGGGGCTCGGCCTCCGGCTCCGCCTCCTCGTCCGGCTCGATCGTGACGTGCCCGCGTTCTTCGAGAGGCGGCTTGCCGAACTCCTCGACCTCCTTCGGCGTGGGCAGGTCCTTCAGGTCCTTGAGGTCGAAGGTCTCCAGGAACCTCTTGGTCGTGGCGTAGATCAGGGGGCGCCCCGCGATCTCCTTGCGCCCCAGAACGCGGATCAGCTTGCGTTCGAGCAGCTGCCGCAGCACGCCGCCGCAGTCCACCCCGCGGATGTGCTCGACGTCGGTCCGGATGACCGGCTGCTTGTAGGCGATGATGGCGAGGGTTTCCAGCGCGGCCTTGCTCAGGCGCACGGGCTTGGGGTCGACCAGCCGACGGATCCAGGCGGTGTACTCCGGGCGGGTGCGGAACTGAAACCCTCCGGCCACCTCCGACAGGAAGAAGCCGCCCCGGCGGGAGTCGTAGTCGGCCTGAAGGGCGGCGAGCGCCTGGTGGATCTCAGAGGCCTCCACCGGCCCCACGAGTTTTTTGATGCGTTCGGGGCCCAACGGCTCTTCGGCCACGAACAGCAGGCTTTCGATGATGTTCTTGAGGTCGTCCATCACAGGTAGAATATCCTGATGATCCCGGAGTTCACGTGCTGGACCAGGCGGATCAACGCCAGGTTGACCATTTCCAGAACCGCCAAAAAGGTGACCACGATTTCGCTGCGAGTGGGCTGCTCGGAGAACAGCTCGTAGAAGGTGAGCGACCCCTTGGCCTCCAGCCGGTCCGCGATCTGCGAGATGCGCTCCTTGACCGAAACGGTGTCGGCGGTGAATTCGATCCAGGCCTCGGACGGCAGCCCGGCGAGAATTCTCTGAAAGGCGTCGATCAGCTCGAACAGGCCGATCTTGACGACCTCCTCGTCGCCGGCCGCGGCCAGCGCCGCGGGTTGCGCCGGCCGCGTGAAGGTGTCCTCGCCCAGCAGCGGGCGCTCCGCCAGCTGCTCGGCGGCCGACTTGAGCTTCAGGTATTCGAGCAGCGGCCGCACGATCGCCTGCCGCGGGTCCTCTTCCTCGCCCTCCTCCTCGGGGTGCACCGGCAGCAGCATGCGGGACTTGATCTGCGTCAGCGTGGAGGCCATGACGACGAACTCCGCCGCATAGTCGAGGTTCAGCGCGTCCATCCACCCGAGGTACTGCAGGTACTGCTCGGTGACCAGTGCGATCGGGATGTCGTAGATGTTGATTTCATTTTTCTTGATCAGGTGCACCAGCAGGTCCATCGGGCCCTCGAAGATGTCCGAGAGCTTCACCCGGTAGGGCGCCTCCGCGGTTGCATGCCGTTCCGTCACCGTCGACCTCGTCCCCTCACAGCTTGACGGCCGCCCGGACCTCCTCGAGGGTCCTGACGGCCGTCTGCCGGGCCTTGTCGCTGCCGGCGGTGATGATCTCCTCCACGAGCCCGGGGCGTTCCAGGTAGAAACGGCGCCGCTCCCGGATGGGCTCCAGGAAGGCGTTCAGGTGGGCCGCCATCCGCTTCTTGCAATCGACGCAGCCGATGTCGGCCGAGCGGCAGCGCCGGTCGACGTCCGCCACCACCCCCGGCGGCGAGTAGAGCTTGTGAAAATCGTAGACGTTGCACACGTCGGGGTTGCCCGGGTCGCTCTTGCGCATGCGCTGCGGGTCCGTGATCATGGTCGCCACCTTGGCGGCGACGGTCTCCGGCGGGTCGGAGAGGAAGATGGCGTTGCCGTAGCTCTTGCTCATCTTGCGGCGGTCGGTGCCGAGCAGCTTGGGGGTCTCGGTCAGGATGACTTCGGGTTCCGGGAACACGGGGCCGTAGAAATAGTTGAAGCGGCGGGCGATCTCCCGGGTGATCTCGACATGCGGCGCCTGATCCACCCCCACCGGAACGCCGTAGGGTTTGTACATGATGATGTCCGCCGCCTGAAGCACGGGGTATCCCAGAAACCCGAAGGTGGAGAGATCCTTGTTGTTGAGCTGGTCGATCTGGTCCTTGTAGGTCGGGTTGCGCTCCAGCCAGGGCACCGGCGTGATCATCGACAGGATCAGGAAGAGTTCGGCGTGCTCCTTGATCCGGGACTGGATGAAGAGCGTGCTCTTCTCGGGGGTGAGGCCCGCGCTCAGCCAGTCGAGCAGGATCTCGGTGGTGTACCCCCGGATGTGATCCGGCTTCTCGTAGTCGCTGGTCAGGGCATGCCAGTCGGCGACAAAGAAGAAGCAGTCGTACAGCTCCTGCAGGCGCACCCAGTTGGCGAGCGCGCCGTGGTAGTTTCCCAGGTGCAGCGGCCCGGTGGGCCGCATTCCGCTCAAAAGACGTTTTTTCATGCGTGTCGGGTCTACTCCTTTTCACGGCCGGCCGAAAGGCGGCGTCTCCGGGGGGCCTCCGCGGAGCCGTTCCCGGGCGAACTCGAGCTCCTCCTCGCGCGTCTTGACCCGGCCGTTCAGCTTGGCGTCGAAGACCGCCTGGAAGACCTCCCGGTAGATCGGGCCGGGACGGACCCCCATCTGCTGCAGGTCCTCCCCCTTCAGAAAGATGGCCGTCCGGCGCAGGTGGGTGAAATACAGCGAAATGGCTTTTTTCACCTTCTCCTGGTCGGCGGCCGCCATCATGAACAGGATGAGCTCGGTCCGGAACCCGGCCAGCCGGTGATACACGCGGCTGGGTTCGGACGGCAGGCTGCGCGCCAGCGCGTGCAGGCACTCCTGCGCCTTGGCACGGGACTCCACGAAGAGTTTCCGCAATCGGGGCGTTAGCTCGAAGCGCCGGCAGATCTCCAGCGCCTGCTCCTTTTCGCACGGATGGATCAGGGCCAGAAAATAAACGGCCCACTTCATATAGGATTCGTCCAGAAAAAGCAAATCATACCACGCCACGACCTGGCGGACCGCGTGCATCAGCCCGAGCATGGTCTTGTCGCACACCAGGCCGGGGTGCACCTCCTTGAGCAGGTTGAAATCCCTGAGCCGGGCGACGGCCGCCGCCGGGTTTTCCTCCTGCAGAATCAGCTGCAGCTCGTTGAACACCCTTCGCCCGGAAAGCTGCCGGAAAAAATCCATCCGCACCGCGTTCTGGATCAACCCGGCCGTCAGCCGGCCGATGCTGAACCCGAACCGCTGCTCGAAGCGGATGGCCCGGAACACCCGCGTGGGGTCCTCGACGAAGCTCAGGTTGTGCATGACCCGGATGGATTTCTCCTTGATGTCCTTCTGGGCGTTGAAAAAGTCGATCAGGATGCCGAAGCGGTCCGGGTTGAGCTGGATCGTCAGCGTGTTGATGGTGAAATCCCGGCGGTAGAGGTCGAGCTTGATCGAGCTCATCTCCACCACCGGCAGGGCGGCCGGGAACTTGTAGTATTCCATGCGGGCGGAGGCCACGTCGATCTTCATCCCGTCCGGGTAGATGATCACCGCCGTGCCGAATTTCTCATGGGCGTGGATGCGGGCGCCGGCGATTTTGGCGAACTGCCGGGCGAAGGCGATGCCGTCGCCCTCGATGACGATGTCCAGGTCCTCGTCGCTGCGGTACAGGAAGAGGTCCCGCACGAAGCCGCCCACCACATAGGCGCCGCAGTTGAGGGAGCTCGCCACGTCCCCGATCTGCCTCAGGACCCCCATCAGGCGGCGCGACAGCCGCTCCTGCATGAACTTGGTCACGTTGCGGGTGCGCGGCAGAAAGGAGTCCCGCAGGGGTTCGACCGACGCCCCGGCCTCCGGCCGCCCGTGGCCGACCAGGACGTTCAGAAGGTCGGTGCGCGTGATGACGCCGGCGATGCGGCCCTCCTGCATCACCGGCAGAATGCGCTGCTTGTTTTCGATGATCTTCTTCTGGATCTCCGGCAGGTCGGCCTCGGGCCCGACGCTGGCCGCCTCGGTGGTCATGTACTCGCGCACCGGCACGCCGCCGAGCTTGTGGAAGAGCGCCTTTTCGATGACCTGCCGGGTGATGTACCCCCGCAGCTCCTCCCGGCCGCCGCTTTTGGCGGTGACCAGCAGGGCATTGATGTTGTAGCGGGTCAACAGCTGGTTGGCCTCTTCGCAGGAGACCGCCGGGTCGACGGCGATCGCCGGCGAGGACATCAGGGTCCGGGCCAGGCGGCGGGTCTTGACCTTCTCCTGAAGGCGCTCGAGCAGCTGGTTTTCGGTCTGGGTCAGGGTCTGGCCCTTGACGGTGGCCGCCGCCGCGTAGGCGTGGCCGCCGCCCCCGAAGGCCCCCAGCAGGGCCCCGACGTCCACCTCGTCCCGCCGGCTGCGGGCCACGATGTAGATCTTGGACTCCATCAGCGCCAGGGCGAAGATGACGTCCATGTTTTCCATCTTGGCCATTTTCTGGACCAGAAAAGCGAAGTCCGGGATGTAGGCCTCGCGGGAGATGCTGGTCACCACGACCTCGACCCCGTTGATGTTCAGCCGGTGGGCGGCCTGGATCATGTCGTTGAGCAGGGCCACCTGCTCGTGGTTGAGCTCCCGGGCGATGAGGTCGGAAACGACGTTGAGGTTGGCGCCCTTGGACAGAAGGAAGGCGGCGGCCAGCAGGTCCCGCTCCGTGGTGGAGGGGTAGGTGAACGCGCCGGTGTCCTCGTACAGCCCCAGGCACAGGATCGTGGCTTCATCCGGGGTGAGACCCACGGACCGCTCGCGGATGGCCTCGACCAGGAGGGTCACCGTCGCCCCCGTCGGTTCGCACACCTCGAGGCTGCCGCGGATATCGGCCTCCCCGGCCGGGTGATGGTCGTAAACATGGATCTCCACATCCGGCCGGCCGACCAGGGCGGCCAGTTTGCCGATGCGGCCGGCCTGGCGGGTGTCCACGAGCACGAGCCGTTTGACCCGGTCGAGGTCGATCGACTGGATGTCGGTCATGTTGAACAGGTAGACCAGGGAGCTGATGAAAAAGTTTCTCAGGTTCTTTTCCTGGGATCCCGGGAAAACGACGCGAGCCTCCGGGTAGAGTTTCTGGGCCGCCAGCATGGATGCCAGGGCGTCGAAATCCGCGTTGATATGGGTCGCGATGACGGTCCCTGCGGACGCGTCGTCATGGCGTGGGGAAGGTCTCATAAAATTTGTGTAAATCCGGATGGTTTCACACTTAAAGGGCACATATTTTTAAAATTATCACATTCGTCCATTAAAGCCAATCTGAAATGAATTCAAACAAAAAACCGCTGCAGAAAGGTTGTCCGGGGGAGGCCCGGCCCCATCGGCGGCACCGCGGGCGAAAAAGCCTCAAGTTTTGCCGCGCGCCGCCGATAGATATTCCGAAACCATCTATACGGCCGCGGGGCGACCGCGGGCCGCCGGAAACCGTCAGGTTCGAACAGCGTCGCTTTTTAACCACCCGCGCAGGGGTCCGCACGACGGATTCTGCGGGCCGCAAAAGCCAGCGTCTCGAGCGCAGGGTTGATCAGGGAGGAATGCCGAATGCCAGTCTATCAATGGGTCGGGAAAAACCGGTTGAACAAGGTTCAGAAAGGTGAAATGGAGGCGCAGAGCGAGGAGGGGGTCCGCGCCAGTCTCGCGCGCCAGAAGATCACCCCCACCCGGATCAAGGCGAAACCCAAGGACCTTTTTGAGAACATCAAGTTTCTGCAGCCCCGGGTCAAGGAAAACGACATCATCCTGTTCGCCCGGCAGTTTTCCACCATGATCGACGCCGGCCTGCCCATCATCCAGTGCCTGGACATCCTCCACAACCAGCAGAACAACGCCACCTTCAAGAAAATGCTGAAGCAGGTCAAGGAATCCGTCGAAGGCGGCGCCACCCTGGCCGAGGCGCTCAAGAAGTTCCCCAAGCAGTTCGACGATCTGTTCGTCAACATGATCGCCGCGGGCGAGGCCGGCGGCATTTTGGACGCGATCCTCCGGCGCCTGGCCGCCTACATGGAAAAAGCCGCCCGGCTCAAGGCGAAAGTCAAGGGCGCCATGACCTACCCGCTGGTCACCCTGGGCATCGCCGTCGTCGTGCTGGCGGTGATCTTGATCTTCGTCATCCCGGTCTTCGAGGAGATGTTCGCCGACTTCGGCAGCGAGCTGCCGGCCCCCACCCAGCTGGTCGTCGCCATGAGCGACCTGGTCAAGAGCAAGATCGTGTACATCATCATCGCATTCATTTTGGGCGCGTTCGCTTTCAAGAAATACTACGCCACGGAGAAGGGCCGCGACACGGCCGACGAACTGCTTCTGAAGCTGCCGGTGTTCGGCATGCTGCTGCGCAAGGTGGCGGTGGCGAAGTTCACCCGCACCATGGGCACCATGCTCGCGAGCGGCGTGGCGATCCTCGAGGCGCTGGACATCGTGGCCAAGACCGCCGGAAACCGCAGCGTCGAGAAGGCCATCTACAACGTCCGCTCCGGCATCACCGAGGGCCGCACCATGGCCGACCCCCTGGCGGAAAGCGGGGTCTTCCCGCCCATGGTCTGCCAGATGATTGCGGTCGGCGAGTCCACCGGCGCCCTGGATGCCATGCTGGAGAAGATCGCCGACTTCTACGACGAGGAGGTCGATCAGGCGGTCGAGAACATGACGGCGCTGATCGAGCCGCTCATGCTGGTGTTCCTGGGGGTGACCATCGGCGGCCTGGTGGTGGCCATGTACCTGCCGATCTTCAAGATGGCCGGCGCCATCGCCTGACCCCGCCGGGGCGGCTGCCGCCGTTTCGGGCACCCGCGTTTTCAGCCATGCGCAACACAGGCCGCCCGCGGTCGGGCGGCCTGTGCGTTTCGGGCCGGATCGCGGGAGGGGGCCGCGCCGGCAGCCCATTCCCCCGAGCCTTGCCGCCGCCCGGTTTTTACAGAGGCGCGAAAATGAGCCCCGAAGGCGACCTCAAAAACAAGTTGTGGAAACTGATCGCCGCACGGATCCTCTTTTCCTCGCTGCTGCTGGGGTCGACGCTTTTCCTGCAGTTCAACCGAGCGGGGTCGCTGGAAGCGGCCCCCCTGGCGGTGCTGTACGGCCTGACCGCCTGCATCTTCATGCTTTCCGCGGGCTACGCCCTCGCCCTGCTGCGGCTCCGCAGGTATCGGGTCTTCGCCTACCTGCAAACCATTGTCGACACCGCCCTCGTCACGGTGATTCTGCTGGTGACCGGCGGCTTTTCGAGCCCGTTCTCCTTCCTCTACCTCGTGGTGATCGTCACCTCCAGCCTGCTGCTGCCCCGCCGCGGAACGGTGCTGGTCGCCGCCCTGTGCAGCGTTCAGTTCGGCCTGCTGGCCGACTTCGAGTATTACGGCCTGCTGGCCTGGTTCGACGGGCCGGAGACCCTTTCCGCCTACGCCGCCGGCTGGGATCAGGTCGCCACCCAGATCGTCACGATCCTGGCGGCCTGCATCGTGGTCGCGTTTCTGAGCAGCTTCCTTGCGGATCAGGCCGTGAGGACCCGCCGCGAGCTGCGGGTCATGGAAGCGCACGTCAAGCGCGTCGAGAAAATGGCGGGCGTCGGTGAAATGGCCGCCGGGCTGGCGCACGAGATCAAGAACCCGCTGGCCGGTCTGGCCGGCGCGATCCAGCTGCTGCGCGAGGAGATCCGGTACGACCCGGACCACGACCGGCTGATGCAGATCATTTTGCGCGAAGCCGACCGCTTGAGCGCGCTGGTCGGCAATTTTCTGCTTTACGCCAAGCCGCCGGTCGGCCAATCCGAACCCATCGATCTGCATCGAGCGCTAAGGGAAACCGTCGAGCTGTTCGGCAAGAAGGGGACCCTCAACGGACGGGTGTCGACGACCTTGAAGGCCGAACCCGGCATCTGGGTCGGCATGGACCCCGGCCACCTGCGGCAGGTGCTGTGGAACCTGCTGATCAACGCCGCCGACGCCATCGAGGGTCCCGGCCGGATCCGGGTCGAGCTGTCCGCGGGCAAAGACCGGTCGGCCTGCCTGAAGATCGCCGATTCCGGCGGCGGCATGCCGCCGGAGACCCTCGCATCGATTTTCGACCCCTTTTTCACCACCAAGGCCAACGGCACCGGGCTGGGATTGTCCATCGTTCACCGTATTCTCGAAGCCTACGATTGCCGCCTGGATGTGGAAAGCGCCCCCGGGCAGGGGACGACCTTCAGCCTGCATTTCCGCCAGATCGAGGAACCTGCGCGGCCCGCCAACTAAGCCTTGACAGGCTTTGCCAAAATGAGCTATCGAGGAACGTTGATTTGCGCCGGTTCATGCCGGCGCGGAGCGCGCGGCGGGGAGCCGTCGCCCTTTGCCGGGCGTTCTCGAAGCCAAGCGGCTGCCTATGCGGCCTTTCGGATGACAGGGGCGCCTCGCTTTCGGGTGGCGGGCGGGTGCTCATGCCGGTTTCGATCGGCTTCGGTTTCCGGCCGAAGGGCTGCGACGAGCCCCCGGGTCTGCGCCTCGTCCCTGGCCCCGAACGCCCCGGCCGTCAATCTCAACCTATCCTGAGAGCGGTTTCGTCCAGCGCCCCGGTTTGCCCCGAGCGGCCGGGCCCTGTCGGACGCCTGAACCGCCCCGTTCAGGTTCAACTCGTGCAATGCACCGTCGGATATTATGGAAACCGTCAGCGACGTCATTCAGAAGCGGCATGAAAAAATCGAAAGCCTGAAGCGTTCCGGGCTCAACCTCTACCCCAACGATTTCAAAGTCTCCCACGTGGTCGCGGAGATCCAGGAGGCCGTTCAGCGCGCGCCCGAAACCCTGACCGAGCAAGGCCCCTTTTTCGAAATCGCCGGGCGGCTGATGGCCGTCAACCACTTCGGCAAGGCGGCTTTCGTGCGGGTGCGGGACCGCTCCGGCCAGCTGCAAGCCTACGTCCGCAGGGACCGCATCGGGGAGGAGGCGTTTGCGCTCTTCAAGCAGCTCGATATCGGCGATTTCGTGGGGCTGAGGGGCACGCTCTTCCGGACACGGACGGGCGAATGGACCCTGCTCGCAGACGCCCTGCGGCTGCTGTCCAAGGCGGTCCGCCCGCTGCCCGAAAAATTCCACGGGCTCAAGGACCCGGAAAAACGCTACCGCCAGCGTTACCTCGATCTCGTGATGAACCCGGATGTGCGCGAGACCTTCATCCGGCGCAGCGCCATGATTCAGGAGATCCGGTCCTTTTTCCTGGAGCGCGGGTTCCTGGAGGTCGAAACCCCGATGATGCAGCCGATCCCCGGCGGGGCGGAGGCGACCCCCTTTGTCACCCACCACAACGCCCTGGGAATGGACCTCTACCTGCGCATAGCGCCCGAGCTCTACCTGAAACGGCTGGTGGTGGGCGGGTTCGAGCGCGTGTTCGAGATCAACCGCAATTTCCGCAACGAGGGGGTCTCCACCCAGCACAACCCCGAGTTCACCATGCTGGAGTTCTACCAGGCGTATGCCACCCACACGGACCTGATGGACCTCACCGAGAACCTGCTGGCCCGCGTGGCCGAGAAGATCACCGGTTCGGCGACCGTGACCTGCCAGGGGCAGACCATCGAGCTGGCGCGCCCATGGCGCCGCCTGAGCCTCTTCGACGCCCTGGTGGATATCGGCGGGGTGGAGCGCGACGCCCTGCAGGACCGTGGGCGGCTGCTCGCGTTGGCCGCCCAGCGGAAAGTGACCATCACCAAGACCGGCAAGCTGGGCAAGGTCATCACCAAGCTCTTCGACGCGCTGGTGCAGCCGCATCTCACTCAGCCCACGTTCATCACCGGATACCCGGCCGAGGTGTCGCCGCTGTCGCGGCGCAGCGACCGGAGCCCGGAGCTGACGGAGCGCTTTGAACTGTTCATCGCCGGGCGGGAAATCGCCAACGGGTTCTCCGAGCTGAACGACCCGGCCGATCAGCGCGATCGTTTCCTGCAGCAGGTGCAGGAGCGGGACGCCGGCGACGCGGAGGCCCACTGGATGGACGAAGACTACATCGAAGCCCTCGAATACGGCATGCCGCCGACGGCGGGCGAGGGCATCGGCATCGACCGGCTGGCCATGCTGCTGAGCGATGCGCCGTCCATCCGGGAGGTGATACTGTTCCCGCACATGAAGCCCCGCGAGTGATGGCCGCTCCCAAAGCCCAATTTCCGCGTTGCGCTTCAGCCCGCGGGCGCTGCGGCGTACGAAAAGTACGCCTCGCGTCGCGGGCTTCGCGCGCCTTGAACTTGGGCTTTGGGCGCGGCCATCGGCCGAGGCTGGAAGAGGTGAACGCCTCGCCGCACGACATTTGCGCGCCTTGAACTTGAGCTTGGGGCGAAGCCGTCGTTTCGGGGCCCGTGCGGCGGGAGCGAAAAAAGTCGGGATAGATACGCCTCGCGTCGCGGGCTTCGCGCGCCTTGAACTTGGGCTTTGGGCGCGGCCATCGGCCGGGGCTGCAAGAGGTGAACGCCTCGCCGCACGACATTTGCGCGCCTTAAACCTTAAACTTTAAACCAACACCATTTCTTATGTCTTTTGAACGTTTCATCGGCGGGCGGTACCTGCGGGCCAAACAGAAGCAGGTCTTCATTGCGCTCATCACCTACCTGTCCATCGCCGGGGTGGCGGTGGGGGTCATGGCCCTGATCGTGGTCATCGCAGTGATGACCGGCTTCGAGGCCGACCTCAAGAGCCGCATTCTCGGCGGGCAGGCCAACGCCGTCCTGATGCGCTACAGCGGTCCCCTCGAGGACTACCGGGGCGTCATGCGTCAAATCGAGACGGTCGAGGGGGTGGCGGCCGCCACTCCCTTCATTTACAGCCAAGTCATGCTGCGCACGGCCTCGGCCACCACCGGCGCCGTCCTGCGGGGCATCGACCCGGAGACCGTCGGGCGCGTGATGAAGACCCTGGAAAGCGTGAAGGTGCCGGAGGCAGGGGCGGGCGGCGGCCCGGAGGGGGCCGGGGGCGGCATGCCGGGGATCGTCCTCGGCCGGGAGCTGGCCAAGAATCTGGGCGTGGTCCAGGGCGACGTGCTCCACCTGATATCCCCGCGCGGCATGCTGGCGCCCACCGGCCACGTGCCGGCCATGAAGCCGTTCCGGGTCACCGGTTACTTCGAGTCCGGGATGTACGAGTTCGACCAGACGTTCGCCTACATCCACCTGCTGGACGCCCAGCGCCTGTTGCGCATGGGGGATGCCGTGACCGGCCTCGAGTTGCGCATGGACGACATCTACAAGGCCCGGGAGGTGGCCGATGCCGTCGTGGCGCGGCTGGGCCCCGGCTATTACGCCAGGGACTGGATGCAGATGAACCGCAACCTGTTCAAGGCGCTCAAGCTGGAGCGGCGGGTCATGTTCATCATCCTGACGCTGATCGTGCTCGTGGCGGCGTTCAACATCGCCAGCTCGCTGATCATGCTCGTGATGGGCAAGACCAAGGACATCGCCATCCTGAAGGCCATGGGGGCGACGGACCGCAGCATCCGCAAGATCTTCGTGTTCAACGGCATGGTGATCGGCCTCATCGGCACCGGCCTGGGGCTCATCCTCGCCGTCGCCGTGTGCGCCCTGCTGAAGCGCTACAACATCCACGAACTCACGGGCGACATCTATTACTTCACCACCCAGCTGCCGGTCAAGATGGAGGCGCTGGATGTGGTCTCCATCGTGGTCGCCGCGCTCGTGATCTGTTTTCTGGCGACGCTTTACCCCGCCCGCCAGGCGGCCCGGTTGAACCCGGTCGAGGCGATTCGATATGGCTGACGATCGATCGCCATCGACGGGCCGCGAGCGGGCCCGGACGAATTCCGCCCCGCTGCTGTCGGCGCGCCGGCTGTGCAAGCGCTTCCGGAACGGCGGGGCCGTGGTGAACGTGCTGCAGGACCTGGATTTCGACCTGGAGCCGGGTGAGACCGTGGCCATCGTCGGCGCCTCCGGGATCGGCAAGTCGACGCTGCTGCACATCCTGGGGACGCTGGACCGGCCCGACAGCGGCAGCCTGAGCATCAACGGCGAACGCATCCTCGACTACCCGGAAGAACGAATGGCGCGGTTTCGCAACGAGTCCATCGGGTTTGTGTTTCAGTTTCATCACCTGCTGCCCGAGTTCAGCGCGCTCGAGAACGCGATGATGCCGGCTCTGATCCAGGGATGGGACCGGAACCGGGCGGCCGCCGCGGCGACCGCGATCCTGGCGCGGGTGGGGCTGCAGGCGCGGCTCGACTACCGGGTCGGAAAATTGTCGGGCGGCGAACAGCAGCGCGTGGCCTTGGCGCGAGCCCTGGTTCTCCGGCCGCCCCTTTTGCTGACCGACGAGCCCACCGGGAACCTGGACCGCGCCAACAGCGAACAGGTGCACCGGCTGCTGCTGGAGCTCAACGCGGAGATCGGCATGACGTTGGTCGCGGTAACGCACAACCTGGAACTGGCCGCCTGCTTGTCGCGACGGGTGACGCTGCGGGAGGGCCGTCTATCGCCGGTGTCCTGAGGCGCCGGCGGACGGGTGAACGGATGGCATTGAAGGCTCACGATCTCAGAAACGGCAGACGGCGGCAGGCGCCGGGCATCCGCCCGTGCCACCCGGTGTTCCGATGGACGGGGGCGCTTCTGGCCATCGTGTTCGGGACCGTCATCGGCGCGCCGGCGCAACCCACCGTAGGGGTCGTCGTCATGCCCATTTCGATCCATGCTCCGGCGGAGATGGCCTATCTGCGGAGCGAGATCCCGGAGGCGATGCGGCAGCAGTTCGCCGAGGACGGCGCCAATGCCCGGGTGCTGGATGCGGAAACGGCGGCGGATTGGAGCAGGACCGGCGGGACCGATGCGGATTTCGCCCGCATGGCCCTGCAGACCGGCGCCGACTATGTCGTCACGGGCAGCCTCACCTGGATCGGGCAGGACTTCAGCCTGGACCTGCGGCTGCTGCCCTCCACCGGCGACCAGCGGGCCAGGGTCTTCACGGCGGTGGGCAAAGGGGTCGAGAACCTGCCCGGCGCGGTGAAGCGACTGGCGCGCGACATGGGGCTCGCCCTCTTCAAACGCGACAAGATTGCCGGCATCGTGATCGAGGGCAACCAGCGCATCGAAACCGACGCGATCCAGCGGGTGGTCAAGGAGAAGCCCGGCGATGTCTTCATCGCCAAGAATGCGGCGGAGGACCTCAAGGCCGTATACGGCATGGGGTATTTCGAAGACGTTCAGATCCAGTCCGAACGAGATCCGGACGGCATCCGGCTGGTTTTCAAGGTCACTGAAAAACCGACCGTGCGCTCCATCCAGACGACGGGCAACGTCGTGTTCGACGCGGACGAGATGAAGAAGAGCCTGACCTTGAAAAAGGGGTCGATCCTGAACATCTTCACGGTCCGCAACGACGTGCGGCGGATCGAGGACATGTACAAGGAGAAAAACTATCACAACATCAAGGTCGACTTCAAACTCCTGCCCCAAAAGAACAATCAGGTCGACGTGGAGTATGTCATCGAGGAGGGCAGCAAGATCCTGATCAAGAAAATCCTTTTCACCGGCAACTCCGCTTTTTCCGAACGGCAGCTCAAGAAGGAGATCAACACCTCCGAGAAGAGCTTCCTGTCCTGGATCACTTCGGCGGGCGACCTCAACCAGGACATCCTGAACCAGGATTCGGCCAAGCTGACGGCCTTTTATCACAACAACGGCTACATCCGCGCCCGGGTGGGGGAGCCGCAGGTGGATTTCGAGGCGGACGGCATCGTCGTCACCTTCAAGATCAACGAAGGCCCGCGTTTCAAGCTGGGCCAGGTGGACTTCAACGGCGACCTGATCCTGCCCAAGGACGAGCTCATGAAGAAGCTCAAGATCACCCAGGAGCTCTTCTACAACCGCGAGACGCTGCGGGCCGACGTGCTGACGCTGAGCGACCTCTACAGCGACGAGGGGTACGCTTACGCCGACATCTCCCCCAAGGTGGATCAGGACAACGAAAAGCTGCTGGCCAACATCACCTTCCAGATCGACAAGGGCAAGCAGGTCTACTTCGAAACCATCCAGATCAGCGGCAACACCAAGACCCGCGACAAGGTGATCCGGCGCGAGCTGCGCGTCTACGAAGAGGAGCTTTACAGCGGCACGCGCCTCAAGCGGGGCATCCGCAACCTGAACCGCCTGGACTATTTCGAGAACGTCAAGGTCGACACCGCCAAGGGCAGCGCCGAGGACCGGATGCGGATGGATGTCGAGGTGAAGGAGAAGAACACGGGCGCCTTCTCCGTCGGCGCGGGATACAGCACCGCGGAGGACGTTTTCGCCACGGCCTCGGTCCGCGAGCGCAATTTGTTCGGCCGCGGCCAGACCCTGGGGGTGCAGGGGATGGTCGGCTCGAAGACCCAGCGGTACAGCGTGAGCTTTACGGAGCCCTATCTGTTTGATATACCGCTTTCGGCCGGGGTCGAGCTCTACAAGTGGAGCTACGAGTTCAGCGAGTACGACAAGAACAGCATCGGCGGCAAGCTGCGGTTCGGCTACCCGCTCTACGAATACGTGCGGGGAAATCTGACCTACACGCTGGAGCTCGCCGACATCAGCAACGTGGAGGAAACGGCCGCATCCTCGATCCAGCAGGATGAGGGCGAACACCTCAAGAGCAGCATCAGCCCGTTGATCCGGTACGATTCGCGGGACCAAAGCTTCAACGCCAAGGAGGGTTCGGTTCACAGCATCGAATACGAATTCGCCGGCCTCGGCGGGGATGTCGGGTTCAACAAGGTCATCGTGGACTCGGGCTGGTACTTCCCGGTCTGGAAACTCGTGTTCGTGCCCCACGGCCGGGCCGGGTACGTGAACCAGCTGCCGGGCTGGGACCTGCCGGACTACGAGAAGTTCTATCTCGGCGGCATGAACTCGGTGCGCGGCGGCGACCGCAACGACCTGGCACCCAAGCAGGACGGGCAGCCGGTCGGCGGGGAAAAATTCATCCAGGGCAACTTCGAGGTTAAATTCCCGCTGGTGGAGGAAGCCGGCGTTTTCGGGATCCTTTTCATCGATGCCGGCGCGGTTTACCGGAAGGACGATTCGATGGATCTCAGCAATGGGATCGTGACCGGCGGGCCGGAGATTCGCTGGATGTCGCCCATCGGCCCGATCCGGCTGGCCTACGGGTGGTACCTGAACCCCAAACCGGAATACAGGAGCAACGGGGGCTTCGAGTTTTCGATGGCCTCGGCGTTCTAAACGCGGAAACCGCGGCCCGCCGCCGACCGGGCGGGCTTCAGATGACGACAGGAAAGGGGATTGGAATGCGAATCATCACAGCCTTGACGGGGGTGGCGGTTGCCGTCCTTTGCATCGCAGGGGGCCGACCGGCGGTGGCCGCCGACGCGCCCAAGATCGCGGTGGTCAACCTGCAGAAGGTGCTCGACACCTCGGTGGCCGGCAAAGCGGCCCAGGACCGGCTCAAAACCCAGCGCGACAAACTGGAGGGGGACCTGAAGCAGAAGGGCAGCGATCTGCAGGAACTCGAGAAGCGCCTGCAGCGCGAGGCCACGGTCATGAGCAAAGAGACGCGCGAGGAAAAAGAGCGCGAGTTCCGGATCAAGGCGAGCGACTTCCAGGCCTTGCAGAAGAAATACCGCGGCGATCTCCAGGATCTCGAGCGCACCCTCATGGGCGAGCTTCAAAAGGACATCAGCGCCCTGGTAGACGAGATCGGCAAGAAGGAAGGGTACCTGCTGGTCATCAGCAACATCGGGGTGCTCTACCACCAGCCGGCTGCGGACATCACCAACCGTCTGATCCAGGAACTGAACGCCAAGCCCGTCAAGAAGCCCGGCCAATAACCCACCGAACCGCCGGCAGGACGAGCCGCCCGGGCCGCGGCCGCGGTGCGCAGGCGTTCGGCATGCCGGCCGTGGAGGCAAGCGATGGAAAGCCCGTTGGACATCATGGCGATCATGCGGCGGCTGCCGCACCGCTACCCGTTTCTGCTGATCGACCGGATCCTCAAGATCGTCCCCGGCGAGGAAATCATCGCCCTGAAAAACGTGACCATGAACGAGCCTTTTTTCCAGGGGCATTTCCCCGCCCGGCCGGTGATGCCGGGCGTGCTGATCATGGAGGCCCTGGCCCAGGCGGGCGGAGTGCTCGCCTCCGAGATCCGGGGCCCGGACAAGCAGGGCGAGATCATCTACTTCATGGGGATGGACCACGTGCGCTTCCGCCGGCCCGTCGTGCCCGGCGACCAGCTGATCCTCGAGGCGCGCGTGCTGAAGATGCGGTCGAAAGTGGCCAAGATGGCCGGCCGGGCCCTGGTGGACGGGCAGATGGTGGCCGAGGCCGAGCTGATGGCCTCCTTCGGCGAGAACGTTTAGCCGGCCGCCCGGAAAGCATCCCGGAGGTTCGGCGGACACCCGGGGCCCAGCGGAAAACGGAACAGGCCCCATGGGCCCCCGACGCGGGACAGTGAAGTGAACCCCTGAGGAAAAACCCATGACCATTCATCCCGAGCTTCTGGAGATTCTGGCCTGCCCCAAATGCAAGGGGGACCTTCGCCTGAGCGATTCCCAGGACGGCTTGATCTGCGACCGCTGCCGGCTGGTCTACGAAATCAGGGACGGGATCCCGATCATGCTGATCGACGAGGCCAAGCCCCTGCCGGGAGGCTAAGGGTCGAACCCCGTCATGAGCATGCCCCAGGCTCCCCGTCCGGCCAAGCTGGTCGTCGGCGTTTTGCTGAAGGACCGGGGCCTTTTCACGGACCTTGCCGTCGAACTGGAGGCCGCCTTCGGGGCCTTCGACGTGGTCAGCCCGTGGCTGGCCTTCGATTACACGTCCTACTACGAGAAGGAAATGGGGACCCCGCTGTGGCGGCGCCTGTCGGCCTTCCGGACGCTGATCGAACAGGATCGGCTGGCCGACGTCAAGCTGGCGGCCAACGCCATGGAGCAGGCCCGCTGCGCGGGCGGACGGCGAACGGTCAACATCGACCCCGGCTATCTGCTGCTGGAGCGGTGGGTGCTGGCCACCGGCAAAAACTACAGCCACCGCATCTCCATCGGCCGGGGCATCTATGCCGACCTGACGCTGATCTACCGGCGCGGCGCCTACCGGGCGCTGCCCTGGACGTATCCCGATTATGCCGGCGAGCCGCTGCGCCGTTTTCTGGCTGCGGTGCGGCGCAAGTACGCCTCCGATATCAGAGGAGAGACAGCGACCTCATGATCAAGAGCATGACCGGTTTTGCATCCGCCTCGGCCGCCGCCGGCGGTCTGACGGTGGGCATCGAGATCCGCACTTACAACAGCCGCAACCTGGACATCGCGCTGCGGCTGCCGGCCGGCTACAGCGACCTCGAGGAGCGGGCCCGGTCGGTCATCGCCGCGCGCCTCACGCGCGGCCGCATCGAGGCCCGGGTCCATATCGAGGATGCTTCCGACTCGGCTTCGCCCGTCGAGGTGGACATGGCGCGCGCGCGCGCCGTGTTCGCCGCCCTGCAACACCTGAAGACGGAACTCGGGCTTGAAGGCGCGGCCTCCCTGGAACTCGTGGTGGGGGTCGGCGGCGTCCTCAAGACGGTCCAGCCGAAAGCCGACCTCGCCGCCGCGTGGTCCGTGCTCGAGGGGTGCCTGGCCCAGGCTCTGGACGGGCTGGACGCCATGCGGTCCGCGGAAGGCCGGCACCTGGCCGTCGACCTCGGGGCGCGCCTGGATGCGCTGGAGGCGGCCATCGGCGATATTTCGCGGAAGTCCGCCGGCCTGGCGGCGCTTTATCAGGAGCGGCTCAAGGAGCGCATAACGGCGCTGACCCAGGGGATGGTGGAGATCGACCCCGCCCGGATGGCGCAGGAAGCCGCCTTCCTGGCCGACCGCGCGGACATCTCCGAGGAGATCGTTCGCGCGGGAAGCCACCTGAGCCAGTTCCGGTCCATCATGGACGCGGCCGAGCCCGGCGGCCGCAAATTGAACTTTCTGCTGCAGGAGCTCAACCGCGAATTCAACACCATGGGTTCCAAAATAAGCAACGCCGCGGCCGGCCATGTGGTGGTCGAGGTCAAAACCGAGCTGGAAAAGATCCGCGAACAGATTCAAAACGTCGAATGAAACACCGCGGCCGGCCGCGCCGCGCCGCGGGATGGGGGGAGGGGGGAGGATGGAACAGGCCCTGCTCAACATCGGCTTCGGGAGCACGGTGGTGTCGGACCGGGTGGTGGCCATCGTTTCTCCGAACTCCGCCCCCATGAAACGCCTGAAAGACGAGGCGCGCGAGGAGCGGCGGTTGATCGACGCCACCCACGGCCGCCGAACGCGGTCCATCATCGTGCTGGACAGCAACCACGTGGTGCTGTCCGCCATCCAGGCCGAGACCGTCTCCCAGCGGTATGCCCAGCTCCGGGAGACGGCGGACCCGGCGGCGCCGCGGGAAGCCTAGCGTCGTGCCCATGACATCCACCGGCCCCGGCCCATCCAGCCTCCCCCCGCTTCCCGGCCGGCACGTGTTCATCCTCTCGGCCCCGTCCGGCGCCGGGAAGACCACGCTGCTCCGCGCGGCGCTCGAGCGCCTCCCCGACCTGCGCTACTCCGTGTCCTACACCACGCGGGCGCCCCGGACCGGAGAGGTGAACGGCCGCGACTACGTGTTCATCTCCCCGGCCGAATTCGAGGACGGCATCCGCGCCGATCGCTGGGCGGAGTGGGCCCAGGTGCACGGCAACTACTACGGGACCTCGGCCGAGGCCCTCTCGCAGGCCCTGGCGGAAGGCCGCGATGTCCTGCTGGACATCGATGTCCAGGGGGCCCGCCAGATCTGCAAGCGTTTTTCGCAAAGCGTCGCGATCTTCATCATGCCCCCTTCTTTGGAAATCCTCGAGGCGCGGCTGCGCTCCCGGGGCACGGACCGGCCGGAGGCCATCGCGCTGCGGCTTCGCAACGCGCGCGAGGAGATGGCGCAGAAAGAGATGTACCGCCATGTGATCGTCAACGACGACCTGCCCACGGCGGTCCGGGAACTGGTTGCGATCATCGAGTCGTACCGAACGTGAAAACGGAAACCCTATACGGGGTTCACGCCGTGCAGGAGGCGCTGGCGGCCGGGCGGCGCGACCTGTTCGAGGTTTATGTCGACCGGAGAAACACCGCCTCCGGCCGCCTGCCGTCCATTCTGGCCGCGGCCGAGGCCCGGGGAATCGAAATCAGGCCGATGGACGCGGCGCAGATGGCCTCGCTGGCGGGCACGCCCGCGCACCAGGGGGTGGCCGCCCGCGTCTCCGTTTACAGCGGGCACGATTTTTCGAGCCTGCTCGCCGCCGCCGGGCGTCCGGAGGCGGGCCTTTTTCTGGCCCTGGACCAGATCGTGGACCCCCACAACCTGGGAGCTGTTCTGCGGACGGCGCTGTGCGCCGGCGTCGAGGCCGTGCTGGTTCCCAAGGACCGGTCGGCCCCGCCCACGCCGGCCGTATCCAAGATCTCCGCGGGGGCCCTTGAGCACATCCGGCTCGCCCCGGTGACGAACCTGGTGCGCGCGCTGGAGGCGATGAAGGCGGCCGGCCGCTGGGTGGCCGGCCTGGACCGGTCCGCGGGCGAGAGCATCTACCGCGCGGATCTCACCCTGCCCATGGTCCTGGTGATCGGCGGCGAGGGCCGGGGCATGCGGCCGCTGGTGCGCCGGACCTGCGACCTGCTGGTGTCGATCCCCCAGACGGGGCCGCTCGACTCCCTGAACGCCTCGGTGGCCGCCGGCATCGCGCTGTTCGAGATCGTCCGCCAAAGAGCGGCCGGGCGCCGGCCCGGCTCAGGGGGCTTGCCGAATGCACGCCGCGAGACCCCCTGACCGGCTGCTGCGCCGGATGCTCGCCGCCGCCTTCAGGGCGTGCCGTGACGCGGTGTTTCCGGCCCGCTGCCTGGAGTGTCGCCGTTTCATTCCCGGGGCCCCGGGGGACGGTGCGGGCGAGGAAGGCGGACCGCCGGAGGCCGTTGCCCTGCTGCGGCCCTTTTTCTGTGCGGCCTGCCTGCAGGGCGTGATGCCGCTCGAGCCTCCCCTCTGCCCGCGCTGCGGGGTCATGTTCAAGGGCCGGGTCGGCGGCGACCATCTGTGCGGGCGCTGCCGGGAGCAGCCGCCCGGCTTCCTCAAGGCGCGCGCCGCGTTTGTCTATGACCGGTCGCTGGTTGATGTCATCCACTGTTTCAAGTATAAAGAAAAGCAGCAGCTGGCCGCTCCCCTGGGGCAGCTGTTGCAGCGGGCGTTTGGGCGCTATTGGGGCGATGAGCGGGTGGACGCGATCCTGCCGGTGCCGCTGCACGGCCGGCGCCTGCGGTCGCGCGGGTTCAACCAGTCCGAGCTTCTGGTGCGGGCATGGAAAAGCGGCCCGGCCGGGGCGCAGGCGCCGCCCCTCGTTGCCGGGGTGCTGCGGCGGGTGCGGGCGACGGCCTCCCAGGCGGGCCTCGGCCGGCGCGAACGCGAGGTCAACATCCGCGGCGCCTTTGCCGTCCGGCGGCCGGAGACGATTGCCGGCCGGCACCTGCTGCTGGTGGACGACGTCGTCACCACCGGTGCGACAGCGGCGGAAGCCGCGCGCGTGCTGCTGAAAAGCGGCGCCGCCCGGGTGGACGTGCTGGCGCTGGCGAGAGTCATCTAAAAACGGCCGTCCGGTCTGCCGGCCCGCCGGGAACACAGCTTCCCGGACGTCGGGCGGCGGGCCGACCGGCGACGGGTGGACCCCGACGGCAGATGCCCGATTCCCACAAGATCAAGACGCTGGAAGAACTGGCCCCGCTGGTGCGGCAATTCCGTCGCGGCGGCCGAACGGTCGTGTTTACGAACGGGTGCTTCGACCTGCTGCACGTGGGGCATGTGCGCTATCTGGCGGCCGCACGCGGGCAGGGGGATCTGCTCGTCGTCGGCGTGAACTCCGATCGCTCCGTCCAAACGATCAAAGGGGAGCGCCGGCCCATCGTTCCCGAGGCCGAGCGGGCGGAAGTGCTGGCCGGACTGGCCTGCGTCGACTTCGTCACGGTGTTCGCGGAGGCCGACCCGTTGCGGGTGATTCAGGCTTTGCGGCCGGACGTGCTGGTCAAGGGCGGCGACTGGGCGGAAGCGGAGATCATCGGCGCGGATGCGGTCAAACAGGAAGGCGGCCGCGTGGTGCGCATCCCGCTCGTGGAGGGCGCCGGCACCAGCGCCCTGATCGCCCGCATCCTCGACCGCTACCGGCAGGGAAAACCGTTTTGATTCTGAAAACCGACAACGGCGCGGCCTATTACCAGTTCGAGCACCTGGCGGCGTTTCCCGAAATCCAGCACGGGGTTTTCGCGCGCGCGCCCGGGTGCAGCGAGGCCCCCTTCCACCGGCTGAACGTGAGCCTGGCCGTGGGCGACGATGCTCGACGGGTGGAGCGCAACCGGCGGTTGGTCGCTGAAAGCATGCAGGCCGAACAGCTGGTGTTCGCGCGCCAGGTGCACGGGGAGGCCGTCGTGGTCATCGACGGCCGGCCCGCGAGCGCCGACGTTCTGGAGAAAACCGGCATCCCCGTCGGCGACGCCATGGTGACCGACCAACCGGGGAAATTCCTGGTGGTGAGCGTGGCGGACTGCCAGCCGATTCTGATGTACGACCCGCGCCGGCGTCTGGTGGCCAACGTCCACTCCGGCTGGCGCGGCAGCATCGCCGATGTGGCGGGCCGCACCGTGGCCGTCATGGTCGAGCGCTTCGGCTGCCGTCCCGGCGATGTGCGGGCCGGGATCGGCCCCTCGCTGGGGCCGTGCTGCGCGGAGTTCACGAACTACCGCGAGGAGATTCCTTCGGAGCTCTGGGCCTACAAGATCGATGCGGCGCGGTTCGATTTCTGGGCCATGAGCCGCGACCAGTTGATCCGCGCCGGCGTCCCTCGCGACCGGATCCTCGTGAGCGGGCTGTGCACGAAGTGCGGCACGGACCGCTTCTTTTCCTACCGTGCCGAAAAGACCACCGGCCGTTTCCCGGCGGTGATCGGGCTCCGGCACGCCGGGCGCCTGCCGCCGGAGGCGTGAGGACCAGGCAGCGAACCCTAAACGCGGAACATCTCTATCCCCTCATGATTCAAACCACCGCCACCGTGCTGCAAAACGAGGCCCTCGCACCGAATTACGGCCGCATCTCCCTGTCCTGCGGGGGGGGCTTCGCGCGTTCAAATCCCGGTCAATTCGTCATGCTGGGGTTTCCCGGAAGCCTCGATCCCCTGCTGCGCCGGCCGTTTTCCATCCATCGGCTGATCATGGACGGCGGTCGTTGCCAGGGCATCGAGGTGCTTTATAAAACGGTTGGGCCCGCGACGCGCCGGCTCTCCGGGTTGAGGGCCGGTGAAGCGGTCAGCCTCCTCGGGCCGCTCGGCAACGCCTTTCGGGTCGCATCCGGAACCCGCCGCATCTACCTGGCGGCCGGCGGCGTCGGCGTGGCGCCCATGGTGTTTCTGCTCGAACGGCTGCGGTCCATGGCGCCGGCGCCGCCGGCCTGCCGGCTCTTTCTGGGCGGCCGCAGCCGGGAGGACCTGCTGTGTGCCGGTGAGATCGAGCGCCTGGGCACGCCGGTGGTCCTGACGACCGACGACGGCAGCTGCGGCGACCAGTGCCGGGTGACGAGCCCCCTGGAGGAGGCCATCCGGCGCGAGCCGCCCGACCTGGTGCTCGCCTGCGGGCCCAAGGCCATGCTGGTCTGCGTGCTGGGCATCGTGCGCGCCTGCTCCGTCCCCTGCCAGGTCTCCATCGAGACGATGATGGCCTGCGGCATGGGCGCCTGCCTGGGCTGCGCGGTCAGCGGGCGGCCGGACGACACGCGCTACCTGCACGCCTGCCTGGACGGCCCGGTCTTCGACGCCGAGGAGATTGCGCTTTAGGAGATTGTGGGTCGGATATCCGGGGCTCCGTGTTGGAACAGCCCGCGGCGGACGCCGCGCCGCGCCCGACCCCGGCCCCAACGGCATCGGCTCAGCCGGAGGAATCAACACCCGACACCCGTTTTCCAAATTCGCATTGACTTGTGTGGAGAGCTATGGTACGTGCAGGCGTCTCTTCGGGCGGAAGACGGGCCCGGCGATCGTTTCCTCAACTAAATGAAACATGACACCAGACGGGCGTGGCGGGAGCTGGCCTATTTCAGCAGCATCGGCTTTTCCGTGGCGCTCTCGGTTTTCATCGGGCTGGGCGCAGGGGTATACCTGGATCGGCGGTTTGAGACCTCCCCCTGGTGCACGCTCGTTTTCTTGGTGCTGGGGATCGCGGCAGCCTTTCGCAACATCGGGATCGCGATCAAGAAGAGCCGAAAGCTCTGACACCGGCGGCAACCGATTCAGTGGTGCCGAAATTTTGCAAGTTCAGCAGCGGATAGTGACCTTCGTCAGCCGGGCCAACTGGGTCCTGCTCGCGGGGGCGACGGCGGCAGGGGCCGTGTTCGCGCCCCTGGATTTTGCGCTGGGGATC
>JALOPD010000537.1 GCA_025454075.1 Desulfobacterales bacterium | reverse complement strand
CTGGAGCGGCTCGTGACGACGGTGCTGGGGATCAACGTTGAGCGGATGGTGGGTGAGGATTACGAGCGAGGCCTCGCCAATCTGAAGGCGATCGCCGAATCGGCAACGTCTCAGCCGCAGCCGGACGCCCAAGCCGTTCCTCCCGCACCGGGCTGAACCGGTGGCCCCACCGCCTGCTGGAGACCTTAGACATGCGGCTTTTCCGGATCGCCGTCGGGCTTGGGCTGGCGCTTTGTCTCCTGCCGCTGGTGTCCACTATGGCGGCGGGCCTCATTGCCAGTCATTACGGATGCCAGCTGGACGAAGGCTCGGTGCACACGTGTGTCATTGCCGGCAAGGATCGGGGCTCGACCCTCTACACGCTGGGGATGATGGGTTGGTTCATGATCGCCACACTGCCAATCGGCGCGGGTCTCGTTATGCTCTGGCTGGCCGTCGAGTTGATCCGCCTGCTCCGCATCAAAGTCCGCAGCTGAGCGGGATCGTTTCCAGGACGGCCAACCCGCGGACATGCTAGGCTTGCCGGTGGCGGAAAACGGGCCGCTCTTGGAGGAGCAGCATCGTCCATGAGGCTCATGCGTCTCATCTATGCGTCCCAGCCGGTTGCGTTTGACGCGCCGACGCTCGCCGGCATTCTGGAAACTGCACAGCGCAACAATGCACGCACCGACATCACCGGCACACTGATCTGCCGTGATGATCTTTATCTCCAACTTCTGGAAGGTGACCGGGCGGATGTTGAGGCGCTCTACTCCAGCATCAGACAGGATGTGCGGCATCGGGATGTCACAACGCTTGTCCAGGAGATCGCCGCTCAAAGGATGTTCCCGACCTGGGCGATGCGGCACGACGCGGTGAAAAGCTGGATGTGGACACGAGAGCAGGTGGTTGCCGGCTGCGTTCAGGAGACCACGCGTGACGAGGTTCTAGCGGTTTTCGTGCGCCTTGTTGCCGAACCGCCCGGGCATCTGTCCGGCGTTCCGCGTGCCATTCCCGTCACGCGGTCCAGGTTCTAATGAGGCTCGGATGGCGCGAATTGCCATTATCGTCGGACACGTCAAGCCGGGGACGTTCTGCGATGCGCTGGCAGAGGCCTATCGCGCCGGCGCTGTCGCAAACGGCCATTCAGTCCAAGTGCTGGCGACGGCCGCTATGACGTTCGACCCTGTGCTGCGTGAGGGTTTCGTACGTATCCAAAATCTTGAACCTGATCTTGCCGCCGCGCACGCGGCGATCCACGCGGCCGATCATCTCGTCGTCGTCTTTCCGCTCTGGCTTGGGGATATGCCGGCGCTTCTCAAGGGTTTCCTGGAACGCGTGCTGCAGCCCGACGTGTTGCCGGGCGCGCAGGCAGGGAAGTTCGTTACCCCTCTCAAGGGCAAATCGGCTCGCATCATCGTGACCATGGGAATGCCGGCTCTGATCTACCGGTTCTGGTTTGGTGCCCGTGCTGTGAAGATCTTGAAGCACAACATCCTGGGCTTCGTCGGCGTCCGGCCCGTCCGCGCGACGATCATCGGCTCGATCGAAAGCATCGGCGACGCCGGGCGCAAATCCTGGCTTGGCAGAGCCGAGATGCTAGGCCGCAGCGCAAGTTGATTTTTCATCAGTCCTTCTCACGAAGGCTCGGAATGCCCATCTGACAAACAGATCATTCGGGCGGCACCGCCTTTGCCGCCATTCTGGGAGACAATGACGATGCGACTGCTCATGTTGACTATGGCCGCCGCCGGGATCGGCGTGTGTGCCACTGTTGCCCAAGCCGACAACTACTGGGAAGTCGAGAACGCACGAGCCAACGCGCGTGCCGGCGGCCCTGTCAGCGAACGGGACGCGGAACTTCTCGACCGCTATGGTGCGCTCAGCGGAACGCCCGACTGGCGCGCGCGGGCGCCTGCGCCCTACGGCTACAAAAACGGGAAGCCGCCAAAGAAGGTTTATCGCAAGTCCCGCCCATCGGAGGACTAGTGTCCTCAGAACCAACGCGGGCCGGAAGATTTTGGCTTCCGGCCCGCTCGACAACGCCGATCGTAGATCAGCGCGACATTTCGTTTTGCGTGGCCCCGCCGAGCTTCATCGGCTCATAAACCGGAGCAGCCTCCTCGCGGCGGCAACCGCCTGCGAGAACCGCGGCAAGGCACGCGAAAAGCACGGCATGTTTCATCGGTTTTCCCTCCGCAAAAGAACGCAATGTGCGTCTGTCCCATCGACACAACGGGTCAGGGTTCGTTTTGTTCCCTGAAAGAAAGCAAAAGAGTGAGGCTTACCTGCAACCTTGCTGGCGCGCCGTGCACTCGGAGTCGATGATGTTCTTAACAGCCGCATCGGCCATGAACTTGGCGAGGTCTTCGGTGAGGCCGTTGCCGATCCCGCCGTAGAGCTTGCAATCCGCGTGTGCAGCGGATGAAACGGCCATCGCCAGACTGGCGGCGAGTGCGGCGGCTAGGACTTTCATAGTGGTACTCCCCTTGTGGTGAACTTCGGGGAGGGTGCTCCCGGGCCCGGCTTGACGCAATGGCCCGGGTGCAACGATGCACGACTGTTTACGACCACTCGCCCCGCCGGAGGGCGTTCAGGCCCTTCCGGCAAAGCGGGTGACGATTAACGGCTCGACTTCGGGCAGCCGCACACGATCCGGCTGCGGCCGGGGCACTGCGCCTTCAGGCAAACCTGATGTCCGCCAACTGCGATGAGCTGCGGCGCGGCCTGGACGGCAGCGGCGGTGAACGCGACGGTGACCAGAGCGGCAGTGGTGGCAATGATAGAACGAACCATAATTCAATCCCCTAGTGCTTGTTTTATGATCACTCTCGCGAGTGACTCGGCGCCGTGTTTGGCCCGATGCACGGGTATTTCAGTGAAGGTTGCTCAGGTTTCAATCTCCCATGGATTATTTTGTATGCACTGATCGGAACTTCCGATCGGCTGCGGCGGACCGTCGCAACTTGGTGCTGACGCGGGCCTTGCGCCGCCGGTGCGACCGTCTTGCGCTTCGCGGCGGCTCGGCTTAGCACCCGGACAGGCACATGATCCGAGGGGATTAAGAGACATGACCGATGTGAGCCGCCTCAGCACCGAAATCGAAGACCTGAAGCGTCAGAACGGAGAACTTGCAGGACTGGCGCTCGCAACGGGCGTGATCCTGACACAGCTCCTGCAGGCCAACTGCAAGCGCGAACTCAATCCGCAGGGCGCCGCCACCCGCATCATGGAGCATGCGCGCGAGGCCATCCATGGATACTCGAAGGCGACGAACGCGGATCCGGTCCTGACCAAGCGCGCGCTCGAGGCCGTGCAGCAGTATGAGGACCAGATCAAGTCGGTGCTCGCCGTCTGAGAGCGGCGGCGCGGTCTCTGGCCCGGTTCCT
>JALOPD010000536.1 GCA_025454075.1 Desulfobacterales bacterium | reverse complement strand
GCGAGCGGCGTGCACGTGCTGGAGCAGATCGTCGCGCAGCTGGGCGCCCGGGGGGGCGGGGTGTTCTTTTCCGGCGTGAACGCGCGGGTCTTCCAGGTGTTCAAGAACTCGGGGCTGCTGCGGTAAATCGGCGAGGCCCACATCCGCAGCAGCACACGCTCCGCGATCCGTCAGGCCATGCGCGAAGCCTTCTGCCCGCTCATCTGCGCAGCCTGTGAATTCGCGGTGTTCCACGAGTGCCCGGAGCTGAAACGGGGCAACTGGGAGGTCCTGGGCAAGGGGACCCGCCCCCGGTGCCCGCAACCGCCCCACCCAGCCTCTCCCGTCGCGGGGGAAACTGGTTTAAAGGTGGAGCCCCGCCCTGCAGGCTGAAGCGAATCGACAGCTGTCACCCGCCTCCTGGCGGGGAGGGTGGCCGCCTGCGTGAGAGCATTTTTGGAATGATGCACCAAGCCGGCTTCGCCGCCGAGGAGAATGCCTTGAAAATCCTGGTTGCCATCGACCCAAAGCCCGGTTCTTCGGCGGCGCTCGAAACCGCCGCCGAGATCAGCCGCCGCCTGGCCGCGGAGCTGACCGTGATCACCGTGCGCTCCGGGACCCACGCGGCCGAATCCCCGCCCCCGGTGGGCGTCGATATCCCCGCCCAGGACTGGCCGCACCTGCCGGAGGGCATTCAGGTTCTCCTGAAGGCGACGGACACGCTGACCGCCGCCGGGCTGCTGGCGCCGGCCGCGCAGATCAAGCTCCGCGACCTGCCCCACGGGCATGTCTTCTTCGCGCAGAAAACCAACGGCGAGCGCATGCGGTTTGCGGAGCGTTTCGGGAGCCTGGTGGACGAGCTCAATCAGGAGATCGCCGAGAACCAGTTCGACCTGGTGGTGATCGCGGCCCCGCGGCGCGGGCCGCTGGGGCGGTTTGCGCCGCTGAACACAGCGCGCAAGCTGGCCCTGGACCTGCATTGCTCCTTCCTGGCGGTCCGCGGCGGAGCGCCCGACGACCGCTACGTGATCTGCGCCGACGGATCGCCGTCCTCGCGCCGGATCTTCCCCTTCCTGAAGCGGCTGCTGCCCGCCATCCGCGGCCGTGTCGAGCTGATCTGCGTTCAGAAGCCGGACCCCGAGCCGCAGGAAGTCGAGCAGGCCGAGCATTGCCTGACGCTGGCCGGCGCCTGGCTGACGCGCTGCGGCAAGGACATCCGGGTGCACCGGCTCCAGGGAACCAAGCGGTTCAAGGTGATCCTGGAGACCGCCGGCCGCGAGGCGGTCATCGTCATGGGCGAAAGCCACATGCACGACGTCCGCCGCCGCACGCTCGGCACCCTGCCGCTGAAGGTGCTCTCCCGCACCGAGGCCAGTTTCCTCATGGTCAAGCAGCCGACCGAACCGGACCCGGAAATGTTCGAGGAGTCGTTTGACTGCGAGTAGCGCCGGCCAGCTCAGCCCTGAAACGGATCGAGCAGCCAGGCGGATGCCGGCCGCCACTGCAGCGGTGCTGGCAATACCGGCCTTGGCGGTGTTGAATCCATTGTCAACAGCAGCGCCGAGCTGCCAGGAATCTCCGCTGCCGCCACCGACAGTGCCCGAACCTCTCTTTCCCATGTCGCCGGGGTGGAGGTGTCAAGGCAAACTTGAATCAGCGCAGGCGGCTGTCCGGCAGCTTGGGCAAGGAAATCCACCTCGCCCCCCTCCTGAGTCCGTACGTAAGCAGTCTGGTATCCGCGACGTTCCAGTTCAATCAGCACCACCGTCTCCAGCGCATGGCCAAGGTTCGGCCGGCCGGTGCGCTCGTAAACCGGAATAAGGCCGGGATCTACCGGGTAGGCCTTGCGCGGGTTGACCATTCGCTGCCGTTCCGAGGCTGTGTGCAGGCTGACGGTGCGGACCAGAAAGGTATCCTCAAGATGGCCGAGATAGGCGTGCAACGTATCCTTGCCAACCGAAATGCCCTGGGAGCGGAGCTCATGGTAGAATTTCTGGATGCTGAAAGTCCCTCCGGGGTTGGCCAGCAACTGACGCTGCATCCAACGCAGGGCGATCGGATTGGAAACGGCGTGGCGTTCGATGATGTCGCGCAGCACGACGACATCGACATAGCTTCTCAGCAGTGCAAAACGGTCCCGGGTGTCGACTCCTATGGCTTCGGGAAATCCACCCTCGATGAGATAGGTGCGCAGGCGGTGGTCAAGGTCGGATCGGGCCGCTTTGGGGACCTTGTGGCGGGGGAACCGGGAATCGATGTCGGCATGACGCAGCGCTTCACGGAAGCTAAAAGGATGCACCAGGATTTCCAGCGCCCGGCCGCGCATACTGGTGGCAACTTCCCGGCTCAGCAGGCGCGCTGATGAACCGGAAATGAAAAGTTGCACATTTTCATTGTCCAGAAGCCGCCGGGCGAAAACTTCCCACCCGGGAACCACCTGGATTTCATCGAAACAGAAGGTGACCATGCGCTGGTCCCGGGCGCTCGGCCGCAGACGATAGTACTCTTCAACCAGCCATGCCAGGTCGGCCGTTTGCATGCCGGAAAGCCGGTCGTCC
>JALOPD010000020.1 GCA_025454075.1 Desulfobacterales bacterium | reverse complement strand
GCGCGGGCCGGGGTTTGCCAACGTGCAGGTGATGCCGATCCTGACGCGCGGCGAAACCATCGCCGATCTCATCGCGGTCATCGGCTCGGTGGACTACATCCTGCCCGACATCGACCGATAAGGATTCCGCCGTAGGCGGAATCCTTAATCAGGGGGGATACAAAAAAACAAGGGCCTCATGCTTCCGAAGGAATTGAAAGATCGCCTCGAGGCGGAAATCGTGCACGTCGAGCACCCGCGGGAGCTGGCGGTGGACGTGATGTTCGCCATCCAGGACCACTATGGCTACCTGAGCGACGAGGCGCTGGCCGAGGCGGCGGCGCTGCTCGGCATGACGCCGCTCGAGCTCGACGAGCTGGCCACCTTCTACACGTTCACCTTCCGGGAGCCGGTGGGGAAATACGTGATCCACGTCTGCGACAGCGTCGTCTGCTGGATGAACGGCTACGAATCGGTCAGGGACTACCTGAGCCGGACGCTGGGGGTCGGTCTGGGGGAGACGACCGCCGACGGGCTGTTCACGCTGCTGCCGGTCTGCTGCATCGGCTACTGCGACCGCTCGCCGGCCATGCTCGTCAACCGGCGGGTGTACGGGGAGCTGACGCCGGAGAAGATCGACGGGATTCTCGAGAAGTGCCGGAGCGAGGCCGCGAAAAAGAGACTGGAAACCGGAGACTCAAAGCCCTAAGAAAGGGTTGGGGAAAAAGGCCTTTGCTTTAAACTTTCAATTTTAAACCTTAAACCGCCCTATTAAAACACGAATCCGGCTGCATGTAGAATCAGCCGTGGTTTTCACGAGATCGGATCGCTGAAGCATGTACCCCCAGGTCTTATTTAAAAACCGCCGGCCGGACCGCATCGCCACGCTGGAGGAGTACCGCGCCGGCGGCGGCTACCAGGCGCTCGCGGAGGTCGTGACACGGAGATCCCGCCAGGAGGTTCAGGAGATCGTGCTGGATGCGGCGCTCCTGGGCCGGGGCGGCGCGGCCTTCCCGGCCGGCCGCAAGATGATGACCATCGCCGCGGATGCGCCCTTCCCGCGCTATCTGGTGTGCAACGCCGACGAGATGGAGCCCGGCACCTTCAAGGACCGGGTGCTGATCCACGCCGACCCCCACATGCTCATCGAGGGCATCGCCATCACCGCGTGGGCGGTCCGGGCCGAGAAGGCCGTCATCTTCATCCGGCCCGAGTACGAGAACGCGGCGCGCATCCTGGAGCGCGAAATCCGCATCGCCGCGGCGGCCGGCTACCTGGGGCGCGGCATCCTGGGCAGCGATTACGGCCTGGAGGTGGTCGTGCACCGCAGCGCCGGCCGCTACATCTGCGGCGAGGTGATACATCTGCGGCGAGGTGACCGCCCAGCTGAACGCCCTGATGGGCCGCCGACCCAACCCCAAGCAGCCGCCGCCCTATGCCACGGAAAAGGGGCTGTGGCACCGGCCGACCCTGGCCCACAACGTCGAGACCCTGGCCTGCCTGCCCCACATCGTGCGCAACGGGGCCGAGTGGTTCAAGAGCCTCGCCCTGACCCCGACCGGCGCAGGCACCAAGATTTTCGGCATCAGCGGCAAGGTCAAGCGGCCGGGGTGCTACGAGCTGCCCATCGGCGTCCGGTTGAGCGAAATCGTGGAGGAATGCGCGGGCGGCATGCTCGACGGCTCGGAATTCAAGGCATGCCTGCCCGGCGGCGCCTCGACCGGCTTCCTGCCCCGGCAGCATTACCACATCGAGATGGACTTCGACGCCCTGAAGAAAGCCGGCAACCGCCTGGGCACGGGCGCCATCATGGTCTTCGACCACAAGACCTGCCTGGTGGCGGCCACCTTGAACCTGATGGAATTCTTCGCGCGCGAGTCCTGCGGGTGGTGCACGCCCTGCCGGGAGGGCCTGCCCTACATTCGCGATCTACTGGCGCGCATCGAGGCCGGCGAAGGGGAACCGGAATTCCTTCCCATGCTGGAGGAAATGAAGGTCCACCTCTACCGTTCCTATTGCGCCTTCGCCCCGGGGGCGGCCGCTCCGCTGGAGAGCCTGCTCGCGCATTTCAGGGAAGAGGTCCAGGAGCACATCCGGGAGAAAAGATGCCCGTTCAGGAAAGAACCGGGGCTCGGGGTCGCAGCGCCGCTCCAGCCCCGGTACATCGCCCACCAAGGTGATCGAGGCCGCCGCCCGGCTGGGGATCATGATCCCGCGCTTCTGCTACCACCCGGCGCTGGGCTCCGTGGGCGCCTGCCGGGTGTGCGCCGTCAAGGTAATGGATGGGCCGGTCAAAGGCATTCAGATGAGCTGCATGCTGGATGCCGCGGATGGCATGAAGGTCTCCACCGCGGACAGGGAAGCCGTCGATTTTCGCCGCGCCGTCATCGAGTGGCTGATGATGAACCACCCCCATGACTGCCCGGTGTGCGACGAGGGCGGTCACTGCCTGCTGCAGGACATGACCGTCTCCGGCGGCCACGGCATCCGGCGCTACCCGGGCAGGAAACGGACCTACCCCGACCAGGACCTGGGGCCCCTCGTGCAGCACGAGATGAACCGCTGCATCCACTGCTATCGCTGCACGCGCTTCTACCAGGAGTTCTGCGGCTACCGCGACCTCGGCGCGCTCGGGATCGGCAACCGCACCTATTTCGGCCGGGTGGCGAGCGGCCGCCTTGAAAGCCCCTTCAGCGGGAATTTGAGCGACCTCTGCCCGACCGGGGTCTTCACCGACAAGCCTTCGCGCTTCTTCGGCCGCCGCTGGGACTACCAGCGCACCCCGACCGTCTGCATCCACTGCAGCCTCGGCTGCCACGCGGTAACGAGCGTCCGCTACCGGCAGGTGGCCCGCCAGGAGGCGCGCACGAGCGCGGCGGTCAACGGCTGGTTTCTCTGCGATCGCGGCCGTTACGGGTTTTTCCACACCGGCCTTCCCGGCCGGCCGCGCCAGGCCGCAGTGAAAGGCGAGACCACCTCCATGGACGAGGCGCTGGCCCACGCCCGCAGCCGACTGGAGGCCCTCCCGCCCGATGCCGTCGCCGTCATCGGGTCGCCGCGCAGCAGCCTGGAGGCCCTGGCCGCGACCGAACGGGCGGCCCGGGTCAAGGGCTGGAGAGGCCCCGCCTTCTTTGCGGATGCCGACGCGGCCTGCAAGGTGAAAACCGCGGCCGCGCGGCTGGAAGAGGGGCTGGCCGTTTCTCTGGGAGAGATCGGGCAGGCGGACCTCATCCTGGTCGCCGGTGCCGACCCGGTCAACGAAGCGCCGATGCTGGCACTGACGCTGCGGCAGGCGGTGCAGAAAGGGGCCGGGGTCGCCGTCCTCGACCCACGGCCGGTTTCTCTGCCGTTCGGATTCACCCATGTCCCCACGGCGCCGGGGGCGCTCGGCGCTGTGCTTGGCCGGATCCTGAAAAAGAGCGTCGGGCCTGCGGGCCTGGAAGGCCCGGCCGCCCGTTTCCGCGCATCCCTGCCGGATTCTCCCGCAACAGGAGCGGAGGTGCTCGACCGAACGGCGGAAATGCTGGCGGCAAGCCGCCGGCCGGTCATCGTCTGCGGGACGGACATTGTTGCGCCGGGGCTGGTGGACCTCGCGGCCGACGCCGCCCTGCTGCTCGCGGCCGCCCAAAAGAAGGCCGGACTCTTTTACATCCTGCCCGGGGCCAACGCGTTTGCGGCCGGTCTGCTGGCGCCGAGCGATGGGACGACCGACCGTATTCTGGAGGCGGTCGTCGACGGCGGGGTCAAGGCGCTGGTCTTGGTGGAAAACGACCCGTTTGCCGTATTCCCGCACCGAAAACTGCTGGAGCGGGCGCTCTCCAAGACAGAATCGTTGATCGTGCTCGATTATCTCGACACGCCCTTGTCGCGCCGGGCCCACGTGTTCCTGCCCACCCAGACCCTGTTCGAATCGGGCGGGGTTTTCATCAACCAGGAAGGCCGGGCGCAGTACTCGGCGGCGGCGTTCGCGGGGGGAACGCCGGTACTGGAAACCGGGGGCGGCGACCACCCGCCGCGGGTCTACGGGGCCGGGTTGCCGGGGGCCGACCCGCAGCCGGCCGGCCATATCATGGCCCTGCTGGCCGGCGATGCGATCCCGGCAGAGATGAAGCGCCGCCAAAACGATTGCTACCGGTCGAACCCGCAATTGGCCGATCTGGCGACCGTTACCGCCTTCCCCGAGGAGGGGATGCGGCTGGCCTCAAAAAACCCGTCGAAAGACCGTTTTCATTCGGATCTCTCATCGCCCGCGGCGGCAGATCCGAATGAACTCGAGATCATCCTGGCCGAGCGGACCTTCGGCACCGAGGAGCTGTCGACCTATTCGGCCTGTCTCGAAACCCTGGAGGATGAGCCGTTTGCAGGCTTGCACCGCACGGATGCCGAACCGTTGGGCCTCCGCGACGGCGATCGCATTGCCATCCGCGCCGGAGATGACACGGTGGCGCTTGCCGTAAACGTGTTCGACAACATGGCCCCCGGCGTCGTGGTGGTCCCCCGTCTGCGGCGCCTCAACTGGCAGGCGCTGGGGAAGCGCATCCGGCGGCAGGAGATATTGAAAATAGGATGAACGCCCCAAAGAGCGGCTCAGGCGTTCCGAGCCGCTCCATGTGGAAGTAATTCCCCCTGCGGCAAGGCGGGGCGGGGGGACTTCAGAATCGATTCAGCCGGGAACTATAATGGACTGGCAGACTTGGATCATCGGGTTCGGCCTTCTCATCCTCAAGCTGGGGGCGGTGCTGCTCTTCCTGCTGCTGATGGCGGCCTACCTCGTGCTGGTCGAACGCAAGCTGCTCGGCCGGATCCAGGTGCGCTACGGGCCGAACCGTGCCGGCCGGTACGGCCTGCTCCAGCCCTTCGCCGACACCATCAAGATGATGACCAAGGAGGACATCGTCCCGGACGCGGCCGACCGCGTCATTTTTCTGCTGGCGCCGGCCGTGGTGGCCATCACGGCCCTGCTGATGTTCGCGGTGATCCCTTTCGGACCGGACATCACCGTTTACGGACACCGGGTGCCGCTGGTGGTGGCCGACCTCAACGTGGGCCTGCTCTTCGTCTTCGCCCTGTCCTCGCTGGGGGTTTACGGTGCGGCCCTGGGCGGCTGGTCCTCCAACTCCAAGTACAGCCTTCTGGGCGGCATCCGGGGGGCGGCCCAGATGGTGAGCTACGAGCTTGCGCTCGGGCTGTCGCTCATCCCGGTGGTGATGGAGGCGGGGTCCTTGAGCCTGGTGGACATCGTCAACGCCCAGGCCCGGCTGCCCTTCATCCTGCTCGAACCGGCGGCTTTCGCGATCTTCTTCATCAGCGCCATGGCCGAGATCAAGCGCATCCCCTTCGACCTGCCCGAGGCCGAAAACGAGCTCGGCGCCGGCTTCCACACCGAGTACAGCGGCATGCGCTTCGGGCTGTTCTTTTTGGGCGAATACGTGCACATGCAGGTGCTGGGGGGGTTGATCGCCGTGTTTTTCCTGGGGGGCTGGCACGGCCCGCTGTTGCCGGGGCCGGTGTGGCTGGCGGTGAAGATCGTCCTGGTCTGCCTGGTCATGATCTGGATCCGCGGCACGCTTCCGCGGCTGCGCTACGACCAGCTGATGAACCTCGGTTGGAAAGTCCTGATCCCGGCCGCGCTGCTGAACGTGGTGTTCACGGGAGCACGGCTGCTGTGGTAACAATGGTGTCGGCCGGTCTCCCGTCCTCGCTGGGAACGGGTCGGCGGGCCGACAGGCGACCGGCTGACCCGTAACGATATCGAGGCATTCAGCATCAGGAGACCGGGCGTTAAACCATGAACCTTGAACCCTTCAACCTTTTTTCGTATGCGCGTTGATCTGATCGACACGGAACCGTCCGGCCCGATCGGGGCGTTTTGGGAGGGCGCCAAGGCTCTCGCCGCGGGGTTCGCGACGACGCTGAAGCACCTCTTCCGCAAACCGATCACGGAGGAATACCCCGAATTCAAGCGCCGGTTGCCGACCCGCACGCGGGCCCGGATCATCCTGACCCGCGACCCGGACGGCGGCGAGCGCTGCGTCGCCTGCTACCTGTGTTCGGCGGCCTGCCCGGTCAGCTGCATCTCGATGCAGTCGGCGGAGCGCGAGGACGGGCGGCGCTTCGCGGCGTGGTTCCGCATCAACTTCGCGCGCTGCATCTACTGCGGCCTGTGCGAGGAGGCCTGCCCGACATCGTCCATCCAGCTGACGCCGATGTTCGAGACCTGCGAGCGGGACCTCCTGAAGCTGGTATATGAAAAGGAAGACCTCCTCGTGGACCATGGCGGCAAAGACCCGGACTACCATTTTTACCGGCACGCAGGGGTCGTGACGGCCGCGGGCGGCAAGGGCGAGCACATCGGCGAGGAAAAACCTGTCGATATCAGGAGCAATATGCCATGAACTTCGGTCAGCCGGCCGCCCGTCAGCCCGTCTATCCGGTGACGGCATCCTTGACCGGAAGACCGGCCGACGGACGACCGGCAGACGGATAGACGGGCCGACCCGGGGAACCCCCATGACCCTCTTCAACATACTCTTTTTCGCAATCGCCGCCCTGATCGTGGCCGCCACGGGGATCGCCATCACCCGGCGCAACCTGGTGCATGCCGTGATCTACCTGATCTTCGCCTTTTTCGGCAGCGCGTTTCTCTTTTATTTGTTCGGCTCGCCGTTTCTGGCGGCCCTGATGGTCATCGTCTACGCCGGGGCCATCATGATCCTGTTTCTGTTCATCATCATGATGCTGAGAGTGGAGTCGCCGGAGGAGCGCCTCTTTTCGCCGCGGCAGATGCTGCCGACCGTCCTCTTTGCCGCGGCGTACGTGGCGATCGGCGGGCTGCTGCTGGTCAACGACCCTTCCGCAGCGGCCCCGCTGGTCGCAGCTGCGACCGAGCCGGCGGACTTCGGACGATACATATTCACGCAGAGCTGGCTGGCCGTGGAAATCGCCTCGCTGCTGCTGCTGGTGGCCATGGTCGGTGCGCTGCTGGCCGGCAAGCGCCCGGTCAAGGAGGGCGACGAGTAACCCCATGAGCATCCCCTTCGGATACGTGCTCGCGCTTTCCGGCATCGTCGTGGTGCTGGGGATGATCTGCGCCGTTGCCCGGCGCAACCTGATCATGATCCTGCTGGGAGTCGAGGTGATGCTGAACGGCGCGGCCATCGCCTTCATCGGCGCGGCCCTGCGCTGGCAGCAGCTCGAGGGGCAGGCCTTCGTGCTGTTCATCATCGCCATCGCGGCGGCCGAGGTGTCGCTGGGGCTGGCGCTGATCGTCCACCTTTACCATCGCACCGGGTCCCTCAACCCGGAAGACTACAAGGTGCTCAAGTAAGCCATGGCCGCCGCCGGACCCATCGACACGACCCTGTTTGCCGCCCTGCTGGCAACCAAGCTGCCGTTCGTGGCGTTCGCCGTCATCCTCTTGTTGACCCGCAGCCGGCCGCGGCTTTCCGCCGGGCTGTCGCTGGCCGCGATCACCGTTTCCCTCCTCAGCGCGGGCTTCCTGCTCGTGCGGCACTGGGGCTTCAGCCGGCCGCTCGAATATTCCGCCCTCTGGGTGGCGAGCGGCGACGTCACCATCCGCGCAGGGTTCCTCATCGACCCGCTCAGCCTGCTCATGCTGGCGGTGGTGGCCGCGATCTGTTTCCTGGTCCAGGTCTACTCGCTGGGCTACATGGCGGGCGACCCGGGCTTCTCTCGGTATTACGCCTTCATGTCGCTTTTTGCCTGGGCCATGACGAACCTGACGCTGGCCCACACTTTGCTGCAGCTCTACATTTTCTGGGAGCTGGTGGGGCTTTCCTCCTACCTGCTGATCGGATTCTGGTACGAAAAATTCAGCGCGAGCGAGGCCGGCAAGAAGGCCTTCGTGATGACCCGCTGCGGGGACGTGGCCTTCTTCCTGGGCGTGCTGCTCATTTTGCTGCACCTCGGCAACCTGAACATCCTCGAACTCAACGGCCCCGCCGCCGGCCGCCTCTCCCCGGCCGTCGTGACGGCCGGCGCCCTGCTGATCTTCGGCGGCATCATCGGCAAGAGCGCCCAGTTCCCGTTGCTCACCTGGCTGCCGGACGCCATGGAGGGCCCCACCCCGGTGAGCGCCCTGCTGCACTCGGCCACCATGGTGGCCGCCGGCGTCTACCTCTTCGCACGCCTGTTCCCCTTTTTCAGCCTGTCGCCCACGGCGCTTGCGGTCTGCCTGGCGGTCGGAACCGTCAGCATGCTGATCGCCTCCACCATGGCCATGGTCAGCCGCGACATCAAGCAGGTCTGGGCCTATTCGACCATCAGCCAGCTGGGGTTGATGATCATGGGGCTCGGCGCCGGCAACTATGTCGCCGGCGTGTTCCACCTGACCACCCATGCCGGCTTTAAGGCCCTGCTCTTTCTCTGCTCGGGGGTCTTCATCCACGCCTTTCACAGCAACGACATGGTCGCGATCGGCCGGCAGGGCGGCCGGCGCCTGCGGGTCCCCATGGCCTGCCTCGTCGTCGCGGCGGCGGCCCTCTCGGGCATCCCGCCCTTCTCGGGCTTTTTCAGCAAGGAGCGGATCCTCGGCGCGCTGGCCGACCTGCCGAACCCGCTGTGGGTCGCCGCCGGCCTGCTCGGCGCCTTCCTGACGACCTACTACACGTTCCGGCTCATCTTCATCATTCTGTTTCCGGCCGAGGGCGGGCCGCAAACAGAACCGTCAGGGGACACCCGCCACCGGCATGACGGCGGCTACCGGGTGATGGCGTTGCCGCTCATGGTCCTGGCCGGTGTCACCGTCTTCCTCGGCTTCGGCGAAGGCGCGATCACCCGGTTTTTGACTGCGCCGTTGGGAGCCCAGCCCGGCGCATCTCACCACGCCTGGCTGCCTTATGCCGCATTGGGCCTTTGCGCGGCGGCCCTTCTCCTGGCCTGGTTCGAGTTCGGCCGCCGCGGCGCCGCGCAGGTCGGGTTTGCCGAACGGATCGCGCCCCTGCATGCGCTTTTCAGCAACCGCTGGTACATGGACCACGCCTACCGCCGGCTCTTGGACCATGTCGTCTATCGCGTGTTTTCGAGGCTCTGCGCCCGCAACGACCAGAAGGTCATCGACGGCGCGGTCGACGGATTGGGGCATGCCACCGCCGCCGCCGGGGGGCTCATGTCGATCCTGCACACCGGCATGGTGCAGGTCCGGCTGATCGTGGTGTTTGTGAGCATCGTGTTCATGGCGATCTATTTCTTCATATAGGACGGTTATGGAGTTTACCGGATTCCCCTACCTGACCGCCATCCTGCTCAGCTGCGTGGCCGGGCTGCTGGTGATTCTCTTCGTCCCCGGCGAGAACCGGTGGGCGGTCAAGTGGGTCAGCGCCGTTTTTTCCGGGCTCACGCTGGCGCTCTCGGTCGCGGTCTTCCTCCTTTACGACACGGCCCGCGGCGGGCTGCAGTTCGTCGAGCGCGCGGCCTGGGTGCCCTCCTTCGGGATCCAGTATCTCAACGCCGTCGACGGTTTCAGCCTGCCGATGGTGCTGCTGACCGGGATCGTGTTCTTCACCGGGGTGCTCACCATGTGGGAGCTCGAAAACCGGGTGAAGGAATTCTATGCCTTTTACTTTCTGCTGGTGACCGGCGTCTTCGGGCTCTTCATGACCCTGGACCTTTTCTTCATCTTCATCTGGTACGACGTCTCGCTCTTCCCCATGTACCCGCTGATCGCCATCTGGGGCAGCACGCGCAAGGAATACGGGGCGATGAAGCTCACCCTGTATTTGCTCGCCGGCAGCGCGCTCATCCTGCCCGCGATCATCTTCCTGCACGTGCAGGCGGGCGGCGCCACCTACGACATCACGGCCCTGATGCGGCCCGGGACCTTTTCGGCCGCCGACCAGAAGCTGGCCTTTCCCCTGCTCTACATCGGCTTCGGCATCCTGGCCGCCGTGTGGCCCTTCCACACCTGGTCGCCCGTCGGCCACGTGGCCGCCCCGACCGCGGTGAGCATGGTCCACGCCGGTGTGCTCATGAAGATCGGCGCCTTCGGCGTGCTGCGGGTCGGCATGTTCCTCTGCCCCGAGGGCTGGCAGTTCTGGGCGCCGCTGATGGCGACGGTGGCCGTCATCGGCATCGTCTACGGCGCGTTGGTTGCGCTGAGCCAGACCGACCTCAAGTTTGTGGTGGGCTACTCGAGCGTCTCGCACATGGGGATCGTCGGCCTGGGGCTCTCCACGCTCACGGTGGACGGCTTGAACGGCGCCGTGTTCCAGATGTTCGCCCACGACGGCCCTGTTCTTCTCGGCCATCGGCTACATCTACGAACGCACCCACACCAAGATGATCCCGGAGCTGGGAGGGTTGAGCCGCATCATGCCGGTCGCCTCGGGCTACTTCATTCTGGCGGCCCTGACCGCGGTCGGCGTGCCCTGTCTCGCCAGCTTCTGGGGCGAGTTGATGGTGTTCATTGCGGCGTTCAAGGTCTACCCGGTCGGCGCCGTCTTCGCCGTGGGGGGGCTGGTGCTCAGCGCGCTTTTCATGCTGCGGGTCGTGCAACGGGCGTTCTACGGGCCGGCGAACGAAAAGTTCACCCACCTCGCCGACGTCTCCTTCGGCCTGGGGGTCCCGCGCATGATCCTGGCGGCGGTGATCGTGCTTTTCGGGCTTTTGCCTTCGATTCTGTTTGACGTGATCGACACGGCCTCGGTTGCGTTCATCAAGGGGTTGCCATGACCGCCTGGGCGCTTTTCGCTCCGGAACTGAGCCTGTTCGGCGGGGCGCTGCTCTTCCTGGCGCTCGCCATGGGCAAACGCCCACGCCCCGGGGGGGATTTTCTCGCGGCCCTGGCGGCGGCGGCCCTGGCGATCGTCGTCGGCCTGGCGTCCCTGAGAGCCGAGGGGGTGCTCTTCGGCCAGTCCTACCAGGTCGACCTGTTCTCGCAGCTCCTCAAGGTCCTGCTCGCCATGGGCTTGTTCCTGGTGGTGTGCATCTGCGGCGACGTGAAGGGGGTCGCCGAGCGCCACCACTCCGAGTTCTACATGCTGCTCTTCACCTGCACCCTGGCGATGATGCTTCTGACCAGCACCGTGCACCTCTTGAGCATTTACGTCGCCCTCGAGCTCTCGAGCTATTCCCTCTACGTCCTGGTGTCGCTGCGGCGCACGCGGGAGCTCGCCGTGGCGGCCGCCCTCAAGTTCTTCATCGTCGGCATCGCGTCCTCGGCGGTGATGCTCTTCGGGCTCGCCCTGCTTTACGGGAGCACGGGCGCCGTCTATCTCGACGAACTCGCCCGGGCGCTTCCGGCCGCGGCCGGCCGGCCGCTCGCCCAAATCGGGTTGCTGCTCACCCTGTGCGGGTTTTTTTTCAAGCTGGCCGTATTCCCGTTCCACGTCTGGGCTCCGGACACCTACCAGTCCGCCGCCCACCAGGTCACCGCCTATATCGCCACCGCATCCAAGATCGGTGCGATCGCCATCCTGGTGCGCATGGCCTCCGTGAGCGGCGGCAGCCCCTATCTCGTGCACGTATTGGTGGCCCTTTCGATCCTGTCCATGACCGTCGGCAACCTCGCTGCCGTGGCCCAGAAAGACCTGAAGCGGCTTTTCGCCTATTCCAGCATCGCCCAGGCCGGCTACGTCCTGATCGGCATCCTGAGCATGACGCCCGCGGGCTACGCCGCGTCCATTTTCTACTCCTTGGCGCTGCTGGCGATGACATTCACCTGCTTCCTGGTGCTGGTCGTCGCGGCCTCCGACGGCGCCGACATCGACGTGGCGCAGCTGGCCGGGCTGCACCGGCGCTCCCCCCTGCTGGCCATGGCGCTGATGATGTCGGTCTTTTCGCTCGCCGGCATCCCGCCCACCATCGGCTTCACCGGCAAGTTCCTGATCTTCAACGCGGCCATCGAGCGCGGCCTGCTGCCGCTGGTGCTGATCGCCATGGCCAACGTGGTCGTCTCCCTCTACTACTACCTCATGGTGGTGCGGGCCGTTTACCTGCTCGAGCCGGCCTCGGAGCTGCCGATGCTGCCGGTGTCGCCGGTTATGAAGCTTCTCGCCGGCACCCTGGTGGCCTTCATGGTGGTCTGCGGCCTCTACCCCACGCTGATCCTCGAGCTCTCGAGCTCAGCCGCCGCGGTGCTGGTCAAATAGCCGGGTGGGCGTGTCGCAGTGCCGACGCATGCGTGTGAAGCGGCACGTCTCCGCCCACCGCCGGGGGAATTGCCTATGGGCGCGCTTTCGCCGGAAAAAGTCTGCGAGCTGCTGGGGACGGCCGAGATCCCGGGCAACGATAAGGAGCTCGAGATTCTCCGCATCCGGATGGGGGAGCTGCTGGAATTGAACGGCGAGGAGTGGATCCGCGAACACCGCCGAATGCTTCTGCAACAGTGGCGACAAGTGGTGGCGACGGGGACCATTCGGGGAGAGCACGAATGAAGGAGAAGGAGATCGTCATGAGCAACCTGTTCGAAGCTGCAAATATCGGCCCCATGATGCTGCGCAACCGTTTCGTCCGCTCCGCCACCTGGGAGGCCATGGCGACTCCGGAAGGGGCCGTCACGCCGCGGCTGGTCGACACCATCGCGGCACTGGCCAAGGGGGGCGTGGGGCTCATCATCAGCGGCCACGCCTACGTCCGGCCGGAAGGGCAGGCCGGTCCCATGCAGATGAGCGCCGCCCGGGACGATTTGATCCCCGGGTTGCGGCAGATGGCCGACGCCGCCCACCAGCACGGCGCCAAAATCGTGCTCCAGGTGGCGCACGCCGGCTATTTCGCCGCCCACCACCTGACCGGCACCCCGCCCTGCGCGGTTTCAGCCGAGGTGAAACTCGACGACATCCCCCGCAAGGAGCTGACCGCCGGCGATATCGGCGACATCGTTCACGCCTTCGCCGCGGCCGCCGCGCGGGGCAAGGCCGCCGGGTTCGACGGCGTGCAGATCCACTCCGCCCACGGCTACCTCTTAAACCAGTTCCTCTCCCCGCTTTTCAATCGGCGGACGGACGCGTACGGCGGTCCCCTGGCAAACCGGGCGCGCGTGCACCTGGAAACGATTCGGGCCGTGCGGCAGGCGGTGGGCCCGGACTACCCCGTGCTCATCAAGGTGAACGGCCGGGATTTTGCCGAAGGCGGGCTTGAGCTGGAAGAGTCGGTGGCAGCAGCAGTGCTGATGGAACCGGCGGGGCTGGACGCCGTCGAGCTGAGCAGCGGGATGACCAAGTTTTCGAGGTTCGGGTCGGCCCGCACGGCCATCACCAATCAGAAGAAAGAAGCCTACAACCGCGAGGAGGCCCGGGCCCTAAAGCAGCGGCTCAAAATCCCCGTGATCCTGGTCGGCGGCATCCGGTCCCTGCCCGTGGCCGAGGGGCTTATCGCAGAGGGCGCCTGCGATTTCATCTCCCTATGCCGGCCCTTGATCCGCGAGCCCGACCTCGTCAACCGCTGGCAGTCCGGCGATCGCCGCAAGGCCGCCTGCACCTCCGACAACCTCTGCTTCGGCCCGGCCCGCAGCGGAGAGGGCCTCTACTGCGTCACCGCCGCGAAAAAAAGAGAGGCTGCCGCCCGAAAGAACGGATGAGTTTCACACGTCCCAGGCAAGTCGTTCGCGATAAACTGAAGAACACCTTCAGATTTCAGAGGAAGTCAAATGGTTCTATATATCACCGCATACGGAATCGACGCTTTCGTTCCCTGATTTTCGCCGGAGGGTCCACCGTGCTGAAATCCCACTACGTAGTTCAAATCATGCCAGTGCCTTCATATCTGCAACCCGCTGGTTGTAATACGCTATGACTTCCCTGCGGTTCAGCATGCCGATCAGCTCCCGGGGGTCCTCATCGCGCACGACCGGCAGGCTGTCTATGTTTTTCACAGTAAACTTTTTCAAAACCGAGTTGAGGTCCTCGGATGGAGAAGCGGTGATGATCTGGGAGGTGCCGATGTCCTTCATCACAATCAACTGTCCGATTCCGGGCGCAAACAACACGCCTCGGATATCGTTGACTGAAAAAATCCTGGAAAGCTTTCCCTGCTGATCCATCACCGGGAAATAGTGCTGCTCCGTTTCCGAAAAATGCTTCTTGAACTCTGCAAAGGGCATGCTCTCCGGGATCATCATCACCTTGCGCACCCGATCCAACAAATCCTGCACCCTAATTGTTTGGAGCACATCGACAAAGAATTCACCAGCATGTGCGGGGGAATCGATTCGCCGCCGAACCTGGCTCTTGAAAATGGTCCAACGCCGCGTGGCAAGGTAGGCGGTGGAACACACCAAGAGGCTTGGCAGCAGCAGATGATAGGAATTGGTCATCTCGCTGACAAAAATGATGGTGGAGATCGGTGTGTTGGAAACCGCTGCGAAAAAACCGGCCATACCCACCACCACGAAAGCACCGGGTGAATTGACAACCCCAGGAAGCACTTGGTGAAACAGTTGGCCCACCACGCCGCCCAAGGCCGCACCGATGACGATGGACGGGCCGAAAAGCCCGCCGCTGCCGCCGGAGCCGATGGAAAAGGATGTCGTGAACATTTTCCCGATTGCCAGCGACAGAAGAAACGTCAGTGCCGCCTCTTGATTAAGCGCCTTTTGGGCATAACCGTATCCAAACGCCAAGGTGTGCGGCAGAAAAAACCCGATGATACCGGTCAAGCTGCCGCCGATGGCCGGCTTCAGGTAATTCGGGATTTTCAGATGCTCAAATAACCGAGTCGTGCCATGAAAGAGCTTAATGAAAACAACTCCGGAACCGGCCACCACAAGCGCCAGTACAAGGTAGGGGCCAAGTTCCAACGGATTGCGAAAGATGAAATCCGGTGATTGCAGCAGGGAACCCCAGCCGAAAACCATGCAAAAAATGCAGTAGGCCACGACCGAGGCCATGCCGGCCGGTATGATGACTTCGTATTCGAACTCAGGGTCCCGGTATAGGAACTCCGCCGCAAAAAGCGCTCCGGCCAACGGTGCCCTGAAAATGCTCCCCACACCGGCGGCGATTCCGGCAGCCATCAAGATGCGCCTTTCCCGGCCGGAGAGCTTTAACTTCGTGGCCACCAAGGAACCAATCCCCGCCCCAATTTGCGCAATCGGCCCCTCGCGCCCGCCGGAGCCTCCGGTGGTGAGCGTAATTACCGTGGCGAAGGTTTTTACAAAGGGGACTCGTGTTCGGATGAAGCCCTCCGTGTTGTGATAGGCGTGGATGGCGGCATCGTTGCCGGCCCCTGCAGCCTCCGGGGCGAAGGTGTAGACCAACCATCCACTCAGTAGCCCGCCGCAGGCAGGAAGAATGAGGAGAACCCAGCGGTTGACTTCGCCGATGCCCGGCACAAATAGAGCATACTCGCCGGCGGAAGATGGTGGGCGAAAGCCGGCCAAAGAATCGAGAAAGATCCTCATGCCAAGCTGGCAAAGATAATAAAAGATGATAGCCCCCACGCCTGCGAAAATTCCAACAGCGGCATAGTAGATGCTCCAACGGCCTATGCGGCTTAACCCTTCACGGAAAGGACTGCCGCTATCGACGTGCAAGCGATTGACATCATCTTTGAACAGGCGCATTAAAATACTCATGGAAGTTTATGTCTGTTGACATATATCGAACTAAATCAAAATGCAAACCGTCGGATATCTGAAATTTGCAATTTTTTGTTAAGCCTGAAGGCTATTCTAATCCGTGCCTTAATCGAATCCTGGCTCGGGCAAAAGGGGTTCTAGTTTCGCAGGTCAAAAATATCGATTCAGGGAGTTGCAGATTGGTTGCGGTTTACAGTGCACCAGGAGGCTCACAAAACCTTGACATAAAAAACCTTGTCGTCGCCGGGGGCGTAGAAGTCCTTGAGCTGCGCCTCCCGCGCAAAGCCCAGGCGTTCATAAAAGAGGCGGGTGGGCTCGTACTGCGGCCGGCCCGAGGTTTCGGCATAGACGCGGAGCCCCCCGGCCTGGCGGATCATGCGCTCGGTTTCACTCATCAGGATCCGGCCGAGCCCCCGGCCCTGTTGATCGCTCTGGATCGCGATCCAGTAAAGGTCGAAGCTTTCAGCCGTGCCGGCAATGGGGCCGTAGCTGGTGTAGCCCAGCACCCGACCGGCCTCCTCGGCAAACACGAAAAAATACCCGCTCGCATCTCCGAAGGCCAGGCGGTCCTCGACCAGCTCGACCGCGATGTCGACCTCGGCCGAGTTGAAGAATCCTGTAGCGGAAACGATTTCCACGACGGCCTGCATGTCGGCGGGCGAGGCATGGTAGCGAAACGAGATGGCCTTGTGTCTTTCGAACTTGGGTTTTTCTTTCATCGGGTGGCGCTCAGCCCTTCATTGCTTTTGAAAACAACTTCATCGGAACCCAAACCGCTGAAAGGGTTACGGCTAAAACCGGCATGCGGGCTGTTCGGTGCCGTATTTGGTGAGCACGATCTGCCACACCTGGTTGCTGCGGGCGCGAAACGCGCCGGCGCAAGAGAGCAGGTAGTACTCCCACATGCGCCTGAACTTCGCGTCGTACTTCTCCTGCAGCCGGGGCCACGCAGCTTGGAAATTACGGTTCCAGGCCATGAGGGTCTTGTCGTAATGCGGCCCCAGGTTGTGCCAGTCCTCCACCGCAAACAGCCCCTCGGCGGATCGGCTGATCTGGGCGATGCTGGGCAGCATGCCGTTGGGGAAGATGTGCTTGGTGATCCAGGGGTCGCAGTAGTGAGTGGAATCATTGCCGCCGATGGTGTGCAGGAGAAAAATGCCGTTGTCGTTGAGGCACCGGTGTGCAACTCGCATGAACGTTCTGTAGTTTTTCCACCCGACATGTTCGAACATGCCGATGGAAACGATTTTATCGAACCGGCCTTGGATGTCGCGGTAGTCGCACTCCAGAAAGCGTACGGGCATGCCCCTGCAAAATTCAGCGGCGTACCGGACCTGCTCCTTGGAGATATTGACGGCGGTCACGGTGCAGCCATAGGTTTCCGCCGCGTATTTCGCAAACCCTCCCCACCCGCAGCCGATGTCCAGAACGTGGTCCGCCTGCCCAATGGCTGTTTTGCGGCAGATCAGGTCGAGCTTTTTCTGCTGGGCCCGGTCCAGGTCGTCGGTGCCGTCGAAGCAGGCGCAGCTGTATTGGTTGTAGGGGTCGAGAAAGGAAAGGAACAGGTCGTTGCCGAGGTCGTAGTGGCGCTTGGCAACGATGCGCGCGCGCGCTTTCGCCTGCAGGTTGAAAAGGATGCCCGGCAGCAGCAGGGGGAGGTATTTCAACCCGCCTTTTAGGGCCACATCCAGCCGCGATTTCAGGAGACGGCATATGAATTCATCCGGCCGGCGGCAGTCCCACCAGCCGTCCATGTAGGCTTCGCCGAGCCCCAGGTTTTTCTCCCGCAGGACGCGCGTGAAAAACCGCTCGTCCGTGACGGTGATGTCCCATGGGTTCGTCCCGCCGACAGTCACGCCGGCCCGGGAAAACAGGGTTTCGACCATTTTTCGCGAACTGGACACCAGACACCTCAACGCGCATCCGCCGAATCAGGCCGGATAGTATTTCTCTCCTCAGTCGAAGGGGCCATGCCGCCGTTTCCACCCTCGCCGGACCTCCGGGCGGGCCGCTTCCGGCTTTCAACTCCTTGAATTCGTTTTGTCGAAGGTGTAAGAACAGTATTATGTCGCCCAAACGTCGCAGGATCAAGTGGTTTTCGCCGTCAACCCGCAGATCGGCGGACCCGAACACCATGAGCACCGCCGGCTCACCTATCCCGAGCTTGAGAAACGGTCGCCGCCCCGGCTGCTGCCGGTGATCCGTTGGGCGCGCGGCGTGGTGGATCGATGATCGACGTCACGGCGGCTATCCTGATCGAAAACGGCAGGGTGCTGATCGCCCGGCGCCGGCCCGGGGCCTCGCAGGCCGGCCTGTGGGAGTTCCCCGGCGGCAAGGTCCGGCCGGGGGAGTCCCCCGCGCAGTGCCTGGAGCGCGAGATCCGGGAGGAGCTCGGGATCCGGGTCGCGGTGGGCGAGTTCTTCGGGGAGAGCGTCCACGCCTACGAAGACCGGACCATCCGACTGCTGGCGTACCGCGTCCGCCGGGCAGAGGTCGGGGAGATGTCTCTGAACGACCACGCCGAGCTAGCCTGGGTGGCCATCGCGGACCTCGGCCGCTACCGGTTTTGCCCGGCCGACGTGCCTTTCACTGAAAAACTGCGGAAGACGGCATGATCCCTTCCAAAAGCCGAAAACGGGTCCGGGCCGCCGCCCTGGCGCTGATGCTGGTTGCGCTGGCGGCCCCCGATGCCGGCGGCCAGGCGGCCAAGCCGGCGGCGCCGGTGATCCAGCCCGACGCCGCGCGCCAGCGGGAGCTGGAGCGCGATGCCGCGATCAACCTGTCGCTCGCCAAAAAATCGATCCAGGACGACGCCTTTTACAACGCCAAGGTCGCGCTCAATGTGTGGAAGATCAGCGCCGTCGAGGCGGGCAATTTCGACCGCAAGCTCTACGAGGACCTGCGCAAGCAGCTCTACGAGAAATCCATCCGCGACAACCTGCGCTGCATCGACGTCGCCGTCGCCCATCGCGACGCCGCGGATGCCAACCTCTGCCTGAAAATCTACCGCCTGCACGCGCAGGAGATCAACGCCTTCGACCCCAAGCGCTATGAAGACCTGCGCGCACGCGTCAGCGGCATACGGAAAAAGGAAAAATAGGTCGACCGGGCCGTGGCGGCTCGGGACATGCGGCAGAGGCCCACATCCGTGGTCGAGCCCTCCGCCGGGTTACCCCATCGTCCGCTTCAACAGCTTCAACAATTCGTCGAGCGTCCGCGTGTTCAGCACATCTTTCTTTTCCAGCCACCCCCTGCGCGCCTGGCCGATGCCGTAGTGCAGCTGGCCGAACTCGGACGTACTGTGGGCATCCGTGTCGATGGCGACGAGAACCCCGGCCTCCTTGGCCATCCGGCAGCACGCGTCGGTGAGGTCGAGCCGCTGGGGGTTGGCGTTCAGCTTTAGGCAGCACCCGCGCTCCTTGGCCTTGTGGACCACGGCCGCCATGTCGACTTCGTAAGGGTCGCGCTCGTTGATCTTGAGCCCGCGTTGGCGGCCGATGCGCCGGTTGGCATTGCGATAAGCCCCGATCTTGAAGGGGTTTTCACCTTCGATCTCGAGCCAGTCGGCCATCCGTTCAAAAATATCGGCGATGTCGGTATTTCTGACGGTCATAACGAAGTGTCAAGTTTTAGGTTTTAAGTTTTAAGCAAAAGCAGTCCGTGCGGATCCGTTTGCCAATAATTAAGATTGGTTTTTCATCTGCTTAACACTAAAAACTTAAAACTGTTTCCTTAGAAATCATTTGACCCTCGAATTCATTTCAGCGAAGATGTCAGCCTCAACTTGAGGAGGCGCCATGGAACCGAAGCATCCCTTGCCGGAAGGACCCCAACTGGCGCGGCGGCTGCAGCAGGCGGAGGCCGGTGCGCCGGCCGGAGGCGGCCTGCAGAGCAACCTCGCCGATCTCGAGTCCATGAAGAACGAGGCGTTTCAGGCCGGCGGCGCCGCGCGGGTCGACGACCAGCACCGCCGCGGCAAGCTCACGGCTCGCGAGCGCATCGACCTCCTGCTGGACGAGGGCTCCTTCGAGGAGTTCGACATTTTAAAGACCGGCCGGGGCGGCTACACCGAACAGGAGCGGCGCTACCCCGGCGACGGGGTGATCACCGGCCACGGCACCATCGACGGCCGCGAGGTCTTCGTCTTCAGCCAGGACTTCACCGTCATCGGCGGCTCCCTCGGCGAGGCCCACTCCCAGAAAATCAGCAAGGTCATGGACCACGCCGTGCGCGTGGGGTCCCCCATCATCGGGCTCAACGACTCGGGCGGGGCGCGCATCCAGGAGGGGGTCGATGCCCTCGCCGCCTACGGCGAGATCTTCAACCGCAACGTGCAGGCGAGCGGGGTGGTGCCCCAGATCTCCTGCATCATGGGCCCGTGCGCCGGCGGTGCGGTCTACAGCCCCGCCATCACGGACTTCGTCTTCATGGTGGAGAACACCGCGTTCATGTTCGTCACCGGCCCCAACGTCGTGAAGACGGTCACCCACCAGGAGATCACCTCGGCGGAACTCGGCGGCGCCCGCATCCACCGCGAAAAGAGCGGGGTCGCCCACTTCGTCCTGCCGAACGACATTCTCTGCCTGCGGGAGGTCCGGCGCCTGATCAACTACCTGCCCTCCAACAACCGCCAGAAGCCGCCGATCCTGGACCTACGCGACCCGCTGGAACGCACCGACCCCGCGCTCGACTTCCTGGTCCCGGCCAACCCCAACCAGACCTACGACATGAAGGTCCTCATCCACAGCATCATGGACGGGGCCGAGTTCATGGAGATCCAGGCGCATTTCGCCCGCAACATCCTCTGCGGGTTCGGCCGGCTGGGGGGCCAAACCGTGGGGCTGATCGCGAACCAGCCGGCCGTGCTGGCCGGTGTGCTCGACATCCATGCCTCGGCCAAGGCCGCGCGCTTTGTGCGCTTCTGCGACGCCTTCAACATCCCGCTCGTCTGTTTCGTGGATGTCCCCGGCTTCATGCCCGGCCCGGAGCAGGAGTCCGGCGGCATCATCCGCCACGGTGCCAAGCTGCTCTACGCCTTCGTCGAGGCCGCCGTGCCCCGCATCACGGTCATCCTGCGCAAGGCCTACGGTGGGGCTTACATCGTGATGAACTCCAAGCACATCGGCGGGGACATCAACTATGCCTGGCCCACGGCGGAAATCGCCGTGCTGGGGCCCAAGGGGGCGGCGGAGGTGATCTACCGGCAGGAGATCGCGGCGGCCGCCGACCCGGAAACCCTGCTCTCCCAGAAGACCGATCACTACCGCAAAACCTTCGCCAATCCCTTTCTGGCCGCCAAGCGGGGCTACATCGACGACGTGATCTTCCCGCGCACCACCCGCCAGCGGCTGATCCGCAGCCTGCAGTTTCTGGAAAGCAAGCGGACGGCGCGACCGAACCGCAAGCATGGGAACATTCCATTGTGAGGGGGGGCCGTGTTTGAAAAAATCCTGATTGCCAACCGCGGGGAGATCGCCGTCCGCATCGCCCGGACCTGCAGGCGCATGGGGGTCCGCACCGTGGCCGTGCACTCGGACATCGACGCCCGCTCCCTGCACGTGCAGGCGGCGGACGAGGCTGTTTTCATCGGCCCTTCGCGCTCGGACCAGTCCTACCTCGTCAAGGAAAAGATCCTCGAGGCCGCGCTCGCCCGCGGGTGCGCGGCCATCCACCCCGGCTACGGATTTCTTTCGGAGAACCCCGCTTTTGCGGAGATGGTCGCCCGCGCGGGCCTCGCCTTCATCGGGCCGCCGGCCGCCGCCATCGCCACCTTGGGAGACAAGGTCGCTTCGAAGGCGCTGGCGGCCGAGGCCGGGGTGCCGGTGGTCCCGGGGGTTCTCAAATCGATCGACGATCTAAACGACGCGCTGGCGGCCGCCGAGGGGATCGGCTACCCGCTCCTCTTGAAGCCCGCCGCCGGCGGCGGGGGCAAAGGCATGCGCATCGTCGCTTCGCGGGATGAGCTGGCCGCCGCCATGCAGGCGGGCCGCGCGGAAACCCTCAAGGCCTTCGGCGACGATCGGGTCTTCGTGGAGAAATACATTCCGGTGGCGCGCCACGTGGAGATCCAGGTCATGGCCGACCGGCACGGCGCGGTCATCCACCTGGGCGAGCGCGAATGCTCGGTGCAACGGCGCTACCAGAAGGTCATCGAGGAGAGCCCCTCGGTGGCGGTCGATGCGGACCTGCGGCGCCGGATGGGCGCGTGCGCCTGCCGGCTGGCGCGGGAGGCGGGCTACGTCAACGCCGGAACGGTCGAGTTCATCCTCGACCCGACGGGCGGCTTCTACTTCCTCGAGATGAACACGCGCCTGCAGGTGGAGCACCCCGTGACCGAGATGGTGACCGGCCTGGATCTGGTCGAACTGCAGCTGCGCGTGGCGGCCGGCGAGCCCCTGCCGCTCCGCCAGGAAGAGGTCGCCTGGAAGGGCTGGGCCGTCGAGGCGCGGGTCTGCGCCGAGGACCCGGCCCGCGGGTTTCTCCCTTCCACGGGCATGATCACCCGCTATTCTCCGGCCGGCGGGCCGAACATCCGTCTCGACAGCGGTGTCGAAGCCGGCAGCTTCGTCTCGGTCTTCTATGACTCGCTGCTCGCCAAGGTCATCGCCTGGGGCGAAACACGGCAAGCCGCGATCGACGCCCTGGTGCGGGCGCTGAACGGTTACCACATCGAGGGGCTTGCCACCAACGTGGATTTCGCCAATGCCGTCCTGACCCACCCGGCTTTCAGCGAGGGCCGCTTGTCCACGGGCTTCATCGACGCCCATTTCGAAAAGGGGCTGCCGAAGCTCGCCCCGCCCGCAGAGCGGCTGCATTACATGGCCATGGCGGCGACGATCGTCTACCACAACCGCCAGAGCCTGACCCGCGAATCCCTCAAGCCCATGGCCACCCAGGTCGGGCCGGCCCACGAGCCCAAGGACTGCCATCCTTACAAAGTCCGCTGCGGCCGGGATCTCTTCGAGATCTGCCTGCGCAAGGACCCGCCGCCGCACGCCTGGACCGTCAGCGTCGACGGGCACTCCTACGCGGTGACGACCCCCGAGTTCGAGTTCTACCGGCGCCGGCTCATGCTGAAGATCGACGGCCGGTCGCACATGTTCCGCCTGTATTACCAGTACAGCTTTTTCGGGGTCGCCTTCTGCGGCACGGCCCGTGTCTTCGAGGTCTTCTCCCCCAGGGAATGGGAACTTGCCAGGCACATGCCCGCCCCGCGCGACGAAACCCTGGAGAATGTGCTGCTCTGCCCGATGCCGGGATTGGTGGTGGACGTGCGCGTCCAAAAGGGCGACCGCGTGCACCGCGGCCAGGACCTGGTGTGCATCGAATCCATGAAGATGGAGAGCTTCGTCGCCTCGCCCTGCGACGGCGAGGTCGAGGAGGTGCTGGCGGCCCCCGGTCAGGCGGTGGAGACCGATGAGGTCCTGGTGAGATTCAAAGGTCAAAATTGAGCGGTGCCCGGCTCCCGGACCGCAGGGTGCATCACTTGCCCTGCTCTCCTCCCTTGTAGTATTCGACGGTTTCCACACGCTCGTCGCGGTTGTAAGTGACCAGGACGATCGTTTTCGTGCCGCTGAAAACGTATTCCGTGGGAGTGCCGACGGCCTCCCAGAGCCCAAACGTCAAAATGTCGGCCGTCCCATGTAGGGAACTGTTCAGACAGCGATGCCGGCTTGGAAAGCTGCAACCTCAGTTTACAATCCGCCGGAGGCAGCTTCCGTTTTTGCGGCCGTTGCGCTCCATGTGCTGCTGCGCCTGGTACATGAAGGTGCGAATGGCGGCCTCTCGGCCGGGCTGGGAACTGCCGTCATAGGGCGTGTCCAGGAAAGGGAACCGCCGGTCGTTCATCAGCGGCCGCACCACGGCCGAGGTGGTGGTGCTGGGCATGCAGGTGAAGGGGTAGACGTTGACGACGCCGTGGTAGCCGTCCGCGGCGCAGTGCAGGATGCTCGGGATGCTCACGCAGGACTCGGTGGTGATGTCGAAAGAGAACAGGTCCGACTTTTCCAGGATGCGCTCCAGGTGGCGGATTTTGTGGTCCCCGGCCAGGTCGAGGAGACGCTGGGCCCGCCTGAAGATTTTCTGCTGGGTCCTCTCCTGGTAGAGAAGGGTCAGGCCGAAGCGCAGCACGTCTCTGCCGGCGCTCATGGCGCGGGACAGCCGCAGCAGTTTGAGGTTCAACCGCAGGTTTCTTTTCGCAACTCTCAGCCCCTCGTAGCTCACGTAGTTCATCCACTCGGCCATGGACGCGTTGACGACTTCCGCCCCGTATTTTTCAAGGACCCGGATCAGGTGCTGGTTGGAGTCCGCGTGCATCCGGAGAAACACTTCGCCGACGACCCCGATGCGCGGCTTGGGCGGAACCCGCGGGTCGATGATGCCACCGGCTTCCCGGAGAACGGCATCCAGCTCGGCCATGACCGGCTCATAGGGATCGCGGGCTCCGTGTTTTTCAAAGGTTTCGATCAGGCATCGAACGGCGTCGTCGACGAGGGCATCCGTTCGCCCGGGTTCCTTTTCATAGGGCCTGACCCGCCAGGTGAGGCGCTCCAGGATGTCGGCGACCACGGTCGCGAGGTAGGCCGCCTTCTTCAAAGAGCCGGCGTTTTCCGGTTCGATGAAGCCGTCCGGCGAGTAGCTGTCGGTTGTGGTCACCGCGCCGATATTGAGCGTTTTCAAGCCCGGCAGGGAGTCCAGCACGATCCGCTGGTACTTGTTGTAGAGCCCGAACCGGCAGGGGCCGTCCGACTCGGGCATGAAATAGACGTAATCGCCCGCGTTGAAACCATCCCCCAGGCGCATTCGCTCCTCTTCGACGAAATGCAGCAGGTCCCCCAGGGTGACCAGGCACGGGTAGCACTCCTTGCCCGAGGTGTACTTCTTGCCGTGATCCAGCCCCCGATAGGTCTTCAGCACCTGCGCCTGGACCCCGAAGGACCTGACGCCGGCGGCAATCAGATGAGAGGCGACCCTGTTCATCTCGGGTATCAGAAAGGTTCTGCCCCGCAGGCCGACCTTGCCCAGAGTGGCGTAAGCGGGCGGCGCAGCGCTAAGTTTATTTTCAACATTCATTTTCACGAGACCCTCCCTTCGAAGCTTTCGGCCGTCTCATTGCGAGCACATGGCCATGACGGTTTCCTCGGGCGCTGCGGCGGCCGGCTGTGGGTTCCGCCGGTCCGGCCGGCGGAGCGCGGGCTTGGGGCTCTGGTTTTTCCGCAGGGAGTTGGCGATGACGTGTCGGTAGGCTTCCAACCGGGTCATCACGCCCGCGGCGGCGCTGTGCTCATCCAGTTCGAGGATCAGGCTGGCCTTGCCGCCCATGATGTGCTTGTAAAAATGCTCGATGAACGAGTCCGCGCCGCACCCGAAATTCGTCAGGTGCAAACCGAAGAGATGGGGTGCCGCGCTGATCAACTTGGCGGTCCGCAGGATCTGCGCGCCGAGCCCCCAGTACATCGAGGAAAACTCCGCAAGATCCACCACGGACACGTCGATGAAGTCCATGGGCAGGGCCGTCACGCCGATCTTGGCCAGGCTTTGCCCCAGCCGGAGGTTCAGCCGCTCGTCGTAGAGGTTGTAGGGCCGGCCCGTCACCACCACCAGCGGCTCATCCGGGCGGTGGCTCCGCATGGCCTCCGCCCCGCGACGATGCAGCGCTTCAACGAACTGCTGCTGTTTTTCCATGGCATGGCGCAGCGCATCCCGCAGCTCCGGTTTGCCGACCCCCAGCCGGCCCCCCATCTGCTCGTGGAGGTCGAGCGCCAGAATGTCGGGGTCGGACTTGAGCCTGAGGCGGGGGTTGAGGACCGAGCTCGAGCCGATTCCCAGCGCGGCCCGGATCATGAACGTGTTGCCCTGAACCATCGGGCAGTAGCAGCCGCGCTCGGCCGGGTTGGGGGTGGCCATGTCGACCGGGGTGGGCATGAACAGGTGCCGGGTTTTCCCGAGCAGCGCCCGGGCGTGGCCGTGGGAGACCTTGACCGGGAAGCAGGTCTCGGCCAGCATGGCTTCGATGCCCATTTTCGAAATTTCCTCGTCGGTGGGCGGCGTCAGCACCAGCCGGAACCCGAGCCGGTCGAAAAAGTGCGCCCACAGGACGCTCGCCTGGAGACCGTACAAGGCGCGCAGCATGCCCACTGTGGGCCTGCCGTCCGCCTCCATCCGCGGCGAATCCGGCAACGTCTCGTAAACGCCGGCCATGTGCTCTTCCCAGATGTGCCGGCGCACCGCGAAGAAATCCTCCTTGCGGACGACGTCGCGCCGGGCGGTTTCGTACCGTCCGCACTCCCCGCCCCAGACGCTCTTGCGTTCGCCGAACCGGTAGATCTTCAGCTTGCATTGGTTGTGGCAACGGGAGTCGGCCCGGCACACCTTTTCCACGCAGTCCATCCGGTCCGCCAGGGCGCTCTCGATCCCGCGGAACAGGCTTTGCCGGCCGGGCGCCGCGCGCATACTCTCCTGCAGGCAGACCGCGGCCCCGAAGGCCCCGAGGACCTCCCGGTGCTTCGGCACCAGCAGGCCACGGCCCAGGACGTTCTCGAAGGCGGCCACTACCGCCTTGTTCAGCGACGGCCCCCCGAGGAACATCACCCGCTCGCCGATCCGGCGTTTGCCGACCACCCGGTTCAGGTAGTTGTGGACGATCGCGTAGCAGAGACCGGCAATGAGGTCCTCGCGGGCGGCGCCCTTCTGGTGATAGGACATGAGGTCCGATTCCATGAAGACCGTGCAGCGCTCGGCGAGCTTCACCGGCGTTTTCGATGCCAGGGCGACCTCCTGGAATTCGCCGACGATGTCGATGCCGTGCTTGTTGGCCAGTTCGTGCAGGAAACTTCCCGTCCCGGCGGCACAGACCTTGTTCATGTCGAAGTCGAGCGGATGGGTGTTGCCGATGGAGATGTACTTGGAATCCTGACCGCCGATCTCGAAAATGGTGTCGACGGTGGGGTCGATCGCGACAGCCCCGCGGGCGTGTGCGGTGATCTCGTCGATGACGAGATCGGCCTTGAGGAAATCACCGGCCACGTTCCGGCCGGACCCCGTGGTGGCCACCCCCGCCACTTCCAATGTCGACCCCAGTTGCGCGTGCAGGTGTTCGAGGAGGGCCTGGACTGCCTCGACGGGTTTCCCCTGGGTGGGGATGTAGCGTTTGTGCACCATCCGACCCCGTTCATCAATCAGAGCGTACTTGGTGCTCGTTGAACCGATGTCGATTCCGAGGATGCCTCGCAGACGGCGGCCCGTCGGCCGCAGCGGAACGTCGTTGGTTTCCGGGAACGCGGTCCGCCTCAGCTCCAACTTCAAACCCACGGGCACCGCCGCTGCCAGCCGGCGACACGGGGCCGTGAGGTCCGCCGGGTCGACTTTGGCCGTGCTGCCGAGCGCAAGGCCGTGCAGCGCGGCGCCCAGGGCGCCGATCGAGGTGCTGCGGGGCGGCACCTCCAGGCCGGGGAAATAGTCCTGCAGCGCCTTGACCTGAAGCCGGTTGAGGGACAGGCCGCCGATGAACAGGATGGGATCGTGCAAGGCCCGGTTGGAGACGATGGTGCTGATGTAATTCCGGGCGTTGCCGACGTGCAGGCCGTGGATGATCGCCTCCAGCCGCTCGCCTTTGTTCTGAAGATGAATCATGTCCGACTTGGTGAACACGGTGCAGCGGCAGGCGACACTGGCGGGCTGCCGGCTCTTCATCCCCAGGGCGATGAAATCGGCGAGCACGATGTCCACAGGCCGCTGGCGGTGCTCTCCGCGCCGCTCGTACATGGCCATGGCCAGACGCTCGGCCTGCTGGTCGATGAAGGACCCCGTGCCGGAGGCGCAGGGGCCGTTCGTGTTGAAAAACTCGAGTTCCCAGCCGGACGGCGCGTGGCCGATCTGCATCAGGGCCGTGTCCTGGCCGCCCATGCCGATGATGGTCCTGACGTCCGGCCGTATGTGGATTGCCCCCAGGACCTGGCTGATGATCTCGAATTCGTAAGGGGCCCCCGTCCGTTCGCTCAGCAGCTTCCCGTGGCTGCCCGTGAAGGCGGCGCCGGCGATCCGTTCAGGTCCGAATTGCGCGTAAAGCCCGTCGACGAGCGCCGCCACGGTCTTCTCCACCTCTCCGAAGTGGCGCTGATAAGGGCTTTCGTGGATGATCCGTTTCTGCGCATCGATGAGGATGCCGTTGACGCTGACCGAGCCGGCGTCGATGCCCGCATACAACCGACCGCCCGAGGTGTCCGGGTCTTCTTTGGGGGGTGTCATGCATTGCCTCCTTGGGTTGCGAATGCCGAGGGTCCGGCCAACCGCAAGAGCAACCGGCGTACCAACCCGGCGAAGGCAAACGCGCATTTATTTTCGGAGCTGCGAGCGCTGGAAGCAACCGCTGAATATTATGGGCGAATGCAATTTCAAGAAAATTCCAGGAGGGACCCCGTCCACGGAATCAAGGCCGAATCTTCCCATGGAAAGGCTGCAACCGGGATCAGCGCAGCGTGGGCAGTGAATGCGGACTCGTTGAATCTTTTAAAGCGGTTATCGAAGCGGCCGGTTGACCCGTCAAACCTTGTTGCACCGTTATCCATCGGACCCATCGGCCTTGTGCAGCCGCTTGTTGAGCGCCTGGCGCGTGATGCCGAGCATGGCCGCGGCGATGGACTGGTTGCCGCCCGAGCGGCGCAGCGCTTCGTCCACCAGCAGCTGCTCGATCTGCCGGAGGGTCGGCAACTGTTCCGGGAAGACCAGCTGGGAGGCCGTCTCATCCGGTTTCGGCTCGACGGCGCCGGCCAGACCCGGCTGCCGCTTGAAGATCTCCGCCTTGAAAGCCTCCATCGACAGCTTCCCCGAGCCGTGGAGGCTGACGGCGTTGTAAACCATGGATTCCAGCTCGCGCACATTTCCGGGGAAATGGTAGACCGCCAGCAGCTTGGTCAGCTCATCCGGCGGCGTCGGCTTTTTCCGGCCCAGGCTTTCGGCCGCTTTTCCCAAAAAGTGATCCAGCAGCACGGCCAAATCTTCAGGCCGGTCCCGCAGCGGCGGGATGTGGATGTGGTGGCCGCAGAGCCGGTAATAGAGGTCCTTGCGGAAGCGCCCGGCGTTGCGGGCGGCTTCGAGATCCTGGTTCGTCGCCACCAGGATGCGGGCATCCGAGCGCTTGGCAACGTCCGAGCCCAGCGGCAGATACTCGCCGTCCTGCAGCAGCCGCAGGAGCTTGACTTGGGAGACGGCGCTGAGGTCCCCGATCTCGTCCAGGAAAAGCGTGCCGCTCGCCGCCTGCTCCAGAAGACCCGGCCGGCCTTCCATGGCGCCGGTGAAGGCGCCCTTTTTGTGGCCGAAGAGCGTGTCGGCGAAGACGTGATCGTCCAGGCCCGCCACATTGACCGGCACGAAGCCCCCCTTGCGCCCGCTCAGGACGTGCAGGGCCCGGGCCACAAGCTCCTTGCCCACCCCGGTCTCGCCGGTGACCAGGACCGGCCGCGGGCTTGGGGCCACCGCTTCCGCATACTGGAAGACGGCGCGCATGGCCGGGCTGAGGGTGACGATGTCCGCAAAGGCTTCGGGCCGGCTCACCCGATCGGACAGGACCCGCGCCTTGAGCAGCTGGTTTTCACGGTGCAGCTCGCGCAGTTCGATGCCCCGCTTCACGCTGCTGACGAGTCGGCTCTTTTCGACCGGCTTGACGATGTAGTCGAGCGCCCCCTGCTTCATGCACTTGACGGCGGTCTCGACGTCGTCCGCCCCCGTGACGATGACCACCGGCACATCCGGGTACTCGGCCGCAATCTGCCGCAGCAGCTCCTCCCCGGAGACGTGGGGCATCCACAGGTCCAGGAGCATGATCTCGATCTCCTGCCGGCCGAGGACGGTCATGACCTCGCGGCTGTCGCCGCAGGTCATGATATGGTTGACGCCGGCGGAGCGCAGGGTCACCTCGAAGCTGGTCAGGGCCTGGGCTTCGTCGTCGACCAGCATGACGGGCAGCTGCGGGTAGATGGTCCGGCTCATGACAAAATCCTTTCTGGCTTCGCACACCCGTTCACCCCGGAGCGGCCGGGAGCGTGATCGTCACCGTGGTCCCCTTTCCGGGCTCCGACGCGAATTCCAGGCGGCCCCGGTGTTCCTCGATGATCTTGGAGGAGATGGAGAGCCCCAGGCCGATCCCGCCTGCGTCCTGCCGGGTGGTGAAGAGAGGCTCGCGGACGCGCGGCAGGTCCTCCGGTCGGATGCCGCTGCCTTCGTCGTGTATGGTGATGACAACGCCCGCCCCGTCGCCGGCCCGGCCGGTGGTGACGAAAAGGCCTTTTTTCCTGTCCGGCAGGGCCTGGCAGGCGTTTTGAATCAGGTTGATGATCACCTGCTCGAGGCGCTGGAAACTGCCTCTGGCCAGCGGCAGGTCGTCTTCGTATTTGACCGTGAAGTGATCGGTGGCGTTCTTGATGACGTTGGAGATGAGGGACAGGGCAGACCGGATGACCGCGTTGACATCCACCGCCTGGCTCAGATCGCCGCCGTCCCCGCGCACGTAGCTCTTGAGGTTGGCCACGATCTGCTTGATGCGCTCGGCACCCTGGGAGACCCCGGACAGGAGCTTGGGCATTTGCTCCCGCATCTCGGAGTACATCATGCCGCCCATCAGAAAATCCCCGTTCTCCTTATAGTACGCATCAAGAACCGGCAGCGCGCTCTCCCAGGTTTCCCGCAGGATCGGGGCGTTCAGCATGATGAAGTTGTTGGGGTTGTTGATCTCGTGCGCCACCCCGGAGACCAGCACCCCGAGGGCCGCCATTTTGCTGGCCTGCATCAGCTGCTGTTGATGCACCCGCGCCTGTTCCTCGGCCCGTTTGCGCTCGGTGATGTCGCGCACCACGCCCCGGAACCCGGCGGGGGCGCCTTTCACGTCCCGGATCAGGGTCACGGAGGCCTCCACGATTTTTTTGGAGCCGTCCTTGGTGATGACCTCCCAATCGAACGCCTTGGTGGCCTCCCCCGTGCGGTACACGCGCAGGAACGTCTCGTAGACTCGTTTGAAGGCCTCCATCGGCATGTATTGACGGTTGTTCATCCCGATCAGCTCGTCCCGGGAATAGCCGATGATCGCGCACAGGGAATCGTTGCAGAACATCATGTTGCCGCTCAGGTCAACCTCGTAGTATCCTTCCTGGATGCTGTTCAGAATGGTGCGGTATTTTTCTTCGCTTTCGCGCAGGGCCTCCTCGATGCGCATGCGGTCGAGGACCTCCTGTTTGTAGGATTCGAGCGTGTCGCGCAGCTCGACGCCCCGGGTTTCGACCAACGTGAAGGCCTTCATAATCCTCAGGTAGAGGATAAACGCCTGGGCGAAGACGAAGACAAAAAGGCCAAGCGGGGCGAAGAAACCGGTATCGACGACGCGCTCCACGTACAGGATGTCGTTGAGCACCGTCAGGCACAGCAGAATCGTGCCGGCGAGGAACACGAGCGCCTCGGGTTGCCGCTGGACGGATTCCGACAGCATCACCCGGAAGGTGTAGGCCATCAGGGCCAGGGTGATGAGTTCGTAAACCGGCAGGCTGTAGGAAAAAATCCGGACCGGCGCGACAAGGACGAGCAACGAAAAACCGCCCCCGAGAAATTGGACCAGCCGCAGCAGTTTGCGAGGGATCACCGAGAAGAGCGACTGGATGAACATCCCGAAGACGGGGACGGCCAGATAGAAGGACAGGTATTCGATCTTCACCAGCAGTTCCCAGTCGAGGGCCGGCAGGATCTGCACCAGATACCGTTCGTCCGTGGTAAAAAGCCTCAGGACGACCAGAAAGCAGAAGATGCCGAAGTAGAGCGTCGACCGGAATTTGCGCCGGGCCAGAAAGAGCCCAAGGTGATAGACCGCCATGATGAAAATGCCGCCGAGCAGGAAAAAATCAAGCCCGCGCTCGCGCTCGTGCAGCCTGGCGATTTGCTCGGCTCGGCCGAGGGTGATCCGCTCCCACAGCCCCCCCCGCCGGTGGTGGAAGTTGCTCACCTGGATGAGCAGAACGATCCGGTCGGAGCCCGGTGTGAAAGACAGGATCACGGGGTATTGGCCGGGCACACTGGTCTGCGGGTCTTTCCCGGCCGCTCCGACCGCGGCCATTTCAACCCCATCCACGTACAATCGATAGGCGGTCGAAACCTCCAGGATTTTCAGCCCGAGATGAATCCCGGCGGCGGCCAGGCGCACCGTCAGGCGATAGGTGGCGTAGCCGCTGCCGTGGAGTTCGGAATCGTTCAGGCGGTAGCCGTTCCAGAACCCGGGAACGTTGATGAATCCGGAAGGGCGGGGAGGGGAGGCCGCATCGAAATCGGCGGGGCTCAGGTGCTGGTTCCAGTAAAATTCATACTCGCCGCTCAGTTCGGCCGGCCCGCGGCGATCGAAATCCCATTGGGTCAGGTCCAGGACACCCTGCACCGCCACGGGCGGCTTTGAGTCCCTGGATTCACAGCCGCCGGCGCCGACAAGCACCAGAAAGAGAAGAACCGGTAGGAAGATGCTCGCATGAGGGTGTTTCATACCCGGCTGCCCCATCAGGACAAACCCGTGCACACGATGCCGGCACCGGGGCCCCCTGCTGCCGAAGAATTCGCATGCGGCGACCCTCATTTTGCGCCGGCATCCTGATGCCAGAAGTAGGCTAGTGCGCGAGCGCTGTCAACAGGCTTTCGCCGAGAGCCTGTCCCCGGTTACGCGACCGTGGTCGGTTCACAAATAGCGTTGCCATATGAGCGCATTTCGATTAAGGAAACCCCAAGGGCCGGCCGCGGCGTGCGGAAAACAACTCCAACCCTCCAACAAGGAACCCCCTCATGCAGAAAACCACGCAGTGCGTTCACACCGGGACCCGCAAAGACAAGGCCACGCGCGGGTTGAACAGCCCGATTTACCCCTCTTCCTCCTTTGAATACCTGGATGCGACGGAGAACATCTACCCCCGTTACTACAACACCCCCAACCAACGCGTCGTTGTCGAAAAACTCTGCGCCCTGGAAGCCGCCGAGGACGGCATCCTGTTCAGCTCCGGCATGGCGGCCATCAGCTCGGTGATGATGGCGTTCCTCAGCAGCGGCGACCACGCCGTCATCCAGAGGGACATCTACGGCGGCACCCACCACTTCATAACCGCCGACTTCGACCGCTTCCGGATAGAGCACACGTTCGTGGCGAACCGACCGGAAGACATAGCAGCGGCCGTCCGGCCGAACACCAAACTGATCTACATCGAATCGCCCTCCAACCCCCTGCTGCTGATCACCGACATTGCGGCGGTCGCCAAAATCGGCCGGGACCGGCATATCGTCACGGCCATCGACAACACCTTCGCCAGCCCCGTCAACCAGAACCCCGTCCCTTTGGGCATCGACGTCGTGGTCCACAGCGCCACCAAGTACCTAGGCGGCCACAGCGATCTCTGCTGCGGCGCCGCCGTGGGCCGGGCGGCGCCGATTCGCAGGGTGAAGGAGGCGGCGGTCAATCTGGGCGGCAGCATGAATGCCCTGGCCTGCCACCTGCTCGAGCGCAGTCTCAAGACGCTGTCGGTGCGCGTGGAACGCCAGAATGCGAACGCCATGGCCATCGCGGAATTTCTGGCGCGCCACCCGGCCGTCCGCCGCGTCAACTATCCCGGGCTGGAGACCCATCCCGGGTACGCCGTCGCCCGCAAGCAGATGTGGGGGTTCGGGGGGATGATGTCCTTCGAGGTGGACGAGCGCAGGATCAGCGCCGACCGGTTTCTGCGCCGTCTTCAGCTCGTCGCGCCGGCCTTGAGCCTGGGAGGGGTGGAGACGATCATCTGCGCGCCGTCAGCCACGTCCCACGTCAAGCTGGCGCCGGCCGAACGGGCGGAGCTGGGGATCACGGACGGGCTGCTGCGGCTTTCGGTCGGAATCGAAGATGCGGACGACATCATCGCCGATCTGTCGCAGGCCTTGCCGCATTAACGCGCCAGGCTTCGTTCAAACCGACGTCATTTGGGTTGCGATTTGCTATTATAACGGTTTTTATTATAAGAAAAACAAGCCCTGTGCGAATGGCGGGCTCCTGTCGAAACTCGGGCGACCGGCTTGATAACCCCTACTAAGCCACGAAAGGACGAAACATGGCCACGCAGACCAAACCGATGACCACCAGTGAGTTCGCCAAGGCTACCGGAATCCCGGCAGCCGCCATTTCCAAGCTCATCCGGGACGGCAAACTGAAAGCCAAGAAAGAGGGCAACGCATGGATGATTCCCCCGAGCCAGCTCGATTCGAAGAGCGTCCGCGAACTCGGGAAAGCACCGAGAGCGAAGGCATACAAAAAACCATCCAAGGCGGCCGCGTCTCCCAAACCGCCCAAGGCGCCTGCATCGAAGGCAGGCGCGCCGGCGGCCCGGAAGCTGCCGGTAGCGGCACCGCCGCCGCCTTCCGCTCCGAAGGCCGAGACGGAAGCGCCGGCAGCGTCCTCCCGTCCCGAACCTGCGCCGGAGGAAAAGACCTATTCCATCCCGGAATTCGCGGCAATGACCTACCTGACTGAAAAGGGCGTGTCGGAGTGGCTTAAAAGCGGCAGGCTGCGGGGAGTCAAATCAGATGCCGGCGAGTGGCGGGTGCTGGACAGCAATTTTCAGGCTCCCGACATCAGCCGCCTGGCGCGCAAATAAGTCCTGAAGGTGTCCGGCAAGCTGAAATAGAAGGTTTAACAAGGCTTGTTAATACGGTAGGCTCGACAAAAAATGCAGTTTCCTGAAATCACCTTCTTATCCGGGACGTAAAAAACGCAATGATGTTATAAAGAGGAGGGGGGCGCTCCGATCCCCGAAAAACGCCCCCCGCTCATGATGTATCTTGCGGTTAGTAGCGGCCGCCGCCCCGACCGGAGCCGCCGCCGCCCCGACCATAACCGCCGCCGCCACCTCGCGGACCGCGGCCGAAACCTCCGCCCCCGCCGGGGCGTCCTCCGCGGCCGAAGCCGCCTTCTGAATCCTTGCGGGGTTCCCG
>JALOPD010000019.1 GCA_025454075.1 Desulfobacterales bacterium | reverse complement strand
CCGGGCCACGGCCTCGGGGGAGAGGCCGGTGACCTTCTTGGCGCTTTTCTGGTTGTGCTGTTCGAGGAAGTGCTGAATGATGATGGGGATGTCCTCGGGTCGATCCTTGAGCGGAGGGATGGTGAGCGGAAAAACGTTCACCCGAAAGTAAAGATCTTCGCGGAACCGTCCTTGCGCGATCAGATCCTCGATGTTCTTGTTCGTGGCCGTGATGATGCGCACGTCCACCCGGATGGGGGTATGGTCGCCGACCCGCTCGATTTCCTTTTCCTCCAGGACCCGCAGCAGCTTGACCTGGGTTGAAAGCGGGATGTCGCCGATCTCGTCCAGAAAAATACTGCCGCCGCTCGCGGCTTCGAAGCGTCCGATGCGGCTGCGGTCCGCCCCGGTGTACGCACCCTTCACGTGGCCGAAAAGCTCGCTTTCGAGAAGGTTTTCATTGAGCGCGGCGCAGTTGACCTTGATGAACGGCTTGCATTCCCGGGGGCTTGCCCAGTGGATGGCGCGCGCCGCCATTTCCTTGCCGGTCCCGCTCTGGCCGTTGATCATCACCGGCGTGTCGGACTGCGAGACGCTTTGAATCATCTCGAACAGGCGCTGCATGGGTGCGGACTTGCCGAGGATCCCGAAATAGTTGTCGTCCAGGTCCAGGGTTTTGCGCAGCGCCAGGATCTCCTCCTGCTGGCGCACGATTTCGGAGATGTCGGTCAGGGTCTCCACCGCGCCGATGACCCGGCCGTCCGCGTCGCGCAGCACCGTGGCATTTTTGAGGATGCTGACGGAGTGATGGTCCTTGCTGGTGATCAGGCATTTCTTGGCCTTGACCGTGCCGTCCTGGAACAGCTTGCACCACTTCTCTCCCGTCCCCTGGCCGAAAATGACACACCCCGTGCAATCCAGCATCCGGCAGGATTGCCCGATCAATTCGTCGGCGGAATACCCGGTCAGCAGCTCCGCCGCCGGGTTGACGGCCGCGATGGTGCCGTCCGGGCCGACCACCACCAGCCCTTCCTTGAGGGTGTCGATGATGGTTTTCCAGTGCGAGGACAGGTCCATGGAGGCATACCCGATGGCAAGACAAAATTTTTACCAATAATAACACTGGAATGTCTGTTCCGCAAGCGTCCCGGGGAAATCCGCGAGCGACGTTTGGCCATGGGGCCGGCCGCCTTGACTTGGGGAAGGGCTGTGGTAAGAAGAGGCCATGTCGAACGCAACAGCCAATATGGCGGTCACGATCGGCGGCCTGGCGCTCAAAAACCCGGTCATGACCGCCTCCGGAACCTTCGGCTACGCGCGGGAATTCGAGTCGCTGGTCGATTTGAACCGGCTGGGGGCCATCATCGTCAAGGGGTTGGCCCTCAAACCCGTCAAAGGCAACCCGCCGCCGCGCATCGTCGAGACCGCCTGCGGCATGCTGAACGCCATCGGGCTGGAAAACGTGGGCATCGACGTCTTCGAGGCCGAAAAGATGCTTTTTTTGCGCACCCTGCAGCCACCGGTCATCGCCAATATCTACGGCACCTCCGTCGACGAGTACGCGGCCCTGTCCGCGCGCATCGAAGCCATCGATGGAATTGCGGCCCTCGAAGTGAACATCTCCTGCCCGAACGTGAAGGCCGGGGGGGTCGTCTTCGGGGTGGACCCCCTGGCGGCCGCACGCGTCGTTGCGGCGGTCCGGAAGAGGACCCGCAAGCCCGTGATCGTCAAGCTCTCCCCCAACGTCACGGACATCACCGTCATCGCCCGCAGCGTGGAGCAGGCCGGCGCCGACGCCGTTTCGCTCATCAACACCATCACGGGCATGGCCATCGACATCGAAACCCGGCGGCCGCGCTTGGCCAACATCACCGGCGGCCTGTCCGGGCCGGCCATCAAGCCCGTGGCCTTGCGCATGGTGTGGCAGGTGGCCCGCACGGTGCGGGTCCCGGTCATCGGCATCGGCGGGATCCGGCGGGCCGAGGACGCCATCGAGTTCCTCATCGCCGGGGCCACGGCCGTTCAGATCGGCACCGCCAATTTCATCGACCCCCGCACGGCGCTGGATGTCATTGCGGGCATCGAGCACTATCTCCGGCTGCACGGCATCCGGGACATCGCCGATCTCGTGGGTACGCTGGAGACGTAAGAAACCCGATCGTCGCTGCGGGGCGATCGGCATGCGGGGTGAGACCCCGCAGGAATCTTCATCCCGCATCCCTTTTTCTCACAGCCCCACCGCTTCCTGCATCGGGTGGCTCTTCAGGTACTCCAGCCGGTTCAGCCCGTTAATGTAGGCCTTGGCGCTGGCCGTGATGATGTCCGGGTCGGCGCCCTTGCCCAGGGCCAGAAGCCCGTTTTCCCGCAACCGCACCGTCACTTCGCCCATGGCATCGGTGCCGCCGGTGAGGGCGCTGATCGAAAACCGCATCAACTCGGAGCTCGTACCCGTGAGCTTGGCGATCGTGTTGTAGGCGGCGTCGATCGGGCCGTTGCCGTAGCCGGCATCCTGGGCGGGGCGGCCGTTGATCTTGAGCCGCACGCTCGCCATGGGCAGCACCGTGGTCCCGGCCGTCACGTGCAGATAATCGAGCACGAAGACGTCCGCGGTCCTCAGGATGCCTTCCGTGACGATGGCCTCGAGGTCCTCGTCCATGACGTGCTTTTTCTTGTCCGCCAGCTCCTTGAACTTCCCGAAGACCAGGTTCAGCTCTTCGTCCGACAGGTCGTAGCCCAGGTCCTTGAGCTGCGTGCGTAGCGCGTGCCGGCCGGAGTGCTTGCCGAGGACGAGCCGGTTGGCGCTCAACCCGATGGTTTCGGGTTTCATGATCTCATAGGTCATGGGGTTTTTGAGGACCCCGTCCTGGTGGATGCCGGCCTCGTGGGCGAAGGCGTTGGCGCCGACGATGGCTTTGTTGGGCTGCACAAGCAGGCCGGTGATCATGCTCACCAGGCGGCTGGTCGGGTAGATGTACTCGGTTTTGATGCGGGTGCCCGACTTCAGGAAATTGGCGCGCGTGTGCAGGGCCATCACCACCTCCTCCAGCGAGGTGTTCCCGGCCCGCTCGCCGATGCCGTTGATCGTCACCTCCGCCTGCCGCGCCCCGTGGTGGATGGCGGCCAGAGTGTTGGCCGTCGCCAGCCCCAGGTCATCGTGGCAGTGGACGCTCAGCACGGCCCGGCCGATGTTGGGGGTGTGCTGGCGGATGTAGCCCACGAGCTCCGCGAACTCGCCGGGGATCGCGTACCCCACCGTGTCGGGCAGATTCACGGTCGTGGCGCCGGCGGCAATGGCCGCTTCGAACACCCGGCACAGGTAGTCGCGGTCGCTGCGCGAGCCGTCTTCGGCTGAAAATTCGACGTTGTCCGTGAGGGATTTGGCATAGGCCACGGCCGCGACGGCGGCCCGGACCACCTCGTCGCGGCTCATCTTGAGCTTGTGCTCCAGGTGGATGTCGGAGGTCGCGATGAAGGTGTGGATGCGCGGCCGCGCCGCATGCCGGATCGCCTGCCAGGCGCGGTCGATGTCCGGCCGGGCGGCGCGGGCCAGGCCGGCCACCTCGGATTGTTTCAAACGGCCGGCGATCTGGGAGACGGCCTCGAAGTCGCCCTCCGAAGCGGCCGGGAAGCCGGCCTCGATGACGTCGACGCCGAGCTTTTCCAGCTGGATGGCAATCCGCATCTTCTCCGCAGCGTTCATGCTGGCCCCCGGGCTCTGCTCGCCGTCCCGCAGGGTGGTGTCGAAGATGATCACGCGATCGGTCATGGGGAGCTCCTTTTGGGCAACAAGGTGTTTGGGTATTTGGTTATCGAGGTGTTTGGTAAAAGGTCTTGTGTGGCCGGTGTCATCAGAAGACCTGAATACCAAGATACTCGAATGCCATTTCGGTTATGTTATCTTCAGCGGCAGCGGCTCCTGACGGACGCCGCGCAGCTCCTTCTCGCGGGTCAGCTTGTACTGGAAGCTGTCCGCCAGCGCCTGCCAGCTGGCCTCGATAATGTCCTCCGAAACGCCGATGGTGCTCCAGATGTGGTCCTGGTCGCGGGAGTCGATCAGCACCCGCACGCGGGCCGCCGTGCCCCGGCTGCCGTCGATCACGCGCACCTTGAAGTCCGTCAGGCGCATGGTGTCCAGGTCCGGGAAGAAACGGCCGAGCGCCTTGCGCAGCGCGTTGTCCAGGGCACTGACCGGCCCGTAGCCCTCGGCGGCCGTGATTTCACGCTTGCCGCCCACCGCGACCTTCACGGTGGCGTGGGACTGGCAGGGATGGTCCTTGTCCTTTTCGATGGTGACACGGAACGACTCCAGTTCAAAGAGCGGCTCGAAGGTGTCCGTCAGCTTTTCGATGAGGACCTTGAACGAACCGTCGGCCACGTCGAACTGGTAGCCGTCCTGCTCCAGCTGCTTGACCTCCGCCACGATACGGCGGCTGTCGACGCCGCCGGCATCCAAATCGATGCCCAACTCGCGGGCCTTGTACTCCACGTTGCTCCTGCCGGAGAGGTCGGAAACGAGCACGCGCCGCTGGTTGCCGACCCGCTCCGGGTCCATGTGCTCATAGGCCTCCGGCGTTTTCATGATGGCGCTGACGTGGATGCCGCCCTTGTGCGCAAATGCGCTGCGGCCGACGAACGGGCGGCTGTGAAGCGGCACCATGTTGGCCGTTTCGCCCACGAAGCGCGACAGCGATTTGAGTTTTTTGAGGTTTTCCGCCGACAGGCAGGGACGCCCCATCTTTAGACACAGGATGGGGGCAATGGCGGTGAGGTCCGCGTTGCCGCAGCGCTCGCCGTAGCCGTTGACGGTGCCGTGCACCATGACCGCACCCGCCGCCACCGCCGCCAGGGAATTGGCCACGGCCAGGCCGCAGTCGTTGTGCGTGTGGATGCCGAGGCGCACCCGGCCGAGGCGGCTGCGCACGTCGGTGAAAACGGGCGCGATGTCGAAGGGCAGGGTGCCGCCGTTGGTGTCGCAGAGCACGATGACGTCCGCCCCGGCCTCGGCGGCCGCGGTGATGGTGGCCATGGCGTAATCGCGGTTGCAGCGGAAGCCGTCGAAGAAATGCTCGGCGTCATAAATGACTTCGCGCCCGTTTTGCCTGAGGAAGGAGACCGTGTCGCGGATCATGGCGAGGTTTTCCTCCAGGCGGGTTTCCATCACCTGCGTGACATGCAGGTCCCAGCTCTTTCCGAAAACGGTGGCGACGGCGGCCCCGCTGCCGATGAGCGCCTTCAGGTGGTGGTCTTCCTCGGGCCGCCGGCCGGGCTTGCGCGTGCAGCCGAAGGCCGCCAGGCGGGCGTGCTTGAGCGGGCTGCGCCGCGCCAGCTCGAAAAACTGCAGGTCCTTCGGGTTCGACCCGGGCCAGCCCCCCTCGATGTAATGAACCCCGATGTCGTCCAGGCGCAGGGCGATCTTCAGCTTCTCTTCGGCGCTGAAGGAGATGTTTTCGCCCTGGGTCCCGTCGCGCAGGGTGGTGTCGTAGAGCAGTATCGGTTCCATGCATCTTCTCCCCGGGGAGATGGCGTTCGTCAACCGGGTTCCACCCGGCTCCTCTTTACTTGCGGTTTTCCGGCCGCAGCGAGCGCACGGCGGCCCCCGCACGCCACATTTCCAAGTTGTGCATCGCCGCGAGCTCCTTGTCGAGCTTCTCGCGGTAGTCGGGGGTGCTGTTGGCCTGCAGGACGCGCCGCGTCTCCTCGCCGCTCTTGACCCGCTGGTAGAGCTGCGCGAACACCGGCGCCACCGCGTCCCGGAAGCGGGGGGCCCAGTCCAGCGCCCCGCGCTGGGCCGTGGTGGAGCAATTGGCGAACATCCAGTCCATCCCCTTGGCGCCCACCAGGCCGATGAGGCTCTGGGTCAGTTCCTCGACGGTTTCGTTGAAGGCCTCGCTCGGGCTGTGGCCGTTCCGGCGCAGCAGGTCGTACTGGGCCTCCATCACGCCCGCCAAGGCGCCCATGAGGATCCCGCGCTCGCCGGTGAGATCGCTGACGACCTCGCGTTCGAACGTGGTGGGGAACAGATACCCGGAGCCGATGGCGATCCCGAGCGCCAGCGCCTTTTCCTTGGCCCTGCCCGTGGCGTCCTGGAAAACGGCAAAGCTCGCGTTGATGCCGCTGCCGTCCAGGAAGTTGGTGCGCACCGTGCGGCCGGAGCCTTTCGGCGCCACCAGGACGACATCGACGTTCGTCGGCGGGACGATCCCGGTCTGGTCCTTGTAGACGATGGCGAAACCGTGGGAGAAATAGAGCGTGTCGCCGTCCTTCAGGCAGGCTTTGATCCGCGGCCACATGGCCACCTGGCCGGCGTCGGAGAGCAGATACTGGATCACTGTGGCCCGCTCGGCGGCCTCCTCCGGCGAAAACAGGGTCTCTCCGGGGGCGAAGCCGTCGGCCAGAGCCCGCTCCCAGGATGTCCCTCCTTTGCGCTGGCCGACGATCACGCGGATGCCGTTGTCGCGCATGTTGAGGGCCTGGCCGGGGCCCTGGACGCCGTAGCCCACGACGGCCACCACCTCTTTCTGCAGGATCTCCCGGGCCTTCTGCAGGGGGAACTCGTCTTCCGTCACCACTTCTTCCATCACTCCGCCGAAATCGAATGTCGCCATGTAATCCGCTCCTTTTCTTTTTCTGAATTTTCAATAACGAAGGTTCGAGCATCCAAAGCCATGTCGACGACAGCGCACAAAGATCCGAGGCCAAGGCGCGCGGGTCCCGTGGAGCGAGGCGTACTTTTCGTACGCCGCAGCAACCGCGGGGCGAAGCGCAACGCAGACATCGGGCTTTCTGCGCTGTCGTCTCATTTCGGCTCGCGAATCAGCCCAATGGGTCCGGTGCGCGCGAGCTTCTTGATTCCGTAGGGCTGCAGAAGGTTCAGGGTCGTCTGGACCTCCTCCTGCTCGCCGGACACCTCGACGATCAGGTGGCTGAGACCCGCGTCGACGATCTTCCCGCCGGCAAGGTCCACGATCCGCAGGACCTCGGCGCGCTGCTCCGGCTTGACGGTGATGCAGGCCAGCGTGAGTTCGCGCCGCACGCAGCGCGGCCCGTTCAGGCTGCGCAGCTTGATGATGTTGACCAGCTTGCGCAGCTGCTTTTCGATCTGCTCCACGACCGGCGCGTCGGCCTGGGTGACGATGGTGATGCGCGAAACTTTCGGGTCGTTCGTCGGGCTGCCGCAGATGCTCTCGATGTTGAAACCCTTGCCGCTGAACAATCCCGCCACCCGGGACACCACCCCCGGCTCGTTGTCGACCAGCATGGTCATGACGTGTTTTTCCGCGTTCATCCCGTCCTCTTCATTGCTATACGAGCAGCATTTCCGTGAGCGGCGCACCGGACGGCACCATCGGATAGACGCTCTCCTCGGCATCCACCACGAAATCCATGATCACGGGCCGGCGCAGGGCCAGACCCTCCTTCAGCACCGGTGCGACCTCATCGGGGCGTGTGGCCCGCAGGCCCACCGCTCCATAGGCTTCGGCCAGCTTGACGAAATCCGGCGCATGGTTCATGCGCGTGGCGCTGTAGCGGCCGCCGTAAAAAAGCTCCTGCCACTGCCGGACCATGCCGAGGTAGCCGTTGTTGAGAATGACGACCTTGACCGGCAGCCCGTATTGGACCGCCGTGGCCATCTCCTGGATGTTCATCTGGATGCTGCCGTCGCCGGCGATGTCCACCACGGTTTTTTCCGGGCAGGCGATCTGGGCGCCGATGGCGGCCGGGAGGCCGAAGCCCATCGTTCCGAGGCCGCCGGAAGTGATGAAATGGTTGGGCCGGTTGAACCGGTAGAACTGGGCGGCCCACATCTGATTCTGCCCCACCTCCGTGGTGATGATGGCCTCGCCCCGCGTGAGGGCATGCACCTGTTCCACCACGTATTGCGGTTTGATGGTGGCCCCCTGGCAGTAGGCGAGGGGCTGGGAGGCCTTCCACAGAGAGACGCGCTCCAGCCACTCGGCCCGTCGGGAAACCATCTCCTGCATCTGCTCCTCGGTGATCAGCTCGTTCAACCGCTGCAGGCTGATGCGGCAGTCGCCGACCACCGGGACGCTGACCGGGACGTTTTTGCGGATGGAGGTCGGGTCGATGTCGATGTGCACGATGGCGGCCTGGGAGGCGAAGGCGTCGGTTTTGCCGGTGACGCGGTCGTCGAAGCGGACGCCTACCGCCAGCATCAGGTCGCAGGCGCCCGTGCTCATGTTGGAGGCATAGGTGCCGTGCATGCCGAGCATGCCCAGAAACAGGGGGTCCTCGCCGGGAAATGCGCCCAGGCCCATCAGCGAGGTGGTGACCGGCATCTGCGCCCGCCGCGCCAGGCGCGCCAACTCCTCCGAGCCGCCGGAGAGAACGACGCCGCCGCCTGCGAAGATCAGCGGCCGCCGGGCCTCCCGGATGAGGTTGGCCACGGTCCGCAGCTGCTTGGCGTGGGGCTGCGGGGTCGCCGTGTACGGGCGTATGCGGTTCTCGCCCGGAGGCAGGTACTCGATGCGGCCGTTGGCGACGTTTTTGGGAATGTCCACCAGCACGGGCCCGGGCCGGCCCGACCGGGCGAGGTGAAACGCCTCCTTGAGGGTGGGGGCGAGGTCGGGCAGGGATTTCACCAGGTAGTTGTGCTTGGTGCAGGGGCGGGTGATGCCGACGATGTCCACTTCCTGGAACGCGTCGTTGCCGATGAGGTGGGTCGGCACCTGGCCGGTGATGACCACGACCGGGATGGAGTCGGCGTGCGCCGAGGCGATGCCCGTCACCGTGTTGGTGGCCCCGGGCCCCGAGGTGACCAGGCAGACCCCCACCTTGCCGCTGGCGCGGGCATAGCCGTCGGCGGCGTGAACGGCGCCCTGCTCGTGCCGGACGAGAATGTGCCGGATGTCGGTCCGGGCCAGTTCGTCGTAGATGTCGATCACGGCCCCTCCAGGGAACCCGAACAGCGTGTCCACGCCTTCCTGTTTCAGCATCGTCATCAAGATCTGGGCGCCGGTCATCTTCATGGCGTTTGTCTCCGGTAGAATCCATTTAAAAAAAAATCCGTTACCGCCTTCGGGGGTGGTAACGGATTTTCTGCTTCCTGGCTTTTGGGTTGCGCTTAGGCCATTACCACCCCTTTGTCATCATCGCCGATGATGACCTCGGCGATGACGATAATAAGGCTAATAAGGTTGATAATGGCGATTCGATGAGTCATGCGACAACCAATCTTTTTTCGAATTCGATTCAGGCTAACAGCCGGCAGTGGAGATGTCAAGCGTTTTCGCGTTCAACGTTTACTCCATCCGCTCTTTGAAGCCGCAGTCCGGGTTCAGGCAGGAGTGCAGGGTGCCTTGCTTTTTAGTGGTGCGCTCCACTAAAAATTTGGCGCCGCAGGCCGGGCAGTCGCGCGCCACCGGCTTGTCCCACGTGGCGAAGCTGCATTCCGGGTAGCGGTTGCAGCCGTAGAACACCTTGCCGCGTTTGGAGGTTTTTTCAAGCAGGTCCCCGCTGCAGCCCTCCTGGGGGCATTTGACGCCGATGCTCTTGGCCGAGCCGTTGACGGAAAGCGACTGGGTGTTCTTGCAGCCGGGGAAACCGCTGCAGGCCAGGAAATCCCCGAAAGGGCCCCGTTTGAGGACCATGGGTTTGCCGCATTTGGCGCAGACCTTGTCCGTGGCCTCATCCGCGGGAGGGACCACCGGCTGGACGCGCCCCCTCTCGTCGCGCGTGTAGTCGCTGGAGTACTTGCACGCCGGGTAGCCGCTGCAGGCTAAAAAATGGCCGTTCTTGCCGATCTTGATGTGCAGGGGGTGGCCGCACTCCGGGCATTTCAGCCCCGTCTCCACCCCGATCCCCTTGATGCTCACCATCTTCTCGGCCGCCGTGTCGAGGTCCTTTCGGAACGGCTCGTAGAACTGGGTCAGAATGTCCAGGGAGTTCGCCTTTTCGGACTCCACCCGGTCGAGGTTCTCCTCCATGCGGGCGGTGAATTCAACGTCGAAAACGTCGGGAAAACTCATCACCAGCAAGTCGTTCACGATGAAGCCGAGTTCGCTCGGCCGGAAGTACCCCCGCAGCATCTCCACGTACCCCTTGTCGCGGATGGTGGAGAGGATCGCGGCATAGGTGCTCGGGCGTCCGATCCCGTTCTCCTCGAGCTCCTTCACCAGGGACGCTTCCGAAAAACGCGGCGGCGGCTGGGTGAAGTGCTGTTTGGGCTCCAGGCGGTGCAGCTTCAGCCGGGCGCCTTCGGGCAGGTCAGGCAGCTGCTCCCGGGCTTTTTCGCCGTTCGATTCCGAATCCTCCTCCTCGGCGCGGTAGAGGGCCATGAAACCGGGGAACTTGACTGCGGACCCGCTGGCCGTGAACACGTAGGGCCCGGCCAGGATGGAAGCCGAGACCTGGTCGATGAGCGCCTCCTGCATCTGCGAAGCGATGAATCGCTGCCAGATCAGCTGGTACAGGGCCAGCTGGTCCTTGGTGAGGTAAGGGGCCATGTTCTCGGGGGTGTTGAAAGCCGACGTCGGCCGGACCGCCTCGTGCGCATCCTGGGCCTGTTTGGAATTGCGGAACTGGCGGGGCTTGTCCAGCGCGTAGTCGCGGCCGAACTGCTGGAGCACCAGCTGCTGGGCCTCGGCGGCCGCCACATCCGCGATCCGCGTCGAGTCCGTGCGCATGTACGTGATCAGCCCGACGGGCTCGCCGGGCCCCAGCTCGATGCCCTCGTAAAGCTGCTGGGCGAGCATCATGGTTTTTTTGGCGGTGAACCGCAGCCGGCGGATGGACTCCTGCTGAAGCTTGCTGGTCGTGAAGGGCGGCGCCGGGTTCTTGCGGACGGTCTTCTTCTGGACCTTGCCCACGGTGAAGACCTGGCCCTTGAGCTCGGCCAGGATCTTCTGCGCCGCTGCCTCGTTCGGGATGGCGAGCTTCTCCTTGCCTTTCTTGACCAGTTTCGCCGCAAAGGGGGGCGGCGCGGCGCCTTCCAGGTGAGCGGTGACGGACCAGTACTCCTGGGGGTCGAAGGCCTGGATGGCGCGTTCGCGCTCGCAGATCACCCGCAGGGCCACGCTCTGCACACGGCCGGCGCTCAGCCCGCCCTTGACCTTGCGCCACAGCAGGGGCGAGACCTGGTAGCCCACCAGCCGATCGAGGATCCGGCGCGCCTGCTGGGCCTCGTACTTGTGCGGGTCCAGCTCGCGGGGCTGGTTCATGGCGTTGCGGATGGCGTCCTTGGTCAGCTCGTGAAACAGGACCCGGTGAAAGCGGCGCCCCTTTTTCTTGAGCACCTCGGCCGTGTGCCAGGCGATGGCCTCGCCTTCGCGGTCGGGGTCCGGCGCCAGGTAGACATCCTCGGCGTCGGCCGCGGCCTGTTTCAGGGCCTGGATCACCTTCTGCTTGCCGGGGATGCTGGTGTACTGCGGCGTGAAACCGGCCTCGACGTCGATGCCCATTTCGCGCTGGGGAAGGTCCTTGATGTGTCCCACCGTGGCGGCCACGTTGTAGTCGCTGCCCAGGTATTTCTTGATCGTGCGCACCTTGGCCGGGGATTCCACCACCACTAACGGTTTGCTCATGTCGTCTTATCGCTCCCTGTCGCTAAACATTGCGGTCGTCGGCAGCCGAAAACAGCTTTCCGGCCTGCTGCGTCACGATTCCCTTCAGTTCCAGCTGCAGCAGGATGCCGGACAGCCGGCCGGCGTCCATGGCCAGCTTTCGCACGAGTTCGTCAATGTGCAAGGGGTAGGGGCCGAGCGCCCGGCACACCTCTTTTTCTTCCTCGGTCAGCGGATGTCCTTTTTCAACCGGCGGAACATTTGGCCGGCCGTCTCCCGGGGCGCTGTCGGCCAGGAAGTGCCCGAGCTCGGAGACGATGTCCTGGGCGTTTTCAACGAGCTTGGCGCCCTGCTTGATGAGCGTGTGGGTTCCCATGCTCTTGAACGATTGAATGCTGCCCGGAACGGCGAACACCTCGCGGTTTTGCTCGGCCGCCAGCCGGGCCGTGATCAGGGAACCGCTGTTCTTGCCGGCCTCCACCACCACGGTGCCCAGCGACATCCCGCTGATGACCCGGTTGCGGATCGGGAAATGGTGTGCTTCGGGCTCCGCCGCGAGCGGGAATTCGGACAACACCGCGCCGCCGGCCGATATGCGTTCGAACAAGCGCCGGTGCTGCGGCGGGTAGACGTTGGCCAGCCCGCTGCCCAGCACCGCCGCAGTTCGCCCGTGGGCGCTGAGCGCGCCCTCGTGGGCGGCGGCGTCGATGCCGACCGCCATCCCGCTGACCACCGTGAACCCCAGGCTCGCCAGGTCGCTGCCCAGCTGCCGGGCCATGGTCAGCCCGTAGGCCGTCGCGTGGCGCGACCCCACCACCGCCACCGGGCGTTCGCACCGAGACAGGTCGCCGCTGACATAAAGCAGCGGCGGAGGGTCCGGGATCTGCCGCAGCAGGAACGGGTAGTCCGCGTGCGTCAGGGGGATCAGCCGAAAGCCGCGGCGCTGCGCCTGCTCGATTTCATCCGCCGCGCCGTCCGGCGCTTTCCGCGTCTGCAGGGCCGAGACCGTCCGCGGCGTGATGCCCTCCACCGCCAGGAGTTCGGCCGCCGATGCCTGCAGGACGGCCTCCGGTGTCCCGAAGTGGTCGATGAGCCGCTTGAACAGGTGGTTCCCGATCCCCGGAACGCTCTTCAGGTGCAGCCAGGGGAGAAGCTTCTCCACGCGGTTTGTCTCCCTGCGGTGTCGGGTCCGCCGCACAAAGTGAAACCCCCCTTTGGGGGCCAAGGGGGGTTGCCGGTGGGCGGACGAAAGCGCCGCTATGCGCGCGGCACGTCACTTTTTCTTGGCGTGTTCCTCCCACGTGAGCACGATGGGGCTGGCCACGTAAATCGAGGAATAGGTCCCTACGACGAAACCGACCAAAAGCGCCAGGGCGAAATCGTGGATGATCTCTCCGCCAAGGAAGTAAAGGGAAACAACCATAACCAGCGTCAACCCCTGAGTCATGATGGTCCGGCTCAGTGTTTCGTTGACGCTGCGGTTGATGATCACGCCGAGAGAGGTTTTCGACAACTTGCGGACGTTTTCGCGGATGCGGTCATAGACGATGATCGTGTCGTTGAGGGAGTAGCCGATGATGGTCAGCAACGCGGCGATAACGGTGATCGTGAACTCCTTGCCCAGGAAGGACAGCACGCCGGCCGAGATGGTGACATCGTGGATCAGGGCCACAATAGCGCCCAGGGCGTACTTCAGGCCGAATATCCAAAACAGCACCAGGGTTACCGCCAGCGCCGCCGGGATGATGTAAGGCATGGGCACGTTGAAGGTGTAAAGCGTGTAAACCGCGCTTCCGAGGATGAACGCGATGATGGCGCTCTGGTACCACTTGAACTCGAACCGGCCGGAAATGTATACGGCGGTCAGCAGAAGGGAGAACAGAATGGCGAGCAGGGCCTTCTCCTTAAGATCATTGCCGACCTGGGGGCCCACCATCTCAAGGCGACGCACTTCAACCCCCGATCCTGCAGCGGCTTCAAGGTTACGGCTCAGTTTGGAGGTGAAATCCTGCCCGGTTTCCATCGTGTCGGTGCGGATCAGAAACTCGTTGTCCCTGGCATCGCCCATGCTTTGCACCGAAACGTTTTCGATGCCGGTGGCGCGCAGGCCGTCCCTGATTTTGTCGATGGCGACGGCGCCCGCGAACCGGACCTGAACGATGGACCCACCGGCGAAGTCCACCCCGTAGTTGGGCCCCCGGACGACGAGGGAGAGGATGCTGAGCAGGAGCAGTATTCCGGAGAAAGAGTAGGCGAGCTTGCGTTTGCCCACGAAGTCGAGGTTGATGTTGGACTTGATGATTTCGATCGACATGAAAGGCGTCCCTTGATTAGATGCTGATGGTTTTGACCTTTTGGGTGTTCAGGATGTAGTCGAACACCAGGCGCGACACGACAACGGCGGTGAAAATGCTGGCCACCACCCCGAGGCTCAACGTCACGGCGAAGCCGCGCACCGGACCGGTCCCGAACTGGTAGAGCACGGCGGCGGCGATGAGAGTGGTCACGTTGGCGTCCAGGATGGTCAGTGTGGCCCGGTCGAAGCCGGCATCCACCGCGCCCCGCGGCGTCTTTCCGAGGCGCAGTTCCTCGCGGATGCGCTCGTAGATCAGGATGTTGTTGTCCAGGGCCATGCCCACCGAGAGAATCGTCCCGGCGATGCCCGGCAGGGTGAGGGTCGCCCCGAGGGCCGCCAGCCCGGCTGCGGTGAGAACGATGTTGAGCAGGACCTCGAAGTCCGCCAGGATACCGGACAGCTTGTAGTAAAGCGCCATGAAGAGCAGCAGCAGGGCGCCGCCCACCGCCATGGCGATCATCCCCTGGCGGATGGAGTCGTAGCCGAGGGACGGGCCCACCGTTCGCTCTTCCAGGATGGTCACCGGTGCGGGCAGCGCCCCGGCCCGCAGAATGATGGCCAGGTCGCGGGCTTCCTCCATGGTGAAGCGGCCGGTGATGCGGGCCTTTCCGCCCCCGATTTTTTCCTGGATCGTGGGGGCGGAATAAACCTTGTTGTCGAGGACGATGGCCAGGCGCTTGCCGACGTTTTCACCGGTGATGCGCTCGAAAGACCGTGCTCCCTTGCGGTCGAACTCGATGGAGACGTAAGGCTCGCCGTACTGGGAATCCAACTGGACGCGTGCGTCCGTGAGCGACGCGCCGGTGAGCAAAGTGCCTTTTTTCAGCAGGAACGGGGTCCGGCTCGTGCGTCGGGTGGTCGGGTCCTCGTCGATTTTATATAGGATCTCGCTTCCCGGGGGCATGCTGCCCTGCAGCGCGGCGTTGACATCGTGGGCCTCGTCGACCAGCTTGAACTCCAGCAGCGCCGTCCGGCCGATCAGGTCCTTGGCCCGCTGCGTGTCCTGGATGCCCGGCAGCTGGATCAGGATGCGGTTGTCCCCCTGGCGCCGGATGTCCGGTTCGGACACGCCGAACTGGTCCACGCGGTTGCGGATGGTTTCCAGGGCCTGATCCACCGACATCTTTTTGATGTGGTCGCTCTCCTTGTCGGGAAGATCGAAGACGGCCGCAAACAGGTCCGCCTCCTCCCTCCGGTTCGTGATGCGGAGGTCCCGCAGTTCCTTGTCCAGGAGGAGCTTGAATTTGTCGGCGTTTTCCTTCCCCTGCACGTGGACGGTTATCTTCAGCGCTCCCGATCGCTCGACGGTGGCTCCTTGAACCTGGTTTCTCTTCACGAGTTCGCGGATTTCCTGGAAGTTGCGCTCAACCGCGGCTTCGACGGCCTTTTCGGTGTTCACCTCTAAAACCAGATGCATCCCCCCCTGCAGGTCGAGCCCGAGGTTGATCTTACGGTGGGGCCAGATCTCGGGCTTGAATGTCGGGATGACATAAACGACGGCGGCGATAATGACCGCCAGAACCATCACCAGTCTGATCGAAAAGCGTTTCAAAGCGTCTTCCCTTCTGCGGTTGCCGGACGAATGTCAGGGCAACCCGGCTCCTCCGTCCTGAAGCAGGCGTTTCAAGACACGGGAGGGCAACAGGCGCCACGACCGGATCGTGGGTGGATTATTTTTTGGTTTCCGCTGGGGCGGGCGGGGCGGACTGGACGATCGCGGCCACGTTACCGCGGCTGATCTTGACCCGGACCTTGTCGGCGATTTCCACCGTCAGGGTGGTCTCGTCCAGTCCGGTGACGCGGCCGTGAAGTCCGCCGCTGGTGACGATGCGGTCGTCCTTCTTCAAGTTGGCGAGCATGGCGCGGTGGTCCTTGTTCCTTTTCTGCTGGGGACGAATCAGGAGGAAATAGAAGATGGCGAACATGAGGACGAGCGGGATGAAGCTCGCAAAACCAGCGGCGCCGCCTTCCGGCGCGCCTCCTTGTCCCATGGCGTAAGCGATGTTGACCAAGTTGAAACCTCCTTAACGTTTAGTAAAAGTGGCGCTCATATACTGGAATTTTATGGCCGCGTCAAACCTTAATCGTACGGCGGATATTGTGGTGCGACGTGCCCCCTGATACCGGAAACGGGTAAGGGTGTCAACCGTCGGGCGGTTCAACGGGAGCACTCGATGCGGCTCTCCGTCGGCAGCAGGCCGGCGTCGCTTTCGATTTCGATGGTGATGTTCCGGCGGTTTTCCAACTCGACGATGTCGCGGCGTTTCTTGTTGAGCAGGTAATCCGCGACCGCCGGCGGGACGATCCCTTTCACGCGCGCGACCTCGCTTTTCAGCGACTCCATCCCGAGTTTGCGGAGGAACCCGATGCCCAGGGTCTCCGTGGAGGGGATCATGCCCTTGCCCTGGCAGCAGCGGCAGGCGACGTGGCTGCCGAACTCGATGGACGGATGGATGCGCTGCCGGGACATCTCCAAAAGGCCGAACTTGGAAACCCGGCCGACCTTGGTCCGGGCCTTATCGAGCTTCACATGGGTCTTCAGCTCGCGTTCGACCTCGGCGCGGTGCTTGGATTCCTTCATGTCGATGAAGTCGATGACGATGAGCCCGCCCAGGTCGCGCAGCCGCAGCTGGCGCGCGATTTCCTCGGCGGCCTCCAGGTTGGTCTGAAAGGCGGTCTGCTCCACCGATTTTTCATGGGTGGATTTGCCCGAGTTGACGTCGATGGCCACCAGGGCCTCGGTCGGCGCGATGACGATGGAGCCGCCGGATTTGAGCGGAACCCGGTTTTCGAAGATGGAGGCGATCTGGTCCTCGATCTGAAACTTCGAGAAGAGCGGCTTCTCCTCCTGGTAGAGCGTCACGACCTGGGTTTGCTTGCTGGCGAAGATGTCGACCAGCTCCCTGGCCTCGTTGAACGTGTTGGGCTCGTCGATGAGGATCTCGGAGACTTCGGGGCTGAAGGAGTCCCGGATGGAGCGCAGCACCAGAGCCCGTTCCTTGTAGAGCAGGGCGGTGTCCTTTTCCTTCATCACCTTGCCCTTGATCGTCTTCCAGAGGCGCAGCAAATCTTTCAAATCTTTGGAGATCATGGTTTTGCTGCACCCGATGCCCGCCGTGCGCACGATGACCCCGAACCCCTCGGGGACCTCCAGCTCGCCGACGATTTGTTTGAGGCGGGCCCTCTCGGCCTCGTCGTCGATCTTGCGGGAGACCCCGCGCACGGAGTGCCCCGGCATCAGCACCACGTAGCGCCCCGGCAGGGAGATGTAGGTGGTGAGCATGGCCCCCTTGGTGCCGATCGGGTCCTTTCCGATCTGCACCATGAGCCCCTGGCCCCGTTTCACGAGCCGTTGCAGGGCCGTGTCCCCGCGGTCCTCTTCGTGAAAATAGTCCCAGTGGAGGTCCTGTTTCTGGAGAAAGCCGTTGCGATCGCCCCCGTAATCGACGAACGCCGCCTGCAGGCTCGGCTCGATGCGCGTGATGACCCCTTTATAGATGTTTCCCTGGGTGATCTCGCGGGCCGCGCTTTCCACGCGGAATTCCTCGAGACGGCCGTCTTTGACCGTGGCGACGCGGATCTCCTCCGGGTCGCTGGCATTGATGAGAAGCTTGGTGCTCATGAACCTCTTTTCATCGCTCGTAAGCGGTATCGTGAATTATTTCGGTCTTTTTCGTAACCTTCAAATCTTTTACTTGTATGAAATCTGCGCTTATAAGTCAAATGAAATCTACCGATTCTTGCACTTCGCCGAATTGTATGGCATTAGTTCCTTTCTCTCAACACCCCCAAAAGCAGCGGCATTCACGGGCATCGCCCCGTTTGCCCCTGCATCGCTTTCCTGACGGAGAAGAGGACGGCATCGCATGGAGGAAAGGTACAACCCGCACGTCATCGAGCGCAAGTGGCAGAACCAATGGGAATCCCAGGGCCTGTTCCGGGTCGAAGAGGACCCGCACCGGCCCAAGTATTACCTGCTGGAGATGTTTCCGTATCCTTCCGGCAACATTCACATGGGCCACGTGCGCAACTACACCATCGGCGATGTGGTGGCGCGCTACAAGCGGATGCGCGGTTTCAACGTGCTGCACCCCATGGGCTGGGACGCCTTCGGGATGCCAGCCGAGAACGCCGCCATTGCCAACCGGACCCACCCGGCCCGGTGGACCTACGCCAACATCGCCAACATGCGCTCCCAGCTCAAACGGATGGGCTTCAGCTACGACTGGGAACGGGAAGTCGCCACGTGCCGGCCGGAGTACTACCGGTGGGAGCAATGGCTCTTTCTGAAGATGCTTCAAAAAGGCCTGGCCTTTCGCAAGGAGTCCTACGTGAACTGGTGCGACCCCTGCCAGACCGTGCTCGCCAACGAGCAGGTGGAGGCCGGGATGTGCTGGCGCTGCGGCAAGCCGGTGCGCCAGAAAAAGCTGTGGCAGTGGTTCTTCCGGATCACCCGCTACGCCGAGGACCTGCTCCTGCATTGCGACCGGCTGCCCGGATGGCCTGAAAAGGTCATCACCATGCAGAAGAACTGGATCGGCAAGAGCCTGGGGGCCGAGATCCGCTTCCCGCTGGAAGGCGGCGGCGGCGCGATCCCTGTTTTCACCACGCGGCACGACACCGTTTTCGGGGCGACGTTCATGTGCCTGGCGCCCGAGCACCCCCTGGTTCCGCAACTCTGCCGGGGGACGGCGCAGGAGGCCGATGTGCTGGCGTTCGTCGAGCGCATCTCGCACCAGGACCGCTCGGCCAAGGCCCTGGAGAACTATGAAAAGGAGGGGGTGTTCGTCGGCGCTTACTGCCTCAACCCGCTGACCGGCCGCCGGATGCCGATCTACACTGCCAACTTCGCCCTGATGGAGTACGGCACCGGCGCCGTCATGTCGGTACCGGCCCACGATCAGCGCGATTTCGAGTTTGCCCGGATATACGGGCTGCCGATCATCGTGGTGGTCCAGCCGGCCGGCAGCGAGCTCGACCCCGCCGCCATGACCGAGGCCTATTCCGGAGAGGGGATCATGGTCAACTCCGGCGCTTTCAACGGTCTCACGAACCGCAGCGCCCAGGACGCCATCGCCGCGCACCTGGAGGCGAAGGATCTCGGCCGCAGCACGGTCAGCTTCCGCTTGCGGGACTGGGGCATCTCGCGGCAGCGCTACTGGGGGGCGCCGATCCCGGTGATCCACTGCGCGCGCTGCGGGATCGTGCCGGTCCCGGAAAAAGACCTGCCGGTCGTGCTGCCGGAGGACGCCGACCTGCTCGAGGGCGGCCAGTCGCCGCTGCCGGCGCTCGCCTCCTTCGCGAAGGTGGAATGCCCGGCGTGCGGCGCTGCCGACGCTCGGCGGGAGACCGACACCATGGACACCTTTGTCGAGTCCTCCTGGTACTTCGAGCGCTTCTGCAGCCCCGATTGCACCAAGGGCATGTTCGAGCGGGACGCCGTGGACTACTGGATGCCGGTCGACCAGTACATCGGCGGGGTGGAGCACGCGATCCTGCACCTGCTCTACTCGCGTTTCTTCACCCGCGTGCTGCAGGACGAGGGGCTGGTGTCCTACAAGGAGCCCTTCACCCGGCTGTTGACCCAAGGCATGGTGTGCAAGGAAACCGTTGCCTGCTTGGAGCACGGATTCCTGCTGCCCTCGGAGGTGCGCTCGGGGGACGGGGAGCGGGCCTGCAGCGCCTGCGGGCGGCCGGTGGCGGTCGGCCGCGTGGAGAAGATGTCCAAGTCCAAAAAAAACGTGGTCGACCCGAACACGCTGCTCGAACGCTTCGGGGCCGACACCACCCGGCTCTTCTGCCTTTTCGCTGCGCCCCCCGAGAAGGACTTGGAATGGAGCGAACAGGGGGTCGAAGGCGGCTACCGGTTCCTGAACCGCGTCTGGCGGCTGACGGCGGAGTGGATGCCGGCGATCGCCGGCGCGCGCCCCTATGACGGCAGCCCGGAGGCGCTCAGCGAGCCCATGAAGGACATTTTCCGCAAGACGCACGAGACGATCCGGAAGGTGACGCGGGACATCGAGGAGCGGTTTCATTTCAACACGGCCATCAGCGCCGTCATGGAGCTCTTCAACGCCATGGCGACCGTCGGCCTGGAGTCGGGCGGCCGGGCGGAGCAAAGCGGGGTGATGCGCTTCGCCGTCGAGTCGCTGACGTTGATGCTCTCCCCCCTCGTGCCGCACATCGCCGAGGAAATGTGGGCGGCGCTCGGCCATGCGCAGAGCGTTTTGCTGGCACCGTGGCCCGCCTGGCGCGAGGACGTCATCGAACGCGACGCGGCCCTGATCGTCATCCAGGTCAACGGCAAACTGCGCGGCCGGATGACGGCGGCGGTCCACGCGACGGACGACGAGGTGCGGCGGCAGGCGCTGGCGGACGAAAGCGTGCAGAAGTTCGTACAGGGAAAACCGGTCAAGAAAATCGTCGTGGTGAAAAACAAGCTCGTGAACATCGTGGTGTGATGTTCGTTTCGGACAGCGGAGATTCTATGAACCCGGCCATCCCTCCGCGGAAGGAAGCGACCCTGAAAAAACGGCAGACGGCATGGTGGATCGCGGTTGCAACGGCGGCGGCGCTGGCGATCGGTGGGTGCGGTTACCGGTTTCAAGCTGAAGCCAAGCTGCCCGGAGGCGCTCAAACCGTTTTTGTGAGCATGTTCGAAAACAGAACCAACGAGCCCGCTCTGGAAACCACCGTGACCAATGCCGTGGTCTTCGAATTCACCAAGCGCAGCCGGACGGCCCTGGTCGGCAGCGAGTCTCAGGCCGATCTCGTCATGAGGGGCGTCATCCGCTCCGTGGAGTTGAGAACCGTCGCCTCCCGCAACAGGGACGGCGCCGGCGAGCGGAGCGTCACGCTGACGCTGGACGTTCGGCTGGTGGAACCCGGAGGAAAAGAGGTCTGGTCGGCCACCGGGCTTTCCGACAGCCAAGCCTTTGTCGTCGGGGACGACAAAATTCTGACCGAGCAGAGACAGAGAGCCACTCTGGGGGTTGTCGCCACTCGCATTGCTGAAAGGATTTACAACCGGTTCACCGATAATTTTTAGGCGCGGTTCAAAAACCGCGCCTAAGAGTGACGAAGACGCCGGGGAACAGGAAAACTTGGGTCACCGCAGTGCGAGTGAATCCATGACACGGAGGCGAACTACGCCTTGAGCGTGTTCACCAGTTTGGCCAGCCGGGAAATTTTGCGTGCCGCGGTTTTACGATGGATGGCGCCTTTTTTGGCGGCCTTGTCGATCAAAGACTTGGCGGCGTTCAGCTTGGACGGCAGTGCGTCCGTGGATTTGGCGGCAACCTCCTGCCGGACGGTTTTCACCAGGTGCTTCACCTGGGTTTTGGTGATGCGGTTGCGCAGTTTGCGGTCCTCGTTCTGGCGGGCGCGTTTGAGCGCTGATGCGTGGTTGGCCAAGCGTATGGCTCCTTTCCAGGTGTGGGCGTTGAATAAGAATAATCGTCGAACGGCAATTAATAGTTGAGTTTACACATGATGTCAAGAATTTTCTAGTGGTATCGCCGGTCTATCACGCATCGCCGGCACGTCGAGCCGCGGGGCAAGATTCCGAAACCAAACGGGTGGCCCGTGCGGCCGGCGTCGTGGCCCTGGCCACTTTTTTGAGCCGTGTCCTGGGGTTCGTGCGCGACGCCATGATCGCCGCAACCTTCGGGGCCGGCTTCAGTTCCGACGCCTTCCTGGCGGCGTTCCGGATCCCCAACTTGTTTCGCCGCCTGGTCGGCGAAGGGGCCTTGAATTCGGCTTTCGTACCGGTCTTTACGGAAACGCTCTACCGCGGGGGCCCGGCGGAGGCCGAGCGGCTGTTCGGTTCGGCGGCGCGCGTTTTTGCGGCGGTGCTGACGGCGCTCTGCGTGGTGGGCGTGCTCGCCGCGGATTGGTTCGTGCCGCTGGTGGCTCCCGGTTTCACCGAAGCCAAGCTGGCGCTCACCGTCCGCCTGACCCGGCTGATGTTTCCGTATCTTTTCGCCGCCGGGATGATGGCCCTTTGCATGGGGGCGCTCAACGTCTACGGCAGTTTCGCCGCGCCCGCTTTGACCCCCACGCTGCTCAACCTCAGCATGATCGGCTCGCTGGCGGCCCTGGCACCGCACATGGAGCGCCCGGTGACCGGTTTGGCCGTCGGCGTGCTCGTCGGCGGTTTTGTCCAGCTGCTGTTTCAGGCGCCTTTCCTGCTGCGGCACCGGCTGCGCCTGCGGCGGGCGGCGCGTGGGTTCCATCCGGCCCTCGCGCGCATGGCGCGGCTGATGGTGCCCTCCGTTCTCGGCGGCGCGGTCTACCAGATCAACATCCTGGTGGGCACCTTGATGGCCTCCCTGCTGGCGGAGGGCAGCGTCAGCTACCTCTACTACGCGGACCGCCTGGTGGAATTTCCACTCGGCGTGGTCGCCATGGCCGGGGCGACCGCGGCGCTGCCGAGCATGGCGCGCGAGGCCGCCCTCGGGAACACCGCCGGCCTGCGCGAAACCTTCGCCTTCGCGTTCCGCCTGGTGTCCTTTGCGACCATCCCCGCCATGGCCGGCCTGGTTCTGCTGGGAGAGCCGATCGTGGCGCTGCTGTTCATGCGCGGGGCGTTCTCGGCGGTCGATGTGCGGTTGACGGCCCAGGCGCTTTCATATTATGCTTTAGGCCTGTGGGCGTTTGCCACGCTGCGGATTGCGGTATCGGCCTTTTTCGCGCAGCAGGACTCCCGAACCCCGCTGCTCGCGGCAACACTTTCCATTCTCGCGAACATTTTGCTGGGCCTGATGCTGATGAAGCCGATGGCGCACGGCGGGATGGCGCTGGCGACATCGCTCGCCGCGATGCTGAACCTGGGGATCCTGCTGGCGGTGCTGCAGCGAAGGCTCGGCGGGGTGGATTGGCGTTCCATCGGCGCATCGCTGGCGCGTTCGATCTTCAGCGCGGCCGTCATGGCCGTCGGCGTGTGGGCGGTCTCGCGCGGGATGCTCGCCGACCCCCATCCGACCACGGCGCAGCTGGGGCTGGGGCTTTGCACCAGCATCGCCGCCGGCGTGCTCATCTATGCCGCCGCCGCCTGGGCGGCCGGCAGCGACGAGGTGCGCAACCTGTGGAACCACATGAGGAGGGGGAGCCGCTCCCGATGAACAAGAAGCAAGGCGTTCTGCTCTCCATCGCCGTGTGCCTGATTCTGTCGCTGATGTTCTTCATCGTCTTCAGCGCGCGGGGGCTGGCCGATCTCAGCCTGATGAAAAAAGAACGCGACCGCATCAGGTTCCAGAATCAGCAGATCACCCAGGAAAATCTGACCCTCGGGGTGGAGATCGACCGCCTGAAAAACGACCCCAAGTACATCGAAAGCGTGGCGCGCAAGGAGTTCGGCATGATCGGGCAGGACGAGATCGTGGTGAAACCGCAGCGGCCGCCCGATCGCTGAGAGAGGCGGCATGGAAATGGAAGAGGAATATCCCCACGGCACGGCGACGTTGGCCCGGCTTTTTGCCGCCCAGGGGCACTGGGAGAAGGCGGTCGCCATTTACCGCCGCCTGCTCGAGCGGGAGCCGGATCGGCCGGATATCGCCCAGGCGCTGGCCGAGGCGGAAAGCCAGGCGGAGGCCGCCGGCCGGAAGCGCCCCGGCGACATGGACGCCCTGTTCCGGCAGTGGATCGACCTTCTGCTCAAATACGACCGTCTGCGCAAGCTCCAACGGCTCCAGCGCCGCTTCTAATCTTTTTCCCCCTCCGTCTTCTTCGCCTCCGGCGTCCCGGCGCCCTTGGGCTCCTGGTGAAACACCGCCTTCACGCGTCCGGACCCGCCGCTCTCCACCTCGGCGCTGCCCGTGGACCGGTTGAGAACGATTTTCGACCCCGTCAGGGTGTTTTTCCCGCTGACCACGGTTGAATTCGGCCCCGTGAGCGTCAGAACGTCGGTTGCCGGGGTGTACTCCGCGCGTTCGGCGTCCGCGGTGTACTGGTCGGTGACGATGTGCACCCGCCCGGTGGCCACGATCTTTTGGATGGACTCCTGCACGGGTTTTCCCTTGGGCGGATTCAAAAGGTCGCCCTCATAGTGGATGCGCAGGGCATCGGAGGTCATCGTGAACCTGCCCTGAGTGGCTTTCACGGCGCCGGTGAAGTCGGCCCATCTCTCGGTGTTGTTGGTGACCATTCGGTCGGCGACGATTTCAATCGGCTCCTTGGAACTCCCGGCACTGTCCGTGGGGAACAGGTCGGCCGCTGAAGCCGCGGCCGCGCATGCAAGCCAGCCCGCCAGCAGCAGGGGCGCCGCGATCCAATTTCTTCGTGTCATGGTCTGAATCTCCTTGCCGGCATCCTACATCAAGGCGGCCGGTCGAATCAACGCAGCAGGTAACTGCAGGCGGCCACGGCGGCCATGACCCCGGCCAGGTCCGCCGCCAGCCCGGCGGCCAGGGCGTAG
>JALOPD010000535.1 GCA_025454075.1 Desulfobacterales bacterium | reverse complement strand
GAAGGACGCTACCTGCGGATACCGGGCGGGGCGCTCGCCGAACTGGTCTTCGTGGTGGACGAGCCCTATCACGGCAGGGGCATCGCCACCCACCTGTATACCGTGCTCATCAGTTTGGCGCGGGAACGAGGCATCAAGGGCTTCACGGCCGATGTGCTCTTCAACAATCTGGCCATGATGAAGGTGTTTCACAAAGGTGAACTGCCTGTACATGCCCACCTCGAAAGCGGGGTGTACCATTTGACCATCCCGCTCGAATAGAATGGAAAGGAGGCACTGCGATGCTGATTGACCAGGCCGATTTCTTGTGGGAAATGGACAAGTTGTTTGTAAGGGAGTTCATGGGGCTGACCGCCCCAGTAGACTTTCAAAAAGGAGACGTCGTTTTTCGAGAAAGCGATCCCGCCGATTATTTTTTTACTCTGATTGAGGGGCGCGTCCGGCTGACAGTGGGTGTTCCGCCCAGGGAGGTCTACACGGTCGACCGGCCCGGAGAGGCCTTCGGTTGGTCGAGCCTCGTGGACCGCAACTACTATTCGGCCGCTGCCGAATGCATGGAAACGACGCGCTGCTTGAAGCTGGAGGGAAGGAAACTGCAAACCCTTCTTCAAAACCACCCTGAAAGCGGCCTTCTGTTCTACAAAAAGCTGGCCGGGATGTTGGGGCACCGCCTGGTTCAGTTCTATCAGATGACATGTCCGACCGGCGGATAAAACCCCGGGACCCGCGCTGGTGCCGTCTGGCAGCGGCCGATCGGACCTATTTTAAATGCATGATCCGCCGCGCCTCGTCCGGACTGGCCGTCGCCCGCCCGAACTCGGCCGCCAACTTCACCATCCGCTCCACGAAACGCTCGTTCGGCGCGAGCTCCCCCTTGCGGAAGTAGATGTTGTCCTCCAGGCCGATGCGCACGTGGCCGCCCATCAAAATCGCGTGGGTGTTCATGACCAGCTGGGCCGCTCCGATACCGGCCACGGTCCAGGTGGAGCCGGCCGGGATGCTGTTTTTTAGGTGCACCAGGTTTTCGATGGTCGCCGGGATGGCGCCCTTGAGACCCATCACGAAATCGAAGTGCAGCGGAGCCTCGGCCAAACCCTTCTCGGCCAATTCCACCGCATTGCGGATCATGCTGACGTCGAAGATCTCCATCTCCGGCTTGATGCCGTAAGCCTTCATGTCCCGCGCCAGGCGCTCGATGAGCTCGGGGCTGTTGGCGTAAACCGAATCCGGGAAATTCACCGATCCGGTGGTCAGGCTCGCCATCTCGGGCTTGAGCGCAAGCCGGTCGCTGCGCTGTTCGTAGGCCATCCCTGCTCGGCCGCCGGTCGAAATCTGGATGATGAGGTTCGTGCATTCCTTGAGGCCCTCATGGATCTCCTTGAATATCTGGAAATCCGTGGACGCAGATTCGTCCTGCGGGTTGCGGGCATGCACGTGGATGACGGCCGCCCCGGCCTGTTCGCCGCGCACCCCGGCATCCACGATTTCCTCCGGCCGGATCGGCACGTAGGGGGTTTTCTTCCTGGTGGGCAGGGAGCCGGTGACCGCGGCGGTGATGATGAGCTTTTCCATGTGGACCTCGCAACGTGGCGGATGATGGCCGCCTTATAGGCAGGATCCCTCGGCGCGTCAACCATTGACAGACGCATTTAAATTGGGCGGATTGACGGCCTTTTACGGCAAACCACCCGCCGCCGGTGGTCGGCGGCACGCTGACTCACATTTTAAATTAGGAGGCTGCTCATGAAGTGTAAACGCCGCATCGCTTTGGTCGCCGCCGTGCTGCTGCTCTGCGGCAGCGCCTGGGCCCAGGACACGATCAAGATAGGGGTCGTCGGCCCCCGCACCGGACCGGCCGCCGCCACGGGAGCGGCCTTTGAAGAGGGCATCAAGCTCGCCACGGAATACGTCAATTCCAAGGGCGGCGTCGCCGGCAAGAAACTGGAAATCGTCTTCGAGGACACCGCCGGTGCGCCGGACAAGGCCGCCTCGGGATTCGAGCGCCTGGTCACGCGCGACAACGTCGTGATGGTCCTGGGCGAAAGCCATTCCTCATCGGCCCTGGCGGAAATCGAGGTGGCCAACCGCCTGAAAGTCCCCTTCATCGTGGTGGAGGCCTGGGCGCCCTGGCGGCCGCCGCCGGCGTGATCTTGACCCCGGTCTTCCCGGTGACGCCCACGGCCGGCGTTCCGGTGGCGCTGACCGCCTTCGTGGTGGTCGTGCTGGGCGGTATGGGCTCCCTGTGGGGCTGCGTTGTCGGCGGCCTGATGCTGGGGCTCGTCGAAAACCTGGGCGCCGCCTTCATCTCCACGGGCTACAAGAACGTCTTCGGCTTCCTGATCCTGGTGCTGCTGCTGCTGCGGCCCGCCGGGCTGTTCGGGCGTGCCAGGGCGTGAGGAAACGCCAGGGAGCCAGGGTTCGGGGTTCAGGCAGGGTAATTTAATGGAAATAGCAGACGTCAGGCGAAGCCGGCGCAGGGATAAATTTCTATCGGTATGAGGCCAGCACCACTCTTTTTCCTGAACCCCGAACCCCGAACCCTGGCACCTTC
>JALOPD010000534.1 GCA_025454075.1 Desulfobacterales bacterium | reverse complement strand
CTCCGGCACCATTGCCTCCAGCGCCCGGATCAGGTCGGCGCGCACGCTCGGGTCGGCGCTCTCGTTGATCGTGACCCCGGCCGTGGTGTGGGGCACGAACACCAGGCACAGCCCCGTGCGGACACCGCTCGCCCGTACCAGGCGTTCGACCGCCGCGGTGATGTCCACCATCTCGGTGCGGCCGGGGGTTTCCACCGTGAGTTCCATCCCTCCCCCTCAGTTTGCGCAACAACCGGATTGGCTGGTATTTCTCTATCCAAACACCCAACGACCCAAACACGAAACACCAAACACTATTCCACCAAGCTGCCAATAAAAAAGGCCCTGCCGGAGCAGGGCCTTGTGGACTTCCGTCAGCTGCGAAGGATGATCACACGCAACCGGTCGGCTTCGGCAGGCCGGCCATTTTGCAGGCCCCCTTGCCCGGCCCCGAGGGGAAGAGCTCGTAGATGTGCTTCAGCTTGAAGCCGGTGACCTTGGAGAGAATGCGGACCATCGGGGCGATGCCGTTCTTCTCGTAGTAGTCGCGCAGAACGTTGATGAGCAGCTTGTGCTCCTCGTTCAACTCTTCGATGCCCTCCTGGTGCTTGACCCACTGCACCCACTCCGGGCCCCAGTTGGTGTAGGAATCGATGAACCCGTCCTCGTCAACGGTAAATGACTTTCCCATCCACTCGACTGTCGGCATGAATGTAACCCTCCTTCTCTGGGTTTTGGTATGGTTAGGCCCTCAGCCTGCTTCCTCTTTTCAAAGATAGATTCTTAATGGAACCGGGGGTGCATGTCAACACGAAATTCTGACCAAGTTGCCGGCCGTTAACCGCTTCCGACGCGCGCGGCATCAATATTCTCGTGGCGTCTGGTTGAGCTGCTCCAGGGTGAAGACCGGCCCGTCCTTGCAGACGAACTCCTTGCCGATGTTGCAGCGGCCGCACATCCCGATGCCGCACTTCATGCGGTTCTCGAGCGACATGATGATCTTGTCGTGGGGGTAACCGAGCTTGTCGAGAACCGGCTGGGTGAACTTGATCATGATCGGCGGGCCGCAGATGATGGCGTAGGTGTCCGCGCCTGCGGGCGGGGCCTTCTTCTCGGTGATCGCCGGGACGAAGCCTACGTTGTATTTCCATGACGGGTCGGTCGTTCCGTCGACCGTGATGTGCATGTGGATGTCGTCGCGCCGCTCCCAGGCCGCCAGTTCCTCGCGGTAGAGGAGCATGCCCGGCGTGCGCGCGCCGTAGATCACGTGGATGTCCTTGAACCGGCCGCGGTTGGCCGGGTCGAGCATGTAGACGATCGAGGAGCGCAGCGTGGTGAAGGCGAACCCGCCGCCGATGATGACGACGTTCTTGCCCTCCATGCGCTCCCACGGGTACCAGTTGCCCATCGGCCCGCGGATGCCCATGACGTCCCCCGCCTTCATGGTGTGCAGGAAGGAGGAGACCAGGCCCACCTTGTTGACCGTGAACATCACGTACCCCTTCTCGGTCGGCGAGGAGGCGATTCCGATCGGGATCTCGCCCTTGCCGGTGACCGACAGCTCGGCGAACTGCCCGGCCTTGTAGCTGAAGGCCTGCTCGTCGGCGGGGTTCAGGAAGCAGAACTTGAACGTCTTGAGGTTCTTGTCCTCGGTTTCAACCGCGATGTCGTCGATGCGGACCGGATACGGCAGGTACGGGTTTCGCACGGCTTGAGTCCCTTTCTCGCTCATTCGATCGCACAGGCCTCGCCGGAGGCGGCGAAACCGTTCATCATGGCGGCCACCCGGCGGATGTCGATGTTGACCGGGCACAGGCGCACGCAGCGGCCGCAGCCCACGCACTGGATCCCGCGGTCGTACTTGTCGACGAAGTACTTGAGCTTGTGCATGAAACGCTGCCGCACCCGGTGCAGCTTGGTGCCGCGGGGGTTGTGGCCGGTCCCGTGCAGCGTGAAGAGCGGGTACATGCAGCTGTCCCAGTTCTTCGTCCGCACGCCGCAGCTGCCGCGGCTCTCGTCCTGGATGTCGAAGCACCAGCAGGTCGGGCAGGAGTAGGTGCAGGTGCCGCAGTTGATGCAGGCAAACGACACGTCTTCCCAGAAGCCGGCGGCGTGCAGGTCGTTGGTGGGCAGCGCGCGCAGATTATCGGTCGGCACGCGCGAGACGATGCGCCCCTCCGCCTCCCGGCGCAGCTCGGCCAGCTGCTCGCCGGCCTTGGCGCCGGCGTCCGTTTCCCAACCGGCGGCCTTCAGGAAGGCGGCGCCCTTGTCGGTGAGCACCTTGGCGAGGTAGTGGTCGCCTCCGTCGCCCAGCAGCACGTCGAGCCCCTCTTCGTGGTAAGGGCCGCAGCCGGCCGTGGTGCAGAAACAGGCGCTGCAAGGGTTTGTGCAGCCCAGCCCGATGAAGGTGGTGGATTCGTAGGCGCGCACCCAGTAGGGGTCCTGGACGTCCGGAGTGTCGAAATTCAGCCGCGTCAGCACGAAGGCCTTGGCGTCGCAGGGCCGGATGCCGACGACCGCCCGCGGGGAGTAGTCCTTGGGCGCTTCCAGCATCTGGTGGTGGTCCGGCCGG
>JALOPD010000161.1 GCA_025454075.1 Desulfobacterales bacterium | reverse complement strand
GACCTTCAGGGTGGCGTTGTCGGAGAACTTCCAGGTGCCGAAGGCGCGGCGGGTGTTGACCCCGCCGTCCCCGCCGTCGCCGCCGTTGGTGGCCGTCAGGGCGAGCTCGATGTAGCCGCCGACCTTGTCGGCCTTCACGCGGGCGCCCACGCGGGAGTTGCCCTGGAAATCCCAGCGCAGACCCCAGTCGTCATCGGAGCCGTTGACCGTGGCGTCGCCGAAATCATCGGCAATGTAGAAGGTGGCCATGCGCTGGCTGCCGAAGAACGACCACTCCGGAGCCTTGGCCGTCTGGGCCATGGCCGGCACTGCAAAAAGCAGAACCACGAGAACCGCAATAAGTTTCTTCATCTCTTCAATCCTCCTTAACGATTGAAAACAGGTTTTTGCCAAGCCTAATAATTTCCTGCCGTGTGCCCGACTCTCCCTCACACCTCCTTTCAAAGGGAGGGGTTTGTGGACTGCGGGGCATGCAAGCCTAAGAACATGACCCGTCGTCCGCACATTAGGGGGGATATTAGTCCGGGGTACTTTTGAAGTCAAGGGGATTTTAAAGAAAAAGGGGTCGAGGGGTCAAGGGGTCAAGGGTTCGAGAAAACTGCATAAACTTTATTCTGGGAGCAGCGCTTGGCCTTAAACATCGCGGCTGGAAGCCGCTCCCACAAAAGAAATTGAATTCCTGGTCTATCCCCCGTGGGAGCGGCTTCCAGCCGCGATTCGACCTTCCGGCGGGATTTCCGTGGAAGTGGCCCTCTCCCGCAATTCAGCTCGAATGCGGTTTTCCTGGGGGAGCCTCGGCGGTCCGGGGCCGCGATGCCTAAATCCGCTTGAAGGCCCGCTCGATCACCCCCATGTCGTACTTCACCCAAGTGGGCCGGCCGTGGGGGCAGTGGGAGAGGTTGCCGCAGGCGTCGATCTGCTTGAGCATGGTTTCCATCTGCGCCAGGGTGAGAAGCTGGCCGGCGCGGATGGCGGCATGGCAGGCGGCGATGTGCCGGAAGCGCTCAAGCAGATCGGGCGCGCCGGCTGAGCCTTCAACCGCGGCCGCCGCCAGCTCGAGGACAAGCGGAGCCGCCGCGCGGCCGGCGAGCAGGGCCGGCACCGCCTTGACGACCACCGTGTTGCCGCCGAAAGGCTCTATTTCGAGGCCCGCCTCCCGCAGGGCGGGCATAGCCGCCTCGAGCGCTCCCACCTCGCGGAAGCCCAGCTCCACGGTCTCGGGCACGAGCAGCGCCTGGGAGGCCACCGCAGTTCCGCGGCCGAGCTGCTCATACAGGACGCGCTCGTGCGCCGCATGCTGGTCGATCAGGACCAGTCCGTCCTCGGCCTCGCAGAGGATGTAGGCGTTTTTCAGCTGGCCGATCACCCGCATCCCGGCAAAGCCCTGCTTTTCCCAGAACTCGGTCTGGAGGCGGACGGTTTGAGGCTGAAGGCCGGAGGTTGGAGGTTGGAGGTTGGAGGTTGGAGGCTCGAGGCTGAAGGCTGAAGGCTGAAGGCGGGGAAGCTCATCCTTTGGTGGGAGCCCCGCCATGGCGGGGCCGCGATGTTCCGAGCCCCTCTCCCCCGCACCATCGGGACCACCCTCCCCGTCCCCTGCATCCTGCCCTTCCTGTGGGGGCGGCTTCCAGCCGCGATGTTCGAAGGCCGTTTCAACCCGATTGCCGGGGACGACCTTCCCTGCCTCAAGCCGCTGCCCGCTGAAGTTTTCGTTTCCCTCCCTCACCCGATTGGTTTCCGGCGTCCTTTGCCGGAAACCAGGCCGGTCCGTGTCGTAGAGGGTCTGGGCCACAGCGCGGCGCACGGCCTCGTGCACGCTGCTCGAGCGCGCGAAGCGCACTTCGGTCTTGGCCGGGTGCACGTTGACGTCCACCTGGTCGCAGGGCAGGTCGATGAAGAGGACCGCGAGCGGAAACTGCCCCTTTACCAGCCGCTGGGTGTAGCCCTGGAACAGGGCGTGCTGGACGAGCCGGTCGCGCACCAGCCGGTTGTTGACGAAGACGAAGACGGCCGACGGCGAGCGACGGTGCACCCGCGGGCTCGACACCCAGCCTGCGACCGTGACCCCATCCAGGCTCATCGCAACGGGGTGCAGCTCGCCCCGCAGGCTGGCGCCGAGGACCCCGGCGGCGCGGTCGAGCGGGTCGGCGGCGGGCAGGTCCTTGACGATGCGACCGTTGTGGGCGAGGCGGAACTGGACCTGGGGCCAGGCGAGCGCCATGCCCGAGACGATGTCGGCGATGTGGGCCATCTCGGTGCCGACGGACTTGAGAAACTTGAGCCGCGCCGGGGTGTTGAAGAAGAGCTCGCGCACCGTGACCATGGTGCCCGGAGCGGCGCCGGTCTCGGCCACGTTCAGGAGCCTGCCCCCCTCGACCACGATCTCGGTGCCGCTGTCGGCGCCCGCCTCGCGGGTCACGAGCGAAAAACGCGAGACCGCGGCGATGCTCGGCAGCGCTTCGCCGCGGAAACCCAGGGTGCGGATGTTGAAAAGGTCCTCGTCCGCGGCGAGCTTGCTCGTGGCGTAGCGCTCGACTGCGAGCAGCGCATCGTCCCTGCTCATGCCGGCCCCGTTGTCGGCCACCCGCAGCAGGCCGCGGCCGCCCTGCTCGATGTCGATCAGGATGCGCGTGGCCCCGGCGTCGAGCGCGTTTTCCACCAGCTCCTTCACCGCCGAGGCCGGCCGCTCCACCACCTCGCCGGCGGCGATTTTGTTCGAGAGGATCTCAGGCAGAATCCGCACGCGGGCCATGGCAGTGTCTCCTATCACCATCGCGGCTGGAAGCCGCTCCCACAAAAGAGGCACAGAAACCCTCCAGGGGCTGTGGGAGCGGCATCTTGCCGCGATTCATTAAACTTTCCACTTGCAATACCAGAACGGCCCGCTTCTACCAAGCAGACTGTTTATCCGGTTGGCGGTGAAGCTTTTGAGACTGTGAACCAGTTGTGCCAGGGAAACCCTCCCGAGCTCGATGATAAAATGAACGTGGTCGGGCATGACGACTGCCGCCGACAACGTCGACCCTTTTTCGTTTTCCAGCCAGTGCAAGGCTGACAAGACGATCTGCGCAGCCTCCTTGGTTTGCAAAAAAACCTGGCGCTGGTGGACCGTCGTGATGACCAGATACGGTTGAGATCCGATTGAGAAGCGGCCCTTGCGAAGGGCTTGGGAGCCTTTAACCGGTTTCATGGGTGCACGCCGAAGGAATCGCGGCTGAAAGCCGCTCCCACAGAGATAATTCACCTTCGTTCGCTTCATTGGAAACGCCATGAAGACAGGATGTCGCTCCCGCAGAGAAAGCACAGAAAATCTCCATTATTTGTGGGAGCCCCGCCATGGCGAGGCAGCAATTCCTTACAATGCCGGCCGCCGCTTGTGGAACTCGGTCGCCTGCTCGAAGCAGTGCGCCACCCGGAAGAGCATCTCCTCATTGAAATGGGTCCCCATCAGCTGCAGGCCGATGGGAAGGCCTCCGCCGGAGAAGCCGCAGGGGACCGAAAGCGCCGGGATGCCGGCCATGTTGGCGGAGATGGTGAAGATGTCGGAGAGGTACATGGTGAGCGGGTCGCCCGCCTTCTCCCCGATCCGGAAGGCCGGGGTGGGGGCGGTCGGGCAGGCGATGACGTCGCAGGCCTCGAAGGCCTTTTTGAAATCCTCCACGATCAGGGTGCGCACCTGGGAGGCCTTGCCGTAGTAAGCGTCGTAGTACCCGGCCGAGAGGCAGTAGGTGCCGATGAGGATCCGCCGCCGGACCTCGGCCCCGAACCCCTGGGAGCGGGTGCGCCGGTACATCTGCATCAGGTCGCCGGACCCGGCGCTGCGCAGGCCGTACTTCACCCCGTCGAAGCGCGCGAGGTTGGAGCTGGCCTCGCAGGGGGCGATGACGTAGTACACGGCCACTGCGTAGCGAGTGTGCGGCAGCGAGATCTCAACGCGCTTAGCGCCCAGGGACTCGAGCCTTTTAACGGCGTCCGCCACCGCCGCGCCCACGTCGGGGTCGAGCCCCTCGGAGGCGTGGTACTCCCGGGGGATGCCGATCCGCAGGCCTTTTACATCCCCGGCCAGCCCCGCGGCGTAGTCCGGCACGGGCACGGGCACGCTGGTGGAGTCGGCGGTGTCGTGGCCGGCAATCGCCTGCAGCAGGAGGGCGGCGTCGGCAACCGAGCGGCCGAAGGGCCCGATCTGGTCCAGCGAGGAGGCATAGGCGATCAGCCCGTAGCGGGAAACCCGACCGTAGGTGGGTTTGACGCCGACCACCCCGCAGTGGGAGGCGGGCTGGCGCACCGAGCCGCCCGTGTCCGAGCCCAAGGCCCCCAAGCACATGCCGGCCGCCAGGGCCGCGGCCGACCCGCCGCTCGAGCCCCCCGGGATGCAGGCCGTGTCCCAGGGGTTGCACGTGACCTTGAAGCCGGAGTTCTCGGTGGAGGAGCCCATGGCGAACTCGTCCATGTTGAGCTTGCCGACGATCACCGCGCCCTGCTCCTTCAAGCGCTTGATTACAAAGGCATCATACGGGGGAACGAAGTTCTCAAGGATCCGCGAGCCGCAGGTGGTGCGCACCCCACGGGTGCAGACGACATCCTTGACGCCGAGCGGGATGCCGGTCAGGGGCAGACACTCCCCGTCGGCGATGGTCCGGTCGGCCGCATCCGCCTCCTCCAGTGCGCTTTTCTCGAGGATGGTGAGGAAGGCCTCCACCTTGGGCTCCACCGCGGCGATTCGATCCAAAACCGAGCGGGTCAGCTCCCGGGAGGAGATTCTCCTTGTTTCTAATAGCCCGTGGGCTTCCGCGATGGTCAGCTCATAAAGTTCCAAGATGGTCCGCCTCTCTCAGGTACCCCGTTCACTTGGTTTTCAACCTCTCGCTCGTCACCTGGCACTCCTTACTTTTTTTCAGTACCCGTCTTTTACTCGTTGCTCGTTGCTCGTTGCTTTTTTTTACTCCGACTCCGACTCGGAACTCCGACTTTATCATTTCACTCGTTACTCGTTACTTCTTCATATAACCCTCGGCACGGCGAACCCCCCGTCCTCCGGCTGCGGGGCGTTGGCCAGGGCCTCCTCGCGCGCCAGGTGCGGCTGCAGGGTGTCCTCGCGGAAGGCGTTGGTGAGCGGGACGGCGTGGGAGGTGCCTGCGACCCCGCTCGTGTCCACCTGGTTCAACTGGTCGACATAGTCGAGGATCTCCCCGATCTGCCCGGTCAGCGTCTCTATCTCCCGCGCGCCGATCTCCAGGCGCGCCAGGTCGGCGACATAGAGCACTTCCTCCTTGGTGATCTTCATGCGTTCATAACTCCGGTTAACGGTTTGGCATCGATGCAACGCAGCCGCCTTGTATCTGTGGGAGCGGCTTCCAGCCGCGATTTGGTTGCCGAATCGAAGGGGTCTCTCCGAGATCTTCTCATCGCGGCTGGAAGCCGCTCCCACAAAAACGCAAGCCCTTAACCCTTTAAGCGACTCATCCCAGATGGCTCGGTGTTCCTCCAGAAAGGGCGGATTTCGGTTCAGGCCAAGGCCGGCAGCAATCTTACTTTGGCACCACCATGGACCCGAACCCGTCCCTCTTGAGTCGATCCACCGTGCCCCGGGCGGATTCACGGGTGGGGAATTCCCCCATGCGCACGCGGTACCAGGTGCTTTTGTCCGGCAGGACGGTCGCCTCAACGTGGGCGGCGTAGCCGCTCTGCCGCAGGCGCTCCGTCAGGCGGCGGGCCTCCTCCTCGCTTTTGACCGCGGAGATCTGGACGGTGAAAACCTGGCCGGCCGCCGCAGCGCCGGGGGCCGGAGGAGCGGGGGGCTTCTCCGCCTTGACCGCGGCAGGCGGCTCCTGGGCTTTGGGAGCTGCGGGCTCGGGCTTGGCGGCGGCCGGCGCCGCGGCGGCCGGTTTGGGCAACTTCGGCATGTCCACATCGTCCCGGCTGGTTGACAGGACCTCGTAGAAGTCGAGCTTGGTCTTGTCCTTCATTTGCGCCGGATCGGCCGCAGGCGCCCCGCGCCGGGGCTCGCGCTCGGATTTCTGCAAAGACTCCAGGGTCTTCTTGAGCTGATCGAGGTCGAAGCGAATGGGCGCGGTGTCCCGGCCGACCATGACCCCCATGCCGAACATCCAGCCGGAGATGATGAAAACCACCACCACCCAACCGGCAACGGCTTTGCGGCTCAGAACGAAGCCGGGCTTGGCACGCGGATTGTCGGAAGACGGTTTGGCCATGAAGAGACGCTCTCCGATTCAACAATTAGAGGGTTTCACAAACCAAGTCAAGGCGCTTGCCGGCCGGCCCCGGTCGGCGGCCGCGCCGTGTTTTGCGCTTGACACGAGGGCCGGTTTCCCATAACGTCGCACCAAGTTAAGCGGCGGGCCGAAGCCCGCATCTCAAAAACAGCCTCGATATAGTTTTCAACCAAGCCACGAAGGCTCGGGTGCCATGAAGGCATCTGCGCTCGTGGTTTTTTTTTGGTTTCACCAAAAAAATAAATGGAGGGCGGCATGAAAAAGAGAATCGCGGTGTGGGCAGCGGTAGCAGCCGTGGTGTTAGTCGCTTCCGGGTCGGCCCTGGCCCATTTCGGGATGCTGATCCCATCTAAGGCAACGGTGTCTCAAGGCGACCCCAAGACCTTAAACCTGCAGGTCTCCTTTTCACACCCCATGGAGATGGTGGGTATGGACATGGCCAAACCCAAGGCGCTCGGGGTGCTCGTGGGCGAATCGAAGGAGGACCTGCTCACCGCCCTCAAGCCGGCCAAGGTCATGGACAAGGATGGGTGGACTGCTGCGTATGCACTGAAAAAACCGGCGGTCTACACCTTCTTCATGGAACCTGAGCCCTACTGGGAACCGGCCGAGGATTGCTACATCATCCACTATACCAAAGTGGCAGTCCCCGCCTTCGGCGATGAGGAGGGCTGGGACCAGGAGGTCGGACTGAAGACCGAAATCGTCCCGTTGACCCGCCCCTTCGGGCTCTATGCCGGCAACGTCTTCCAGGGGATCGTCATGCTGGACGGCAAAAGAGTGCCCTACGCCGAGGTGGAGGTCGAATTCTACAACGCGGATAAGAAGGCCGAGGCCCCGACCGAGTACATGGTCACCCAGGTCGTCAAATCAGACCGCAACGGGGTCTTCACTTATGCCGCGCCCAGGGCCGGCTGGTGGGGATTCGCGGCGCTGACCACCGCCGACTTCAAGCTGAAGAAGGACGGCAAGGAGAAGGCGGTGGAGATCGGCGGGGTGATCTGGGTCTATTTCCACGACTGGCAAACAAAGAAGTAGCGCAGGATGGTTGGGAGGGTTCGAGGGTTCCAGGGGCCGAGGGCGGAACCCAGGACCTCGCGGCTGGAAGCCGCTCCCACAAAAAAATAGAGGGTTGAATCGGGAAAATTGCCGGGAGGTCGTATGAAACGATATGGAATTGCCGTTCTCGTGCTTATGTTTATTGCAGGATTCGGCGGCCACGCGCTGGCCGATACCAGCGCCATCCTGAAGGAGCTTCAGGTGCTTAAGGAGCGCATCGAGGAACTGGAGCAGAAGCTGGAGGAGCAGGAGTCGCTCGCCAAGCGGCAGGTTGCCAAAACCGAGAAAAAAATCGACGAGAAAGTCGGCGAAGCGTTGGAGGAGCGCTTCGGCACGCTGGAGATCCACGGCGGGGCGATTCTCTACTATCAAGACAGCCGCACCGATGAGTTGGAGGGCGAGAAGGCCGGCAGCCCCAGCGGGGCTGGTTTCAGCGCGGACCTGGAACTGACCTGGAAGCCGGCGATGCCGGTGGTGGAGGACGGGGAGTTCTACGTGCGCATCCATGCCGGAAACGGCACCGGGGCGGACCGCACCGGCGGCGG
>JALOPD010000533.1 GCA_025454075.1 Desulfobacterales bacterium | reverse complement strand
CGAATCCGGCATGGTCATGCTGCTGATCGCCCTCTCGGAACCCTTCGCCTGGATCGTGGCGGCCGACCAGATCCCGCAGATCCTGATCGACTGGATCTCGACGCTGACCACCTCGCCCTACGCGATTCTGCTGCTCATCAACATCTTCCTGCTGCTGCTCGGAATCCCGATCGAAACTGCGCCGGGGATCGTAATCGTGACCCCGGTGCTGGCGCCGATCGCGGTGACCATGGGCATCGACCCGGTCCACATCGGCATCGTCATCTGCCTCAATCTCGTTCTCGGCCTGGTCACGCCGCCGGTGGGCGCGGTGCTGTTCGCGGTCTGCGGGGTCGGCAATATCACCATCGACCGTCTGGGCAAGGCCGTCTGGATGCCGTTCTTCGTGTCGCTGATCGTGTTGGCGCTCGTCACCTATGTCCCCTGGCTCAGCACCTGGCTGCCTAAGACGTTCATGGGATACTGACCGGAAAAGGAACAAGCCATGGCTAATCAACCGAATTCCCGCGGCCCCTTGCGTTCTTCCGAGATGACCAAGGGCGTGGACCGCGCCACGCACCGCTCGCTGCTCTACTCGATGGGCTGGCGTGCCGAGCACCTGGACAAGCCGCTCGTGGCGGTGGTCAACTCCTTCAACGAGCTGATGCCCGGCCACGTGCACCTCAACGCGCTCTGCCAGGCCATCAAGCTCGGCATCGCCGAGGCCGGCGGGACCCCGCTCGAGTTTCCGACCATCGCCGTCTGCGACGGCCTGGCCACCGGGCACAAGGGCATGCGCATGCCCATGCCCAGCCGCGAGTTGATCGCCGATTCGATCGAGATCATGATCACCGCGCACGCCTTCGACGCCATGGTGCTCCTGACCAACTGCGACAAGGTCACCCCGGGCATGCTGATGGCCGCGGCGCGGCTGAACATCCCGGCCCTGCTGATTTCGGGCGGCCCCATGGACACGGGCTGCTTCCGGGGCAAGCGGGTCTGCTACAACGACCTGATGGAGGCCGAGGGGCTGGTCGAGCGCGGCCGGATGGCGGCCGAAGAGCTGGCCGCCTTCGAGGAGGTGGCGGTCTGGGGACCGGGCGCCTGCGCCATGATGGGCACGGCCAACACCATGAACATCCTGACCGAGGCCCTGGGCATGACTGTTCCCGACGGCGCCCTCACTCCGGCCACTTCCGGCGCACGCATGGCGCTCGCCCGCCGCGCGGGACGCCTGATCATGGACCTGCACGCCCGCAACATCCTGCCGCGCGACATCCTGACCCACGCCGCTTTTGAAAATGCGCTCGCCGTCGACATGGCCGTGGGCGGATCGACCAACACCTGTCTGCACCTGCCGGCCATCGCCGCCGAAGCCGGCCTGAGGCTCGACCTGGCCGCATTCGCCCAGGCGGCCGCCCGGACCCCGCACCTGGTCCTGCTCAAGCCCGCCGGAACGCATTTCCCGCTGGACTTCTTCAATGCCGGCGGCGTGCCCGCTCTCATGAAAGCGCTCCTGGATGCCGGGCTTTTCAACGGGGATTGCCAGACCGTCACCGGCCGGTCAATGGCCGAAAACCTGGCCGGACGGCACGTCCAGGACACGGACGTCATCCGGCCGGTCAGCCGGCCCCTCAGCCCGACCGGGGGGCTGGCGGTCCTGAGCGGGAGCCTGGCCCCGGAAGGAGCGGTGGTCAAGAAAGCCGCGGTAGCGCCCGAAATGCTCCGCCACAGCGGGCCGGCGCGCGTCTTCGAACAGGAGGAACCCGCCCTGGCAGCCATCTTCGGCGGCCGGATCCAGCCCGGCGATGTCGTGGTCATCCGCTACGAAGGCCCCAAGGGCGGGCCCGGCATGCGCGAGCAGCTTCTGCCCACCTCGGCCATCATCGGCATGGGTCTCGGCAAGTCCGTCGCGCTGGTGACCGACGGCCGGTTCTCGGGCGCCACCCAGGGCGCCTGCATCGGCCACGTGACGCCCGAAGCCTATCTGGGCGGGCCCATCGCGCTGATCGAGGAAGGCGACCGCATCACCATCGACATCCCCACCGGCCGCCTGGATTTGGAGGTGCCCGCCGACGTCCTGCGGCAGCGCCGCGAAAACTGGCACCCGCCGGGCCATGTGGACCTGCCGAAAGGTACCCTCCTCGACCGCTACCGCCGCCTGGTGGGCCCGGCCAACCGGGGGTGCACGCTGGAGTAGGTCGCCGCCTTTTTCGTTCCCCTGATCGGATCTGTTGCGGAAATCATGGCTGCGCTGTCTCAGGAAGCCCAACCCTGATTGAGCGCTGGGCTTTTCTTGACAACCCTCGCCCTTTGGCTTAGATAGTCGATTCTCCTTGGGCTCGACCCCTCACGTTCCGGAGCCGGCGACCCGCGGTCACCGGCTAAGGCGCTTATGAAGAAGACCAAAATCACCGCCATTCGCAACATCGGCATCATTGCCCACATCGACGCCGGCAAGACCACGGTGACCGAGCGGATCCTTTTCTACACCGGCCGGTCGCACAAGCTGGGCGAGGTGCACGACGGCGAAGCCGTCATGGACTGGATGCCCGACGAGCAGGAACGCGGCATC
>JALOPD010000018.1 GCA_025454075.1 Desulfobacterales bacterium | reverse complement strand
GCCGGTCGTGGAGAAGGCCGACCCTTCAAAGATGGCGCTGCCGCTGCCCGAGCAACCGTCGATCGCGGTCCTCCCGTTTGTGAATCTGAGCGAGGACCCGAAACAGCAGCTTCTCTGCGACGGGATCACGGACAACGTCATCAACGCCCTGTCCAAGGTTCCTCTGCTGTTCGTCATCGCCCGCAACTCGACATTCACCTACAAGGGGAAGAATGTTCCAGCGAAGCAGGTGAGCGAGGAACTCGGCGTGCGGTACGTGCTGGAAGGCAGCGTGCAGCGGTCGGACGACCGGGTCCGGATCACCGCGCAGATGGTCGATGCGCTCAACGGCAGCCCGGTTCTATCGGAACGGTTCGATGGCAAAGCAGTTGACGTGTTTGCTCTTCAGGACGAGATCACCCTCAGAGTGCTCACGGCCGTCAAAGTAAAACTGGAGGGCCTCGGCGGATCAGGGTGGGCGCATCGCTATAAAGGGACGCAGGGTCTCGATTGCTATTTGAAGTTTCAGGAGGTGTCCGGATTCATCCAGCGGGGAACGGTGCCGGACATCAAACAGGCACGCCGGGTCGCAGAGTCCGCCATAGCGACGTGTCCGGAGTCGCCGGGTCTTTATCGCTCACTTGGAGTTGTGAATTACCAGGAGGTTATCCTCGGCGCTTCCACGTCGCCGCGCGAGTCGCTCGAAAAGGCGGAAGAGCTGGTGCGGAAAGCACTTGCCATAGACGAGAACAATTCCGACGCCCACGGCAACCTGATAATGATCTACATGCAGCAAAGGAAATATGACGAGGCGATCGCTTCGGCGGAGCGGGCGCTTTCTCTGCAGCCGGGTTCGTCGTGGTGTCTTTACCGCCTGGGAGTAGCGCTCAGCTTTGCCGCCAGACCGGAGGAGGCCATCCCCCTTTTCGGGAAGGCGCTCCGTCTCAACCCGTTGGCGCCGGCGACCTTTTACTACGATTTCGGTGGGGCGCTGCGCACGGCAAACCGGATCGAGGAAGCGACGGCGGCGTACAAGAAGGCCAGCGAGAAAGCGCCGAACTGGTTCTGGCCGCATGCGGCCCTGGCGGCGGTCTACAGCATGCATGGGCGCGATGAAGAGGCCCGCGCCGAGGCCGTCGAAGTGCTGCGGATCAATCCCAGGTTTTCCCTGGAGTGGGTGGACCGGGTGGCGGCATACAAAGACCGGGCGCCGGTAAAAAAATTCATCGACGTCATGCGCAAGGCCGGGCTGCCGGACAAGCCGCCGCCGGCCCAGTCCTAAAAAAAACTGTATTTCATCCATCATCCAGAATCTGCCTCTCCTTCTAATCCAGGAGGTGCCCATGCCATCGCAGGAGCTCAAACGCAAGCTGACCGCGATTCTCAGTGCGGACGTGAAGGGCTACAGCCGCCTGATGGGCGAGGACGAGGAGTGGACGGTGCGCACCCTCGACACCTTCAAAGGGGTGATGAAGACCATCATCCCCCAACATCGCGGTCGCGTGGTGGACTCGACCGGCGACAACCTGCTCGCCGAATTCGCGAGCGTGGTGGACGCCGTGCAGGCGTCGGTCGAGATCCAGCAGGTGCTGCGCGCCAAGAACTCGCTTTTGCCCGAGAACCGTCGGATGGAGTTCCGCATCGGGATCAACCTCGGGGATGTGATCGAGGAGGGCGAGCGCATCTTCGGCGACGGGGTGAACATCGCCGCCCGGCTGGAGGGAATGGCGGAAGCCGGCGGCATCTGCATCTCCGGCAGCGCCTTCGAGCAGATCGAGAACAAGCTGCCGCTGCACTACGACTATCTCGGCGAGCACGAGGTCAAGAACATCAACCGGCCGGTGCGGGTCTACCGCGCCCTGATGGACAACGGGGTGGTGGAAACGAAAGGCGCGCGGCCCACATCGTCGGGCTCACGGCGCAGGCTTTGGGCCGTTGGGATAACCGCCGTGCTGGTCGTACTCGCGGGAGCCGCGGCGTGGCAGTTCTTCCTGCGCCCCGCTCCGCCGCCTCAGTCTGCGGCTTCCAAGCCCGTCGAGAAGGCCGACCCCGGGAAGATGACCTATGCCCTGCCCGAAAAGCCATCGATTGCCGTCCTGCCGTTCACCAACATGAGCGACGACCCCAAGCAGGAGTTCTTCAGCGACGGTATCACGGAAGAGATCATCACGGCCCTCTCGAAAATCCCGCAGTTCTTCGTTATCGCCCGAAACTCCACATTCACCTACAAAGGGAAGCCCGTTAAGATCAAGCAGGTGAGCGAGGAACTGGGGGTCCAGTATGTGCTTGAGGGCAGCGTTCGCCGCGACGGCGAGCGGGTGCGCATCACGGCCCAGTTGATCGACGGGCTGTCCGGCAAACATCTCTGGGCGGATCGATACGACGGCGGTTTGAAGGACATCTTCGCCCTGCAAGACGAGATCACCATGAAAATCATCACGGAGCTCAGAGGAAAGATGGTGCTTGGCGGAGAGACTCGGACTGCCGCAAAAGGCACGAAGAACATGGAGGCATATCTGAAGTATCTTCAAGCCACCGAGTATGTAACCCGTCTGACCAAAGACGATGCCATCCAGGCCAGAAAGCTGTGCGACGAAGTCATCGCCCTGGACCCGGAATACCCCAAGGGCTACTCCCGGCTGGCCTTGCTTTTGGCCTTGGACGCCTCGATGGGAAGAACCGATTCTCCGCAGCAGGCCAACGCCCAGGCCATGGAAATGATCACCAAGGCCATTTCCCTCGATCCGGAGGAAGGGCCTTTTTATGCCTTGAGAGGCGTGATACACGCGCAGATGCGGCAGTATGACGAAGCCCTCGCCGATGCCGCGAAAGCGTTATCGCTTGAACCCAACCATCCAGGGGTTCTCAATGAATCGGCTTCCGTTTTTTGGCGTTCGGGTAAGCCGGAGCAGGCGCTTCCGTTGTTCGACAGGCTTTTTCGCCTTAGCCCGATTCCAGTGATTGGCAACTATACGGGCGCCGGCATGGCCTACAATCTCGCCGGACAATATGAAAAGGCTGCCGAGATGTACAGAAAGGCGATCCAAAAAAATCCTCAAGTCTATCTGGGCCATCTTGGCTATGCCATATCCGCGGGCTTGCTTGGACGGACGGAGGAGGCCAGCGGTGCAGTTAAAGAATTGCTTCGCGTGAATCCCCGGTATTCGATTGAGCAGTTCAGAGAATTTTCATCCAGGGTTGGGATAAGAGACCAGGCTGCCGTGGAAAAATACAGCGGAGCACTCCGTAAAGCCGGTTTGCCCGAGACATCTCCAAAAGGGTAGCTGGCAATGTGATTTTCTGCCGTTTCTTTTGACGCTGGAGTTTGAACCGAATTCGAATCTGAAGTTTCGAGCTTCTTCAAACCTTCCGCCGTTGGGAGGCGGCTCGATGGACCCTCAAGCCTATCGCCGCAAGCTCGCCGCGATCCTGAGCGCCGATGTCGCCGGTTACAGCCGTCTGATGCAGGACGACGAGGCGGCCACCGTCAGGATCCTCGAAACCTACAAGCAAATCATCTCGGATCTCATCCGGCAGCACCGCGGCCGGGTAGTCGATTCCCCGGGGGACAATCTCCTGGCCGAGTTCGCCAGTGTCGTGGACGCGGTGCAGTGCGCGGTGGCGGTGCAGAAGGAGCTGCAGGCGAGGAACGCCGAGCTGCCCGAGAACCGACGGATGCTCTTCCGCATCGGCGTGAACCTCGGGGACGTGATCGAGGAGGAGTCCCGCATCTACGGCGACGGGGTGAACATTGCAGCCCGGCTCGAGTCGCTGGCAGACCCGGGGGGGATATGCGTCTCCAAGACGGCCTTCGACCACATCGAGAGCAAGCTGCCCTTCGGCTACGAGTTCCTGGGCGAACAGACGGTGAAGAACATCGCTAAACCCGTGGGGGCGTACTGGGTGGTGCTGGAGCCGAGGGTGACGAAGGGGAAGGGTTCGGGGTTCAGGGTTCAGGGTGCAAGGCGAAACCGGATAATCATCGGTTTGGCCGTCGTGCTCTTGCTGGCTGCTGGCGTAAGGCTCTGGCAGTTCGTGATGCGGCCGGTTGCGCCGGTCGTTGAGAAGGCCGACCCGGCGAAGATGGCGCTGCCCCTGCCTGAGCTGCCGTCGATCGCGGTGCTGCCGTTCGTAAACCTGAGCGAGGACCCGAAACAACAGCTGCTCTGCGACGGAATGACCGACAACATCATCAGCGCCCTGTCCAAGGTGCCGCGGCTGTTCGTCATCGCGCGCAACTCGATATTCACCTACAGGGGGAAGACGGTTGCTGCAAAGCAGGTGAGCGAAGAACTTGGCGTGAGGTACGTGCTCGAGGGCAGCGTGCAGCGGTCGGAGGACCGGGTCCGAATTTCGGTGCAGCTGGTCGATGCGCTGAAAGGCGCTCAACTCATGGCGGAGCGCTACGATGCCCGAACAGCAGAGCTGTTCGATCTTCAAGACGATATCACCTTGAGAGTATTGACCGCTGTTGAGGTGAAGCTGACCGGAGCTTCACCAACAGGAATGAAGCTCTTCAAAGGCACCCATGGTCTCGATTGCATGCTGAAAATGCAGGAGGGATTCGGCTACCTCAACCGCAACACCTTGACCGACACCCGCAAGGCCCATCAGATAGCAGACGAAACCATAGCCATGTGCCCGGAGATCCCAAACGCCTATCGCCTCCTGGCGGCAGTGTACACGAACTACTATTGGTTCGACGCGTCACGGCCTGCCGGCGAATTCATTGAGAAAGCGAAAGTTCTGCTGCAGAAAACACTGGCAATGGACGACAGCTATGCGCTTGCGCACGGCAACCTGAGCATTCTCTATCTCCAACAAAGAGATTATGAAAAGGCAATAGCCGAAGGCGAACGAGCCGTAAGCCTGGATCAAGGCTCTCCATTTGCGGCATTCATGTATGCCAAGGCGCTTCTCTATTCCGGACGGCCGAACGACGCTATCCCGCTTTTGGAAAAAGCGATCAGGCTCAATCCCCTTGCCCCGTCCCCCTTTTACAACGATCTCGGGCTCGCATTACGGCTTACCGGGCGATTTGAAGAAGCAGTGGCGCTGTTCCAAAAGTCGCTGCAACGTGCCCCCAACGATTTTTGGATGCACGCAGCACTCGCGGGCGTGTACATCGAGATGGGCCGCGAAGAAGAGGCCCGTGCCGCGGCCGCCGAGGTGCTGCGGATCAACCCCAAATTCTCGCTGGAGTGGTATGGCAAGAGGGCATTGCTCAAAGATCGGACAATAGTAAACGCCTACATTGAAGCCCTGCGCAAGGCCGGGCTGCCGGACAAGGCTCCTGGGGCCCAACCCTGACACCAAGCGGCATTGCTATACAGACATATATGTGCTACATTGCCACTGAATGTGCTACTTTGATAAAAATATGCAACATGACTCATTTTCTATTCTCACAAGGTATTTAAATGAAAACGATTTCGGTTCGTGAAGCACGCCAGGCGCTTTCTCATTTGAGCAGCCTGCTGGCCAAGGAAGACGAATTGATAATAACCCGGCACGGAAAACCGGTAGCGCGGCTGGCGAGGGTTCGACCTCGAAAACCCATCCCCTCACACCGCACTCTTCGCGAAAGCATGCCCAAGATGCGGGAGGGAAGCGAAAAGTTGATCCGTGAAGACAGGGATGCCCGATGAACGCCGTCGTTTATTTCGACACGAGCGCCCTCGCCAAGTGGTACATCAACGAATCCCGATCCGACGATGTGGAGGAGTACATCCAGCAACACGGCCCGGTCGCCGTCAGCGACCTCACCATGGTTGAACACCTCATCTGCCACCCGTTGCCCGACAAGTGGGCCGAGGGCGCCGTGAATCTCGTTTCAATGCTCACCGCCATCCCGCTCCGGACGCTGGACGCCGTACATTTGCTGGTTGCAAAAGAGATCCAGGCGGAGGCTCTCGCTACAGCCGATCGCGTCATGACGGCAGCCGCTCAGGCAATAGGATTTTCCGTGGCTTCTTTTGACGCTGAAGTTTGAACTGCACCCGAACTTAGTAAAACCTTCCACGATTGGGAGGCGGCACGGTCTCAACCCTCGAATCCCACAAGCAAGTTTTCTCCGACCTCATCAAACAGCACCGCGGCCGGGTGGTGGACTCGCCCGGGGACAACCTGCTGGCCGAGTTCGCCAGCGTGGTGGACGCCGTGCAGTGCGCCGTGGCGGTGCAGAAGGAGCTTCAGGCCCGCAACGCCGAGCTTCCCGAGGACCGCCGCATGCGGTTCCGCATCGGGGTCAACCTCGGGGACGTGATCGAGGAGGGCGACCGGATATACGGCGACGGGGTGAACATCGCCGCCCGGCTGGAGTCCCTGGCCGACCCCGGCGGCATCTGCGTCTCCAAGACCGCCTTCGACCACATCGAGAGCAAGCTGCCGCTGGGCTACGAGTTCCTGGGCGATCAGACGGTCAAGAACATCGCCAAGCCGGTGGGGGCCTACCGGGTGGTGCTGGAGCCGAGGGTGACCCGGAAGAAGGGGCCGGGGTTCAGGGGCCGGGGTTCAGGGCGGAGGTTGGCGCTGGCCGTCGTTCTGCTGGCGGCGGTCGGGGTTGGGCTCTGGCAGGTTTTTCTGAAGCCGCCGGGCCCTCCCCCGCCGGTCGTGGAGAAGGCCGACCCTTCAAAGATGGCGCTGCCGCTGCCCGAGCAACCGTCGATCGCGGTCGCCGGTCGTGGAGAAGGCCGACCCTTCAAAGATGGCGCTGCCGCTGCCCGAGCAACCGTCGATCGCGGTCCTCCCGTTTGTGAATCTGAGCGAGGACCCCAAGCAGGAGTATTTCAGCGACGGCATGGCCGAGCAGCTCATCACGGGTTTGTCGCAGTCACCGGATATTTACGTCACCGCCCGCACCTCCAGCTTCGCCTACAAGGGAAAATCCATGACGGCTCGGCAAATCGCCGAGCAGCTGGGGGTGCGCTATTTGCTCGAGGGCAGCGTGCAGCGCGATGGCGACCGGATGCGCATCAACGTCCAACTGATCGATGGGATCTCCGGAAACCACATATGGGCCGACCACTTTGATCACAAATTCGAAGATCTTTTCGCCCTTCAAGACGCGATAACGATGGAAGTGATGGCATTTTTGAATGTCAAATTCAGCGTCGGCGCCGCGGGGAGCTTGAAATTCTCGAGGCCCAACAACCTCAAGGCGTATGAGCATTACATCAGGGGGTTATACCACCATCAGCGGCGCAACCCGCAAGACCTTTCAGCGGCGCGCCAACTGTATGAGGAGTCGATAAAGCTCGACCCCGGTTTCGGGGCCGCCTACAGGATGCTGGGATTCGTCCATGCGGACGAAGTGTGGTTTCGCATTGCCAAATCACCGGAGAACTCCCTTGAGGAAGCCGAAAAGGCGGCCAACAAATGCATAGCTCTGACCCCCGGTCAGCCCCCTCCATATCCGTTGTTGAGCATGATCAGCCTGCTGAAAAAGGATTGGGACAATGCAATTTTATACGCAGCCTATGAATTGTCCGGCCGTCATGAAAAGGCGCTCTGGGCCGCCGAAAACGTGATGCGGGTCAACCCGAAATTTTCCGTGGCGGTTGAAGAAAAAATGTCCGCCGTACAGGATGATGTCTACCGGAAGAGGGTTTTCGATGCCCTTCGTCGTGCAGGTTTGAAGTAAGCCGGTTCAGCCCCGCCCGCCGCAGCCATTCAGCCGAAGGGTTTTGCCTGCCGTCAGGCGCCCGCCGTCATGCAATGGATGGGCTGAAACCACCCGATGCCGGAAAGCTTTCGACATGGACCGCACCGCTGAGCTGAAAGCAAAAGTCGACCGCCTGAGGAGAAAGAAGACGGCCCTGCTGGCCCAGAGCCGGCTGCTGCAGGATTTCGTGTCGCTGGCGAAGTCCTCCGCCAAGGAGCCGATGCTGGCCGCCATTCTTCAGAAAACCCTCGACCTCACCGCGGAGCTGACCAAGGCCGAGACCGGCAGCCTTTTCCTGCTGGACCCCGACGGGGTGGTCCGGGACTGCATCCTGACCCGCGGGCCCCGGCAGGCGAAGGAGTGCCTGGATCTGACAGGCACCGTTCTGAAGGACGGCCTCGCCGGATGGGTGATGCGCCACCGCCGCATCGGGCTGATCGCCGACACCGCAAAGGACGACCGCTGGCTCAACCTGCCCGACCAGCCCTATGCCGTACGCTCCGCCATGGGGGTGCCGATCATCCGCGGCGATGAAATGCTGGGAATCCTGACGCTGCTGCACCCGCAGCCCGGGATCTTCCACCAGGGCACGGTGGGCGTGATGGAGGTGACCGCCGGCCAGCTCGGCTTGGCCCTCGAGAGCGCCAAGCTTTATTCCAAGCTCGACCAATATTCGCGGGCCCTGGATGCAGAGCTCGAAAAAGGCCGGCAGATCCAGAAGGAATTCCTGCCCCGCGAACTCCCGCGGCTGCCGGGCTGGGAGCTTGCGGCCTGCTTTCACCCGGCGCGCCAGGTCGCCGGAGACTTCTACGACGGCTTCGTGCTGCCGAACGGCTGCCTGGCCGTCGTCATCGGGGACGTCTGCGACAAGGGGGTCGGCTCGGCCCTCTTCATGGCGCTCATCCGCAGCCTGCTGCGCGTCTTTACCGGCAAGATCAGCCTGAGCGGGGTGTCCATTTCATCCGGCGGCCGGCCGGCCGCGGCAGAAGTGGATGTGGAGGTCGAAACCGCGCTGGGGGCGGTCACATCGACCAACGAGTACATCGCCAAGGAACACGGCGACCAGGGGATGTTTGCAACGCTCTGCCTGGGGATCATCAACCCGCGGACCGGGCTGCTGGCCTACGTCAATGCCGGGCATTTGCCGCTGGTGATCATCGGGAAATCGGGGGTGCGGACGTTTTTGGGCGCTACGGGCTCTTCGGTGGGAATTGATTCGGAATCCAGGTACCGAAGTGCCGTCGCACGGATTGAGCCGGGTGAGGTGTTGTTCGGCTACACGGACGGGGTTACGGAGGCCATGTCCCCGGATGAGGCCCTTTACAGCAGGGAACGTTTCTTTGCGCTTCTGGAGAGGCCGGCTTCCTCCGCGCCGGAGCTGATCGACCGGGTCAAGGCCGACCTGTTCACTCACACCCGGCACGCCCCTCAATCGGACGACATCACCATGATCGCCGTCCATCGTAAATGTTAGGCACGAAGCCGGCGAGGCGGACGTCGGTTCATCCCACCACCCGGTTCACCGACACCGGGATGCAGGGAAGCTCCACGGTTTCCAGGGTGGCGATGTACATTTTGCAGGCCTGGCAGAATTTTTTGGGTTTGCCGCGGCCGGCCCACAGGATTTTCATGCGGTGGGTGATGCCGCATTTCGGGCACACGCACTCCATGGTGATGCCGTCTCCGCACTGAAACAAGGGCTCCTCATCCCCTTCGTCAAAATCCTCGTAGACTCTCATTTTCTTGGCTCGCATCTCTCACCCTCCTGCTCGACTTTTTGGGTTTGGAGTACTTCCGGATCAACTCCGCGATGGCCTCCTCCAGCAGTTCTCCCAGAGACTTGTCCGTGTCAACGGACAGATGCTTGAGCTCCTTCAACAGGTCATCGTCGATGCGCGTGGAAAAGGTCTTCTTCTGGCCCATGCTTTAAAGCTTACAAAGTTTTTTTATATATAGCAAGCTTTATTTATGTATTTTTTTTTGGTTTAATTTTTTTCTTTTTTTAAATCTGTCGTGGGGTCGACGGTGTGGGGAAACCGAAGATGCCATGCGGCGAGGTTGTGGCGGTTCGTCAGGGTTTGAAGGAGACTCTGCGCATGAATGGAGGCGGTAAGCGGCTCAGGATGAGGGCGGCCGCCTGAAAGGCTTCGCCACGGCAGGTTGGCGAGCGTGTGGGAGTTGAAACCCAGTATGCCGCTGCAGAAACACAAAACACCCAGACAACCAAATACCCATCGCCCTAAATCCCGGCCTTGCGCTTGACGCGCAAGAGCCCCGGGCTTTGATGCAGGTACATGAGGGGCGAGGCGCAGCCGGCGGCGATGAAATACCTTTCTATCGCATCGAACAGAACGGGCCGGTCCGGCCAGGTGAACTGCTTGCGCCGGCGCTCGAGGTCGCGCCACTCGGCCTCGGCCTCCGGGTGTTCGCTGAAAACCCTGGCCTGGGCCGGCTCGCACAGGAACATCTGGCAGACGATCGGCTTGACCCGCCAGAGGCAGCCGGCCGGCCCGAGATAGACGCACTTGAACCCGGCGCTCTCGGCGTTCAGCACTTTGACCAGCGCCTCGACGTCGGATTCCTCGGACCGGAGCAGGTTGATCACCACGTCGGCGAAAAAGGTGATGATGCCCTCCCGCGAGCAGCAGGCACTGAGCCGGCTCTGGTAGCAGGCCCGATCGCACACGCGGCCGAAGTTAGCGTCCAGGAAGCGGTCCACCTCTCGGCGAAATTCGAGATAGTCCGCGATGAGCGCTTGCAGCCTCTCTTTTTCCGCGCGCGAAAGCGCCTTGAGGTGCAGCCGCACCAGCGAAAGGGCCTCAAGCTGTTCGAACTGGTAGTCGCTCATGTGCCGAACCGTTTAAAGAATTGACAGGCCGGGCGCCTTTATTTATCACACGTCCCATGGGAAAGGCGACCTATGATGCCTTGATTGTCGGCGCCGGCCCGGCCGGCTCGACCGCAGCGTTCCTCCTGGCTTCCTGCAGGCTAAAAGTGGCCTTGCTGGACCGCCGGGATTTCCCTCGGCCCAAGCTTTGCGGCGGCCTGCTGACGTGGAAAACCATCCGGCTTCTTGAAACCGTTTTCCAGATAACCCCTCGTACCCTCGCCGAGAACGATGTCCTCCGGCACGCTACCCGGGAATACGCTGTTTGCGACCGCTGCCGGCGTGAGGTCCTCCGGACGCTCGACCATCCGTTTCATCTGGTGGACCGCGAGGCGTACGATCACTTCCTGCTTCAGCGCGCCATTTCCGCCGGCGCCGATTTCCATTCAGGTAAAGCCGTTGCCTCGGTCGATCTCGCACGATGCGAGGTGGCCACTCAAAACGGCGAAAAATGGACGGGCCGGTTCATCATCGGGGCGGACGGCGTCCACAGCCGCGTACGCCGCACCCTGCTTCACGCGCGCAAGATCGCCGAACCCCGCCACCCCGGCCTTGCCGCAGCGCTGGAATGCGTCGTCCCGCGGCAACCGGGCGCGTTGCCCGACCACCCCTCGATTTATTACGGATATATACCGTGGGGATATGCCTGGTCGTTCCCCGCCAGGGGGGGGCAGATCCTCGGGATCGTTGCCTTGAAGGCAAAAGCCGGCCGCCGCATCCGAGCGGGGTTTCGAAATTTTCTCGCGTATCATGATCTCGCCGACACGAACGCCCTTCCCATCCGGGCCCACGCCATTCCGTACGGCAACTACCTCGACACTCCCGGGAATGCGAACGTCCTGCTGGCGGGGGACGCGGCGGGCGTGGCCGATCCCTTTCTGGGCGAAGGAATCTACTACGCGCACCGCAGCGGCCAATTGGCTGCGCAGGCGGTGATCGAGAGCCGCTCGAAACCCGAGTCGGCCGCGGGCCTCTATCGCGACGGCCTTCGCCGGGTCATCCACCCCGAATTGCGCTATGCGCACGCCGGCCGGCAGATCATCTTCGCCCTTCCTACGAGCCTCTATTACCCGGTCCTCACTGTGCTGCTGCGGCTCATGCCGAAAGTCTGCGAAGAGACGATCCAGGGGCAACGCACCTTCCGGTGGTTCCGAAGGGTTAAAACGCTTCCCGGAGACCCGGCGCACTCATCGGCGATGGGCTTCTCGAATCAGAGGTTTTTGTAACCTTTGCCCTCGTCGATCTCCTCCTCCGCGTCGTCGGAAAAAACACCGGCATCGATCAATTCCGAGAGCACCTGGCGCGCGAACAGCTTGGCAAATGCGGGGGACCCGGCAAACCCGACATCGATCAGAATGGAGGACATGGTCGCGGTGCGGCGCTCGATCGCAAGCGTGATCGGATCGCCCCGGTCGTCTTTGTAACGGAAAAGCGCCTGGTCTTTTCCGATCTGCTTTTCGATCAGTGTGAGCGAGAGCGCCTCGCCGCCGGCCTCGGTGCCTTGGACCACATCCTCGAATCGAGCGGCCCAGTAGCTTTCGATCTTACCCCTGCCCAGGTGGTGCAGGGCCGTCGGGGATGCGCTGCCGATCGATTCGAACGCCCCCAGGGCCATGGTCGCCTGGCAACCGCTGCACATCGCCAGGACCGTCCACAGAAGACTCAGCGCCGCGGCACTCTTGCATGGACTCTTCACTCGGTTTTTCTCCTGAACCACTTTTGCGGCCCCTGCGAACCGGCGCCGGCACGGGCCCACGAACTCGGCCTTCAGCTTCCGGCCGGCGCGAGGAAACCGGCCAGGTTTCTGTTGAACACCTCGGCCTGCTCGATGTTGGAGAGGTGCGAGGCCGATGGGATGACCAGCAGGCGGGAACCGGCGATGCGTTCGTGGATCGCCTGCGCAGCGGCCACCGGGGTGCCGGGGTCATCGGCGCCGACGATGACGAGCGTCGGGATTTTGATCCGGGCCAACTCGTCGATGTAGTTGAGCTGCCGAATCGCCTCGGTGCACCCGATGTAGCCCGCCAGGGGCGAGGTGAGGAAGATGTTGCGGATCATGTCCACCCCCGGGCCTTTCTTTTTCAGATAGGCGGGAGTGAACCAGCGCGCCAGCGTCCCGTCGACCAGGGCGGCCAGCCCCTCTTTGCGGGCGGTGTCGATTCGCTCCTGCACGATCGGCTGGGCCGCGGGCGGCATGTAGGCGGAGGTGTCGCACAGGGCGAGCCGCACCACCCGATCGGCGTGCTTCAGGGCCAACCCCTGTCCGATCATGCCGCCCATGGAAAGCCCGACGAAGTTCACTTTTTTTATTCCCAGCGCATCCATGAGCGCGACGGCATCGGAAACCAGCTGGTCAAGCGTGTAGGCGCCGACGGGCGCGTCGCTTGCGCCGTGGCCGCGCGTGTCATAGCGCAAAACCTGATATTTCGCTTCCAGCGCGGTCATTTGCGGGTCCCACATGTGCAGGTTGGACCCGAGCGAATGGCTCAGCATCACGACGGGGGCGTTTTTGGGCCCGGAAAGCTCGTAGTTGGTGGTGATGGTGGCGGTCTCAATGCGCATGGTTTTCTCCCTTTTCAGCGGCCGATCATCCCCGCGATAGAATGACGGCAACCGCATCCCGGTATTCGCGGCTCACAGTGTTGGCGGCGACCAGGTCGATGTCTGCGGGGGAGCCGGCACCGATGCCGAGCTCGACGGCGCGGGCGAGCTGCTCCTGTTCGAAGATCTTGCTCTGCATGATGCGCTCGTTGCTGCCCAGGTGCTTGAGCACGGCCAGCCCCACCGCATCGATGGCCACCCGGTCGGCGGAAGCGAGAAACACATCGCCCTTGGCCCGCTTGCCGTCCATGGGCCCGCCGTCGACGAAGGCGTCGATCCCGTCCAGCACGACGAGGTGCGTCCGGAAAGGGGCGTTGATCTCGGCAATGAGCGTGCGCTGGTGGGGCGAGGAATGCAGCTCGCGCATGTAGTCGAAGCCGTGGCGGGAGGTCGGCACCACGCCCACGTGCAGCTTCAGGGCCATGGTGAACACCCCGCCGTACTGGTGGGTTTTAAGGCAGCAGGTCGAAACCAGGCATTCGGCTTCCAGGACCGGCCGCGCCACCCGGAAGCCGTCTTTCCAGTGGGACCCTTTCGCATCGACCTTGACCCAGTCCTTCGCCTCCAGATTGTCGAAGTCGATCACCTTGACGTCCAGTGCGGAGAGCAACGGCAGAACACCCTTTTGTTCCATCACCTGCCGTGTCGGCGGATAGCTGCGCTCGCCGATGCTCACGCTTCTGGCGCCCATGGCCCAGAGTTTCTCGACCAGCGCTTTCAGGGTGTCGTTGTGGGTCGAGCCCGGGCAGACGTCCGCCGTGTTGAAGTTGGGCTTGATCAGAACGTGCTTGTTTTTGGCCGGGTTCACCCCGAGCGCATCGACCACCGGCGCTACGGCAGCGGCGCGGTCGTCGGCTCTCAGGAAGGCCACCCGGCTTTTTACGGAAGCCATTGCCGGACCTCCATCCCATCCCAGCAGCGCGGCGCCTCCGGCCGCGCCCGAGTATTTCAGAAAATCCCTGCGGGTGATGTCCATGTCGGAACCTTGAAGATCATGGGTTGGGCGATGCCGTGGGGCGGTTTTCATTGATGATACGCTGGATCATGGCCGCCAGCTTGCGCGGATCGTGGCGCACGATGCCGCCCGAGGTTTCCAAAATGTCGCCGCTGAATACCCGGCGCTTTCCCCAGCAGGCTTCCTCCGGGTTGATTTCCACGAATTCGGATTTCTGGTTCCGGTATTGCGCCAGGATGTCGGCATCCGGCCTTGAGGAGTTGTAGAGCACTCCGTCCACTTCGCGCCCGAAAACCTCTTCCAGGCGGGCGACGAAATCCCAGCCCGTGAAATTATGGGTCTCGCCGAACTTGGTCATGATGTTCATCACGAACAGCAGCCGGCCCCGGGACTTTCTGAACGCCTCGACGACCCCGGGCACGATCAGCCCCGGGATGATGCTGGTGAAAAGGTCCCCGGGCCCGATGACGATGTAGTCCGCCCACCAGGCGGCGTCGATCACCGGCGGGTAGACCGATATGGATTCGTTGTGATGGGGGACCAGGAACACGTCCCGGATTTTCTCGCGCTGCGTGCCGCGCGGCACATCGATGGCCTTCTCGCCGAAGATGCGCGTGCCGTCCGTCAGCTCGGCCACCAAGGTCGCCTGGTCGATGGTCACCGGCAGAATCCGGCCCCGCACGTCCAGGATCTCCGCCAGGGCCTGAACCCCGGCCGGGAAGTCCCCGGCATAGCGCGAGAGCATGGTCAGCAGCATGTTGCCCGCGTTGTGGCCTTTGAGGCGGCGGTCTTCGATAAAGCGCTTCAACAGCAGGATGCGGGCCACTTCGCGATGCGGCGACAACGCCACGATGCACTTGAGGATGTCGCCGGGCGGGAGGATCCCGAACTCGTCCCGCAGCCGCCCGGTGGAGCCGCCGCTGTCGACCATCGACACGACCGCCGTGATGTCGATGTCCGGCAGGTCCCTCAACCCCGACAGCAGCGCGAACTGGCCGCTGCCGCCGCCGAGAGTCAGGAGTTTGGTGGGCTCATTCGACATGATCTTCAGATCAGACCTCCGTCCTCGGATCTATCCCCCGGGACGCCAGCAGTTCTTCCACCCACTCCAGGTTCATCTCCAGCAGCTTTCCCTTCGACGGCCGGCCGGTCTCCGGGTCGCAGCCGATGACGGCGTAGTATTTTTCGAGGGCGGCGTTGAACTCTTCCTCGGAAAATATGCGCGTGCCGGCGTTCGGGCCGTTCGGCTTCGGGTCGAACAGGCGGCCCGGCAGGCGGTCGTCCTTGATGGAAAACCCCTCGCGGCTGTTGAAGGCGCGCGCCAGCATCGAGGAGCGCTCGGCCGACGCCATCAGGTCGTGCAGGCTCACTTCCCACCCGGTGGCCGCCTTGATGCTGGCGACCATGGTTTCGAGCGGCATCACGCCGCGCGGGGCGAAGCCGAAGACGCACAGTCCGAGGGAGTCCAGCATCCTCCAGAAATTCTCGAGGATCACGAAACTGCGCACCTTGTCGTTGCTGAGCTGGGTGGCGGGCATGGCCCGGTAGATCCCGAGGGCGTTTACCGATTTGAACGCAAAGGAATTGGGATCCACGAAGGACGGGTCGTGCGGCGTGTTCATGTGGTCGGCCCCGTAGGTGCACAGGGCATAGCTCATGCCCACCCCGACCTTGATCCGGGGGTCGTGCAGCGCCAGCTCCTGGCCCTTGACGCACAGGCAATAATCCGCGCCGGCGACCCCCCACCGGGACGCCAGCCGGGCCGAGCCTTCGGCCAGCAGGTCGCCGAAGCCTTCCCGCCGCGCCGTCATTTCAAGCAGCTTCAGCATCAGCAGGGGGTCCCCGAATCTCAGCTCGAGGCCGCCGGTGTCCGCGGCCGAGATGACCCCCTTCTCGAAGCATTCGCAGGCGAAGGCGATGGTCATGCCCGCCGAAATGGTGTCCATGCAGTAGCGATCGCAGATCTCGTTGCCCTTAGCGACCGCCTTCAAATCGAGGATGTTGAGGTTGCTCCCCAGCGCCGCGATGGTTTCGTACTCCGGCCCGCCGTAGCGCGAATCCACGCCGTAGACCGGGTCGTCGAGGGCGATGACCCGTTTGCACATGATCGGGCAGGCGTGGCACCCCTTGCGCTTCTTGAGCAGAAGGGTGTTGTAGCGGTCGCCGCCGATGATGGAGGCGTCCGCCAGCGCGCTGCCGCGGAAGTTGTTGACGGGCAGGCCGCCGGCGGCCGACAGCGGCTCCGGGAAAACGGTCGTGCCGTAGGTGTAGAGGGCATCGCCGGCCGGGCTTTTGCGAAAGGTCTTGGCGTAGTCGGTGGCGGTCTTGCGCAGAAAGTCGGGGTCGTGGAGCTCCAGCTCGCCGGCCCCCAGCGCCGCGACCGCTCTCAGGTTCTTGGAGCCCATGACGGCGCCGAACCCGTTTCTGCCGTTGAAGTGGCCGAGGTTGTTGGTGATGTTCGCAAACCGCACCCGCTTCATCCCGGCCAGGCCGGTCTGGGCGACACGGATCTTGTCGCTGCCCAGCTCGCTGCGGATGGCGTCCTCGACCTCGCGGGAGCCCTGTTCGGCCATGGCGCGCGCATCCCGGATCTCCGCCCGGCCCTCGGTCACCCAGAGGTAGACCGGCGCTTCCGATCGCCCGCGGAAGACGACGGCGTCGAACCCCGCCTTCTTGAGTTCGGGCCCGAAGAACCCCGCGGCCTCGGACTCGCCGGCGGTCCCCGTGAGCGGGGACTTGCCCACGGCGGCAAACCGGCAGGAGGCGGCGATCGGCACCCCGGTCATGACGCCCGTGGCGAGCGTGAAGACGTTTTCCGGCGACAGGGCATCCGCGCGCGCCGGCATGTCGCGCATCAGATAATGGTAGCCGATGCCCCTGCCTCCCAGGTAGCTGCGGTAGAACACTTCCCCCGGCTCCTCGGTTTCGATTTTTCGATGGGTCAGGTCCACGTGCAGGATTTTACCGGTGTATCCGAAAGGCATCTCTTGCTCCTCCCGTGTGCGGCGAATGAATTATGCAATAGAGATATCCGCGGCTCGGCAGCCTGTCAATAGCAGGGTGATCACTCCTGCAGATAGACCGTCCGGTATCCCAGGCGGCCGTCACGGTATTCGTACAGCCGGAAGGAGGCCTGACGGCCCCAGTAGCCGGCCACCGGCGGCGCTGCAAAAACGGGAATGTCGTCCGCCCAGTGCAGCTCGTCCCGGTGGAAATGGCCGGTGACGACGGCCTGCACCCGGTGCGCGCGCAGGAGCGCCTCCAGCGCGGAACGGGCGTTTGAGCCCCAGCCGGGGTGCAGGCCGAACTCGTAGTAGTCGTCCACCGCCGGCCGGTGGTGAAAGAGGATGAGGGGCTTGCCTGCCGCCTGCACGAAGGCCGCTTCCATGGCCTTCAGTGGCTCGTAACCCGTGACGCTGAATCCTCCGGCGGCCGGTTCGGTGTAGGCGAAGACGAAGACCACCCCCCGGTATTCGGCTCGGTGGATCAGCGGCCCGACCTCCCGGGTGTAGATCCGAAGGGTCTCCTCGAGGCGGCCCTCGAGGATGTCGTGGTTGCCCGGCAGCAGGTGCAGCGGGGCTTTGAGGCGCTTGAGCACGCCGAGTCCCTCCTCGCGAACGGCCGCATCGGCAATGTTGTCGGCGAAAATGTCCCCCGTGTGCACCACGCAGGCGATCTCATAAGGCAGCGCGTTGATCTGATCCACCAGCCGGCGGGTGCGCGCCAGGTGATCCCGGTCCCCGAGGTGCGTGTCGGTGACCTGGACGAAGAAAAACCCGTCCCCCGCGCCGCGGTCGGCACCCACGCCCTGGGCCCCTGCACCGTGCTGAACGCACGCGAGCGCGGCGAGCGATGAGACCAGCAAAACCAGTTGAAAAAATCGTCTTAAGACAGGGAGCATACGCCTTGACCCTCTCGAAGGAACACCCTATAGTTGCAGCCGCTTTGAGCTGTGACAGGACTCAACCCGACCATACGATTTCCCGCACCGGGGGATGGAGGAGCGCCATGCCGATCGCCGACAGAATGGTCCCGCGCGTTGCCGCGTTCGCGGTCATCAAGGACATGTTCGAGGAGGGCCGCCGGCTCAAGGCCGAGTTCGGCGCGGACAACGTTTACGACTTCTCGCTCGGGAACCCCGACGTCCCGCCCCCCGACCGCTTCCGCAAAGCCCTGCGGGAGCTGGTGGCCTCGCCCGCCCTCAACCACGGGTATGCTCCGGTGACCGGGCATCTCCAGGTGCGCGAGGCCCTGGCGCGCCGCTTCCGCAGCGAGCACGGGATCGAGGTTCCCCCGGACCTGATCCTCATGACCGTGGGCGCTTCGGGTGCGCTGAACGACATCCTGCGGGCGCTGGTGAACCCCGGCGAGGAGCTGCTGACCCCTGCCCCGTATTTTCTGGGCTACGAGAACTACGCGTTTCTCGCGGATGCCGGGCTGGTGGCGGTGCCGACCGACGCCCGCTTCCACCTGGACGTCGCGGCCATGGCCGCCGCCATCACACCCAAGACCCGCGTGGTCCTCATCAACTCGCCGAACAACCCCAGCGGGGCCGTCTATGCGGAAGCCGAGCTCGTGGCGCTGGGCCGGACCCTTCAGGAGGCCAGCGCCCGCTTCGGCAGACGGATCTACCTGGTGTCGGATGAACCCTACCGCCTCATCACCTACGGCGCCGCCGTGCCTTCGGTGTTCGCGTCCTACCCCCACAGCATCGTGGTCAACTCCTACTCCAAGGAGCTGAGCCTTGCGGGCGAACGGATCGGCTACCTCGCCGTCCACCCCGCGGCCGACGACGCCGGGCAGATCCTTGCCGCCGCCGCGGCCGTCAACTCCATGCTCGTCGTCAACGCGCCCAGCCTGTTTCAGCAGGCCGCCGTAAAGGCCGAGGGCGCCGGGGTGGATGTTTCCCTGTACCGACGCCGCCGGGATTTGATCTGCGACATCCTCCGAAACACCGGCTACGAGTTCACTGTGCCCGAGGGGGCTTTTTACCTGTTCCCGAAAAGCCCCATGGCGGACGACGTCCGCTTCACGGAAATCCTCAAAACCGAACGCATCCTCGTCAGCCCCGGCCGCGCTTTCGGCACGCCGGGGTATTTCCGGATCTCCTATGCCGTCCCGGAGACGACGATCAGCGGCTCCCAGGAGGGGTTCCAACGGGCGCTGCAGAAGGCGCGGGGCTGAACTCCCGCGCAATCTTTCCATATCTACGCGAATCCGGTTTTCTCAGCCGACGCTCACCCCCGGGCGATCGGATGTAACCACCCGGCCGATGCGCGCGGCGGCCGCGACGCCGGAAGATTTGAGCGCCCGGACCATTTTGTCGGCCTCGGCCTCCGCCAGGGAGAACAGCAGCCCGCCGGAGGTCTGGGGGTCGAACAGCAGTTCTTCCTCCGCTTCGGCCAGCTTCCGCTTCGCATCCCAGAAACCCTCCACCGCTTTCCGGTTGGCTTTGTTGCTTCCGGTGGTTTCCCCCCGGCGGTACATCTCGACGGCGTTCGGGTGCAGGGGAAGACTCCGGTAGTCAAGCTCGATGCGCACGCCGGCCCCCCGCGCCATCTCCACGCCGTGCCCCATGATCCCGAAGCCCGTGATGTCGGTGCAGGCGTTGACCGGAAACCCCAGCGCCGTTCCGCGCGCCTTGGCGTTCAGGGCCGCGACCACCGGCAGAACGGCCTCCAGCTCACGATAGGGCAGCTTCCCGGAGCGGTTGGCGTTGAAGAGGACGCCGGTCCCGAGCGGCTTGGTGAGAACGAGGGCATCCCCGGCCCGCGCCCCGGCGTTGGTCCAGATGCGGCCGGGGTGCACGACGCCCGTCACGGCCAGGCCGTACTTGGGTTCGTTGTCGTCCACCGAGTGCCCGCCAGCCATGCAGGCTCCGGCCTCGACGACCTTGTCGTTGCCCCCTCGCAGGATCTCTTTGAGCAGCGAGAGGTCCAGCGCCTTGGATGGGAACATCACGAGGTTCAAGGCCATGATGGGGGTGCCGCCCATGGCGTAGACGTCCGAGAGCGAATTGGCGGCCGCTATTTGGCCGAACCAGTACGGGTCGTCCACCGGCGGCGTGATGAAATCCACCGTGCTGATCACGGCCGCCTCCGGAGAAAGGCGGTACACCGCCGCGTCGTCGCTGGTTTCGAACCCGACGAGCAGGTCCGGGTCCTTGGGGATGAGAAGCCCTTTGAGCGCGTCCGACAGATCCGTCGGACCGATTTTGGCCGCTCACCCGCAGGTCCGCGACATCCCCATCAGGGTTTTCTTCTTCATGAAGAACATGGTCGGTTTCCTTTAGGCGCACGCGCCGCCTGCCGGGAAAAAGGCAGGTGCCGCGTGTCATTTTATTTGCATATTTATAACGACGAACCGCTAAGGAAGGCAAATCAAATCTATCGTTGATTTCAGAGCCAATGATAGAAAATTTCGATGCAATCAAACAGAGGCGAGGCTTATCCCGGTAGGCTGGAGCTTAAGCATTATAAAAAAAAGGCTCCGGGGGAGTGTCGCCCGGAGCCCTGCACATCGCCGTCAACAGCGCTAAACGGTCTCTTCCACTCTGGGTGGGGTCTCCACTTCGGCTTTCATCTCATATTGATAGCTCACCCACTGCTGCTTCATGGACACGCGCGCCGCCTTGACCTCTGAACCGGCAGTGGCCGGCTCGAGCCGGCCGAAGAATTTTTCCAGGATGCTTTCGCCGCGCTTGGCCTGTTCGCCATCGATGGCATTGTCCGCCCGCATCTCCTGCATCAGGCCTCGCAGGAATTTCTTGAGCAGCTTCATGAAGCGCCGTGGCCGAAGACCTGAATCCTTCACCCTTTTCTCCATCAGCCCGGCGGCATGCTCGTCCGCCAACGCAGCCGGTTTGGGCATATTCGCCGCAGCGGGGGCCGCCGGCGGAGCCACCGGGCTCGGCGCGGATGCCGCGGCGACGGCTGCCTGCGCAGCGGTTTGCGGCGATGCCGCTCCCGTGGGCGCGGCCGCAGCGACCGGCGGCAGCGCCGGAGCCGGAGCCGCCGCCATTTTGTCGGGCAGGATCGCCGAGCCGCCGGCTGAAACCGCCAACTGGCCGGCTTCGAAGCTCAGGACCTGCAGGCTGGCCTTGTACTCGAAATCGGCCTCGAACCCGGAAAGGCTACCGTAGCGGTTGAGATCGGCGGATGTTTCATCGATACCGCCCTCACGTTCGTCATTGCCGGTCAGAAAAGCCTTCAGCATCTCGCCGAGGCCGGCAAGGAGCGCCTGTATGTCGGCCATCTCCTGGTCGCTCAATGTGCCTATCACGGACAGCGAAACGCTCCGCTCCTCGCTGTGGTCCACGAGGCTGCCTTGCTCTGCTTCGCAGCCTGGATTACTGTAAGCGAGGTGTTCATAAGTCAGCAGAGTCGTTTCGGAATGATAATCCGAGGAAAGGCTGATCGTGTCCCCCTCGGCGGTGAAAATGTTGATGTCGGCGCTTTGATCCTCGCAGACGCGCATGCAGGCCAATCGGGCGGCTTCCCCCTGGATTTGGACGGGCATGGCATTCGTTGCACCCCGGCAGGCGGGCGTGCAGCTTTGGATTCCTTCCATGATGGCTTCGTCTCCCTTCTGGATGATAAACGCTTCTGGATGGATTATCGGCGGGATGCGAACAATCTTGAGGTATTTTCGGACGAAAACATACCGATGAGATGCCGAAAATCCGCTCTCGAAAGCACCTGTGTGAGGCCCCGGCTATGGAACGAACCGAGCCGGCTCTTCACCGGCCGGGCAAGAAAGACTGCGCCATCCGTTCCGCGATCGCGTTGAAAGCCTTGGAGACGGCCGAGTCGGGGTAGGATTTCTGAAAGGAGACGCCGGAGTCGCCGCAGGCGACCATGCGCGGGTCCATGGGGATCCGGCCCAGGAAGGCGATCCCCATCTCCTGGGCGGTTCGCTCGCCGCCGCCCGCACCGAACAGATCGATGCTCTCCCCGCAGTGCGGGCAGTTCAGCCCGCTCATGTTTTCAACCAGGCCGAACATCTCGAGGTTGACGGTGCGGCAGAAATTGATCGACTTGCGCACGTCGGCCAGGGCGACCTCTTGGGGGGTCGTCACGATAACGGCCTTGGCATCCTGGATCTGCTGCGCCACGGTGAGCGGCTCGTCGCCGGTGCCGGGCGGGGAATCGATGATGAGAAAGTCCAGTTCGCCCCACTCCACGTCGGCGATGAACTGGCGGATGGCGGAAAATTTCAGCGGCCCGCGCCAGATGATCGCATCGTCGCGCTTGGGAAGAAACGATTCCATGGAAATCGCCGCCAAGCGGTCCGAGTAGGGCATGGGGTTGAGCTTGCGGTTGCTGTTAACGTCCGGCATGCCGGTCAGCCCCAGCATGCGCGGCACGTCGGGGCCGTGCAGGTCCACATCCATGATCCCGACCTTGAACCCCTTGTTCGCCAGCGCGATGGCGATGTTGACCGCCGTGCTGGTCTTGCCCACCCCGCCCTTGCCGCTCATCACGAGAAACTTGCTTTTGATCCGGTTGAGCGAGCCTGCCACCGAGGCGTCCTGCTCCTCCTTGAGTTGTTTGGGGCTCTTGGGCACCTTGTCGAGGATCTCCGCCATGCGATGTGTCTCCTTTTGAATCCTTAATAGATAGGGTTCAGCAACGGAAAATTATCATACAGCGGCTGAACCGCTTGTCAAGGCAGGTCCCGCTTCAAGCCCCCCGGCGTCATACGGCTTGGGCAAACGGATCGTTTCACCCGACGCGGGGCCGGTTATGGGCCGTCTGCACAGCCGGGTCCCCCCAGCCGGTGGCCCTTCCCGGCTCATGCAATTACCCGAACGGCCGATACTTCCTTTGTGGAGCAACGGCATGCCCGCCTCCATGTCATTTCCGTCTCCGAGGTGAGTCGATTGAATCCGCAATGTCCCGACAGCGGCCGGGCAAAAGTGGAAGCACCACCCAGCGGCGCCGGTGCCCTGCAGAGATCTCTGGTCGCCGGCCTGCTCGCGGCGGTGTTTCTGCTGACGGCCGTGCGCCTTTCCACGGAAAACCAGTTACTTCTGAGCATTGGCCTGCTGGTGGCGCTCTACCTCGCCGGCGGGGCGCGCGGCGCGCGGCCCGACTGGAGCCGCGTCGCGGTCATCCTGGTCGGCACGTATGTCACCCTGCGCTACTGGATGTTCCGCACCACCGAAACCCTCGGCTACCCGGGGGGCTGGGATTTCACCTTCCTGGTCCTGCTGTATCTCGCCGAGACCTACGGCATCTGCATCCACGTGATGGGGATGTTCGTGAACATCTCGCCCCTCACCCGGAAGATCCCGCCCCTGCCGAGCGACCCGGATCGACTGCCGACCGTGGACGTTTTCATTCCGACCTACAACGAGGACGTGGAGGTCGTTTACGTCACGGCCGCGGCCTGCACGCACCTGGACTACCCGAAGGAAAAACTCAACATCTACATCCTGGACGACGGCGGGACCGCGCAAAAGCTCAACGACCCGGACCCGCTGCGCGCCGAGGCCGCCCGTCAACGGGTCGACCGCCTGAGGTCCATGTGCTCCCGGCTGGGGCTGAACTACCTCGCCCGCGAGAGCAATCAACATGCCAAGGCCGGAAACATCAACGAAGGGCTTCTCAGGAGCGCCGGCGGGGACGACGAAAAGGACCGCGACAAGGCCGCCTGCGTCAACACCGGTTTCGGTCGCAGCCGCGGAGAGCTGATCCTCATCCTGGACTGCGACCATGTTCCCACGCAGGACCTGCTCCGGAACACCGTCGGTTTTTTCCTGGCCGATGAAAAACTTTTCCTGGTGCAGACCCCGCATTTCTTCATCAACCCGACCCCGATCGAGAAGAACCTCGACACCCACCGCCGCAGCCCCAACGAGAACGAGATGTTCTACGGTGCGGTGCAGCTCGGCCTGGATTTCTGGAACTCCTCCTTTTTCTGCGGCTCCGCCGCCCTTCTGCGCCGCAGCGCTCTGACGGAGATCGGGGGCATTGCCCGCGACACGGTGACCGAGGACGCGGAGACCTCCCTGGTGCTTCACAGCAAAGGGTACAACAGCGTCTACCTCAACAAGCCGATGAGCATGGGGCTGTCGCCGGAGTCCTTCGACGACTTCATCCTGCAGCGCAGCCGCTGGGCCCAGGGCATGACCCAGATCCTGCTTCTCAAAAACCCCCTGCGACGGAAGGGCTTGAGGCTCACCCAGCGCATCTGCTATTTCAACTCGTGCCTGTTCTGGCTGTTCGGTTTTGCGCGCGTCATATTTTTCGTCTCCCCCCTCATGTTCCTGTTTTTCGGCATGCGGGTCTACAACGCCTCCCTGGAGCAGATCCTGCTTTACGCCGTGCCCCACGTGATGGCGTCGTATTACGTGGCCAATTACCTCTATGGCCGGATGCGCCACCCGTTCTTCTCGGAGATCTTCGAAACCATTCAGAGCATTTTCCTGGCGCCGGCCGTATTGTCCGTCCTTCTCAACCCGCGCCGGCCGACCTTCAAGGTCACGCCGAAGACCATATCGCGCCGCAGGGACTCCCTCACGCCGCTCTCAGCCCCGTTCTACTTGATGTTCCTGCTCTCCGTGGCGGGCTACCTGGCCGGAGCCTGGCGCTGGGCCTCCGACCCGCTGCTCTGGGACACGGTGCTCGTCTGCTCGATCTGGAACACCTTCAACCTGCTGTTGACGCTGTGCTGCCTGGGGGTGGTGTGGGAGCGGCGGCAGCTGCGGCGGTCCCACCGCTACGAAACCCACGAGCCGATCTCGATCCGCCTGCCCGGGTCGGACACCTGCATGGCCGCCACCCTTACCGATCTGTCCACCCGCGGCGCGGGGCTCACGACCGATGAGATTTTTGACATCCCCGGGGACCGCATCGTCCTCGAGACGGAGGGCCGCGTCCGCCGCCCGTTCGCCCTCCCCGCCCGGGTGACCCGCCGCGACTGCGGGCCGGCCGGGATGAGCCTTGGCTGCGAGTTTGAACAACCCAGCGAGATCAGCCGCCGGGAGATCATCGGCTTCGTCTACGGCGACAGCCGCCGGCTGAAATATTTCTACGAAGCCGAGATCGGCAGAAAACTAAGCTCTTTCAGAGGGTTCATCAACCTGCTCGCCATCGGGGGGAAAGGCTCCCTGCGCAACGTCGACGGGGTCGCGCGTATTTTTCTGGACTTTGCAGCCGGATTGATAGTAAAGTCCTGCAATTCCATACATATAGAAAGGAGACGCGCACTCCTCGATGAAACCCCTCAAGGCATTGATCCTTCTGAGCATTTCGTTGCTTTTGGTGATCGATACGGCCGCAGCGGCCACCATGCGGATCCCCCTGAAAAAACTGGCCCCGATAGAGGATCACCAGTTGCGGGGGTCGATGGACAGTTACAGCTTCACCCTCCCCATTCCCGCGCGCTGGAAAGTCCTGAAAGCGACGCTCCACTTCAACTACGTTAATTCATCGGCCCTCATTCCCCGGACCTCGCGGCTCATATTCACCGTCCACGACCAGCCCCTGGCCCAGGTGAGGCTGAACCCGGACACGCCCGAGGGCGAGGTGACCGTGCCGATCCCGGGCGAGTTGCTGAAGACCGGCTACAACCCCTGCAACTTCTGGGTTTCCCAGCACTACACCGACGAGCAGTGCGAAGACCCGTTTGCGCCCGAGCTGTGGACCTGGCTGAATCTGGGCGAGGCCTACCTCGTCTTTGAGCTGGAACCGGTGCCCGTGCCCAAACGGGTCTCGGCCATCGCCGATTTCCTGTTCGATCCCCGAAACATCTTCGACACGCGGGTCAACCTGGTCATCCCGGAGCTGAACCCCGGCTATCTCAAGGCGGCCTCCCTGGCCGCCGCGGGCATCGCGCTGCGCTACGAGTACCGGGCGCCGGAGGTGATCCTGTCCCAGGCCCTGCGGCCCGGCATGGACAACATCGTGATCGCCGCGCGCAAGGACCTGCCGGCCCTTGCCCCGGGGGAGCCGGCGGGCGCCGGCGGGCCGGTGATCGCCGTCCGCCATCTGCCCGAGAAGAAAAGCGCCCCGGGCCCCGGCCAGCCGGATGTCGTCGAAAACCCGCATCTGGCGCTGGTGGTGGTCTCCGCCCAAGACGAGGCGGAGCTTGAGACGGCCTGCCGCGCACTTGCCTCGCTCTCCTACCCGCTCCCGGACTCTCCGGCCGCCCGCGTCGCGAGCCTGAAACTCCCGGAAGTGGACGAACACATGCTCCAACGAGGGCTTTTGCCGGGAAGGTCCTACACGCTGGCAAGCCTGGGTAAACGCACGACGGAGTTCCGTAACATATCCCCGCCGCCGCTCGACCTCGATCTGCGGTTTCCTTCCGATCTTTACCTGTCTCCCAACACCTTTGCCAGCGTGATCCTGCACATGGCCTACGGCGCGGCCATGCGTTCGGATTCCGTTCTGAACGTCAAGCTCAACGGAAAATTCATTTCCGGCGTGCGCCTCGACAACCCGAAGGGCGACTATTTCAAGGGCTACCGGGTGGACATCCCCCTGTCGTCCTTCAAGCAGGGCTTGAACCGGCTGAGCTTCGAAGCCGAACTCACGCCGCTGCACACCGACAAGTGCACTCTGATCCAGACCGAAAACCTGCGGTTGACCGTTTTCGACGACTCCACGGTGACCCTGCCGGAGGTGCCGCACTGGATCAAGATGCCCCAGCTCGACCTGTTCTTTCAGGATGCCTTCCCCATGGGGCGCTGGCCGGACCTGCGTGAAAGTGCGGTGGTTCTGACCGAAAAAAATTTGGCGGCCGCCAACGCCGCGCTGAACGTGGTGGCCATCAGCGCCCAGAAGATCGGGTTTCCGCCGTTCGGGCTCAGCTGGCTCATGGGCTACGAGCCCGAAAAAACCCGCAAGGACCTGCTGGTAGCCGGTGTGCTGCCCTCGCTGCCGGCGCCTGTCATTGAAAAGGCCCCCATTGCCGGCATCGACCCTTTGCGGTTGTCGTTCCCGCAGATGCTCCGGCCCCAGCCGCAGGCCGCCGCGCCGATCGATTTCTGGTCCAAAGCGGCGGCGCCGCAGCAGATGCCGCGCAACCTTTCGGACGTCAGCGCCGCAAGCCCGGTGAGGGGCGATCTTACCGGGACATTGGGCCCGGGGCGCATCGCCCTGATGCAGTTCCAACACCCCGATGCCGCCGAGCGCACCGTGATGGTCCTGACCGCCGGGACCGGGGACGACCTGCTATCCGGCAGCAAGCTGCTCTGGGACCCCATCGTCCAAGGAGGCTGCCGCGGCGACCTGTTCGTGGTCAATCTGGGCAACCCCGAGCCCGAGACCCTGGCGCACCTGATCGGCCCGAGCTATTACCTGGGAAACCCCGGCCGCATCCCGGCGGTCCAGAACTTCATCAACACGCACCCGGTCCTTTCGCTGGCCGCGCTGCTGGTGATCTTGCTGGTCCTGTGCGGCTTGATCCTGAAACTCTTGAAACGCCGCCGACAGCAGCGGTTGAATCCTTCCGCAGGATGATCGTTCTCAGGCGCTCCGCCATCTTCGTTGCCGTGCTGGTCCTGGGCGCGATGTCAAGCTCGGCCGCGGACTGGAAGAGCTACCAGCAGGCGTTCATTTCCGCCGACGGCCGCGTGGTGGATTTTTTTCAGGGCTCCATCAGCCATTCGGAAGGCCAGGGCTACGGCCTGCTTCTGGCCCTGATGAACGGCGACCGGGCCGCCTTCGACCGCATCTTCCGATGGACCACCGACAACCTGCAGGTGCGCCGCGATGCGCTTTTCGCCTGGTCCTGGGGCCAGCGGCCCAACGGCGGCTGGAGCATCATCGACTACAACAACGCGAGCGACGGCGACATCCTCATCGCATTCGCTTTGCTGAAGGCAGCGGACCGCTGGGGGCACGCACCCTTCCGCGAGGCGGCCCTGCGTATCGTCCGCGACATCCGGACCCATCTGGCGGTGACCGCGCACGAGTTTCAGCTGATCGCCCCGGCTTACTTCGGCTTCAACGGCCCGGCGGGAAACACCTTCAACATCGGCTACCTGGTGCTGCCGGCCTTTGCCGAGTTCGCCAAGGCCGACGACGGCGCCTTTTGGACGCGAACCCTCAAGGACAGCCGGCGGCTCCTGGAAAAGGCGGTGTTCTCCCGTTTGAAGCTGCCGGCGGACTGGGTGGCGCTGGAAAACGGCCAGGTGACGATCGCCGCCGCCCGCAGCCCGTTTTTCGGCTATGAGGCCATCCGGGCGCCGCTCTACCTGGCATGGGACGGCAGCGGCGGCCAGCCGTCCGCCTTCGTGGAGTATCTCCAGTTCGTCGAGCGCGCCGGCTACCTGCCGAACCGGGTCAACCTGGTGGATGGGTCGGTGGACGTGGAGGAAGCGCCGGCGGGGTTTTACGCCGTGATGGGGCTCAGCGCCCAACGCGCAGGCCGGGAAGGCCTGGCTCAGAAGCTGTTCCAGGACGCAACGTCGAAGATTGCCCGCGAACCGAAGGATTATTATTCCAACACCCTTTTCCTCCTGGCCACGGGCAGGATGGATTGATCGAGATGTCTCGGCTTTGGTTGATCGCGATCCTGTTTCTGTCCGCTTCCGCGCCGCACGGGTGGGCTCAGGTCCGCCAGGAGCCCCTGGATCGGGTCCTCCGCAGCGACCCGCCGCCGGCGCGGCAAAGCGCCGACGACCACACCCAGGGCGTCACCCAGCGCCGCTCGGACGAGCAGGTGCGCACCCGGGCTCACGACAGCCGGGTGGAACCGGCCGAGCCGCCCTGGGAATACGCCTCGCCCGAGGATGCCGACATCCTGGAAGGCTGGGATGCGCGGTTTCCAGCGGGCGCCGCAAAACCGCCGGTCGCGCCGGGCAGCCCAGAACCTTCGGCCCTGGCCCAGGCGTGGCAGCTCTATCGCCGCGGCAGCTTCGACGCCGCCGCCAAGGCTTTCACCGCGCCGGCCGCCTCCGGCAATCGTCAGGAGACGTTGAACGCCCGCCTGGGGCTCGCCTACAGCCTCATCCAGCAGGGCCGCCGCGACCAGGCCATAGCGCACCTGGAGTACCTGGTGGACGAAGGCTACCGGCCCTCGGAGACCCGTCTCGCGCTGATTCACGCCCTGATGCAGAGCGGCCGCTGGCCGGAAGCCCGCGCGCAGATCGCGCAGCTTCCGCCGGACCAGCGCGCTGCCTGGGAAAAACGCCTGCTGGAGGCCCGCCTCCTGAAGGAGCACCGCTCCCTGCCCCGCGACGCAGGCCTGCAGGCGTTGTCGGCCTTCGTGGACAGCCATAAAAAAGCGCTCGCCGATTGTGTCCGGCCGGACGTTTTCCACGACATCGCCAAACGGCTCGCTGAGTCCGGCGCCTCGCAGCAGGCGACGGAACTGCGGCGCCGGCTCCTGGAATGCCCCCTGCCTCCGGAGCTGCGCCAGGGCATCCTCGCCGAACTGATGAACTCCCTTGCGGACGAGGAGGCCCTGTCGCTGCTTGAAAAAGAGAGACCCGGGCTGCGACAGGCCGCACCGAAGGCTGCGGCCGAACTCGACGCGCTCGAGCTGCAGATCCTGAAGCGTCGGCTGGCGGCCCAACCGGCGGATTCAGACGCCAAGGCCCGGTTGGCGGAAGAAATCCTCAAGCTCGCGCCGGCGGACCCCGACGCCCTGTCGGCGCTCGCCTGGCACCGTTTCAAGCGCGGGGAGTATTCCGAAGCGGAGAAGCTCTTCGCCCGCTTGGCCCAGGCGGACCCCGGCAACAAGGACTACGCCCTGGGCCTGGGGTATGCGCGCCTGAATTCCGGCAGCCCCGATGCCGCCTTGGAGGGCCTGGACCGAGGCCGGGTCTCCGAAGACGCCGAAACCCGCCAACTGAGGCAGCTGGTCTACCGGAAGCAGGCGGCCGACGCCTATGACTCCGGGCAATGGGACGCGGCGGCCCGGCACCTTGAAAAACTCCTGGCGCTCGACCCCGCGGACGCGGAGGCGAAAGAGCTTCTGGCCTGGACGCGCTACCGGCAGGGCCGCAGGGACGACGCCCGGGCGCTGATGGAGGAAAGCTTCGCCGCCAAACCCAGTCCGTCGCTCGCCGGCGGCCTGCTGGGGGTTTACACCGCGGCCGGGGATGAAGACCGCGCCCGCGGCATGGCCGAGCGCCTCGCCGACGACCCCGACCCGGCGATCCGAGCGGCGGTGGGGCCGTTCTTCTTCGACCGCGGAGCGCCCGTCACGGCCGCCCAGCTCGACCGGAGCCCCGACCGCTGCTACCGCAACGCGGATTCGCCGCGCCTTGAGGCTTTTCTCTACCACCGCAGCAAGCAGGGCGACGGCAAATTCGGCGACCTCGAGGAAACCGCCCTGCCGATCACCTTCGTCTACCCGACCGCCCTCGGCAACCAGTGGTCCGCGGCCGTCACCCCCAAATATCTCTCCGGCAACGGCGGCCCCTCCAATCCCCAGGCCGGCCGGTATTACCGGTTCCTGGACGGGGCCGCGAAAAAGCAGGACCTGGAAGACAGCCTGTTCGTGGTCCAGCCGGAAGTGGGGTTCGCCATGGAGGGGCGGCTGCACACGGACATCCGCATCGGCTCCACCCCTTTCAACGGGCCCGTCGACCCCACGCCCACCTTCGACGTCCGGGTCGGCGCGTCGGATGGGTACGTGGGCCTCCACCGCAGCAACGTCAAGGATTCGATCCTTTCCTACGTCGGCCAGAAAGACCCCTACGGCAACGACGAGTGGGGACGGGTCACCCGCAACGGCATCGAGGCCGGCAAGACCTGGCCGTTCGGCGACCGGTGGTGGGTGAGCGGATCGGCCGGTTTCGACTACTACATGGGCGACAGCGTCTGGGACAACCAGGCCGTGCACGTCGACACGGCCGTCGGCCAGACCCTGCTCTTCGATCGCGACGAGTTCAGCTACGGCCTGTTTTTCACCGCCCAGCACTTCCGCCGCAACAGCGACTTCTACACCTACGGCCACGGCGGCTACTACAGCCCGGAGCTGATGACCATGG
>JALOPD010000532.1 GCA_025454075.1 Desulfobacterales bacterium | reverse complement strand
GCTTCTTGAACAGGTCGACCGCCGTGTCGACCTGGTAGGTCCCGATGGCGTTGATCAGGAAGGCGTTGCCCGGGTTCAGGTCGATGAACTTGGTGGAGTTGGCCGCCGGGATGACGATCGGCACGCCGGCGTCCGAGTAGATCTTAAGGGTCGGAAGGGTGGCGCCGGAGCAGTATCCGCCCACCACCGCATCCACGCCCGAGGCGACCAGCTTGCTGGCCGCGGCGGTGGCCATCTGGGGATCGCAGCCGTCATCCGCCGTCACGGTGGTAAACTTCTGGCCGAGCACACCGCCCTTGGCGTTGATCTCGTCCACGGCCATCTTGATGGCGTTTTCCATGTCCTTGCCGTAGGTGGCTTCCGATCCGGTGGTGGGGACCATGATGCCGACCTTGATCTGGGCCATGGCCGCATCGGCCGCCAGGAACGCAAACAGAGCCGCAACTGCCGTCAGCAACCCGATTCTCTTCATGTCGTTTCTCCTTCGTTTGTGTTTGCCAGTGACGCCTTCTTGCGTTTCGCCATCCCCGCGCACCCGCTCATATATTCGGTGGGCGCCTGCGGGCATTCGATCCGGGGCAGAAAAGAAATGGTCGGACCATCGCACGTGTTCGGGGTTTATAAAAAGGCGATGGCTAATTGTCAAGCAAAATGCACAGCCGGTGCCCCGCAGACGGTGTTCTGCCGTTTGACAGCGCCGCCCCGCGAGCCATCGCTTTGGCGAAACCTTTCTGCTCTCGGCATCCGCGCGCCGTGGCCGTTTTATAGGCGCAGGATGCCCGCACGCCTGAGAGCACAGGGATCCTCCGGAGAGGACGTCTCTTGACATAATGGGGCGTGGCGGTATAAGTGGTCCGACCACTTGACCCGCGCAGGTGATGTGTCCGCCCGCACAGCCGACGCAGCGAGGAGGCCTGTGAAAACCACAACCGTCGAATCCGTCGTCGAGATCATCCTAACCCATTTGAAGTCCGGGACATTCAAGGCCGGCGGCAGGCTGCCCTCCCAGCGCATGCTGGCGGCGACTTTGGGAGTGAGCCGCTCCACCCTTCGAGAAGCGTTGAACACGTTATCGGGGATGGGGCATCTGACATCCGTGCAAGGCAAGGGCACCTTTATTCGCGACCACCTTCAGCCGGGCGTTTTGCCGAACCCGAGCCGGGGATCTTCCATCACGGCGGGGACCATACTGGAGTTGATGGAAGCCAGAGAGTTGCTTGAATGCAAGTCGGCCGAACTTGCCGCAACTCGGGCAGGCAAGGAGAATCTTCAACAGATCCGCGAGGCGGTCCGGCGAATCAGTCGCAGCGGCGACGATGTGTCGCGTTTTTTTGATGCCGATCTCGAATTTCATCTGGCCCTGGCGAAAGCGAGCGGAAACCAGACCCTATTCGAGATGATCAAAGTTTTGATTGAAAAAGTGCTGAGCTATCACAAGCACTTCAGGGCGACCTCATCGCCTGCGGTGCGGGCATCCACCTACAAAACCGCCTGCCGGCTGCTGACCTGCCTCAAGCGGGGCCAGGGGGTTGAAGCGGCTGAGCAGATGCGCCGCCACCTCAACCTGGTAAGCGCCCAGTTGCGGGAAATCACCTTGGATATCGCCCCGGTGTTGACGGGACTGGACAAAAACCAATAGGGCATAGCCCCGGTCATACTCCGCATCGGCGGAATTCGGCCCCTGCGCTTGCGTCGCTGGTGTGGGAATCCGAAACCATAGCAGCTATCCCGAAGACCCGTCGAGCCCCCGTCGTTTGCCGCAGCCGGTCCGTTGCCTACCGCAGGATGAAGCCGTCCCGGAAAGGGTCCGTCGGGTCGATCAGGAATTCCTGGCGGCCGCAGATGTGGGCTGCCCCCTCGACTTCAGGGATGACGGCCGGGTAATTGCCGAACGTAGTGGTTTCGAGCACGCGGCCGGTGAAGCGGCTGCCGGTGATGCTCTCGACGGCGATTCGCTCGCCGATGCCGATATCCCCGCGAGCGTGGTGGATCGCGAGCCGTCCGCTGACGCCCGTTCCGGTGGGCGAGCGGTCCACCTCGCCTTCAGCGAAGATGCAGACGTTGCGGCTGTGGGCCCCCTCCCCCATCGGCGGACCGACGAAAATCGTGCCGTAAAGAAAGCTCAGGTCCGCCTCGAACGGGTGGGGAATCGGCCGGGCGGCCATAACGGCGCGCTTGATCGCCATGCCCTTTTCAATCAGCAGGCGGAAATCGTCGGGGATGCAGCGCACGCCCGCGTCCTTGGCCTCGACATAGGCATAGAAGGCGCCGCCGAAGGCGATGTCGCAGCGCACCGCTCCGAGCCCCGGGACATCCACGGTTTCGTCCATCGCCAACACGAAAGAGGGTACGTTTTGGAAGCGGACGCTTTTGACCTCCCCTTCAGCCACCCGGGCATGCGCGGTGATGAGGCCGGCCGGGCTGTCGATGCGGACGACGGTTTCCGGCGCCTTCATGGGGAAGAGCCCGGTTTCCAGCACCACCTTGGTGATGGCGATGATCCCGTGGCCGCACATGGTGCTGTAGCCCTCGTTGTGCATGAACAGGATCCCGATGTCG
>JALOPD010000531.1 GCA_025454075.1 Desulfobacterales bacterium | reverse complement strand
CCCCAGGACGCCGCGATCATCTCCTTGCGCGGAAACGGCTTGTTGTCCGGGGAAATGGGGCAGACCACCGAGCAGGTGGCGCACTGGTAGCATTTCTTGAGGTCCTCGCCGCCGAGTATCCCCACGTCTTTGATGAAGTCGAGGTCCGGCTTAATTACTAGTCTTTCGGTCATACACCTTCCTCCTGTGTGGACACGAGGGAGGGCGGCAGATCCGTCCCCCCCTCACTCAGCATATGCAGAATTAGAATCCCTTGAAGGGATTCGGGCCGATGCCTTCGATCGTCCCGACGAACTCCTGGAGCATCTGCGGGACCTTGTCGTACTCGTCGATGGCGACTTGAAACTGCGCCACCCGCTCCACCTCCAGCGCCAGGCTGGAGAGGGCTTCGCCGATCTTTTTGACGCGGATCTCGGCGAGCTCGCTGCCCTTCACGAAGTGGCACTGGTAGTCGTCCCCATGCTTGCAGCCCATGAGGAAAACGCCGTCCATGCCCTTGGAAAGTGCGTCCTTGATCCAGATCACGTTGACCGAGCCCAGACAGCGCACCGGGATGAAGCGCACGTCCGCGTTCCAGGACAGGCGGTTCAGGGCCGCAATGTCCAGCGCCGGGTAGGCGTCGTTCTCGCAGATCAGCCCCAATACCCGCAGGGGCGGCTCGTCGAAATCGTCGGTCGAGGGCACCTTGATCGCCTTGATCATCGAGCTGACGCTGTCGATGCTGTAGTTGGCGAAGTTGATGATGCGCTCGGGGCAGGCCCCCATGCAGGTGCCGCAGCGGCGGCAGCGTGTGGGGTTGGTCTTGGGCGTGCCGCGCTCGTCGTCATCGAGGGCGCCGAAGGGGCACTCCTGGGTGCAGCGCTTGCACTGGGTGCAGCGCTGGAAGAAGAAATCCGGAAAGGTCAGGTCGCCCGAGCGCGGGTGCACGGAGACCCCGCGGTTGACCGACTCCAGGCACTGGATGGCCTTGAGGGCCGCGCCGGCCGCGTCCTCCATCGCCTCTTCCGTGGTCATGCTGCGCCGCACGCCGCCGGCCGCGTAGATGCCGGTGCGCTGGGTCTCATAGGGGAAGCAGATGTAGTTGGAGTCGGCGTAGTCGTTGAAGATGGCGTTGTCGCGGAAGGCCGGGCCCTGGCGGTAGGCCAGGTTGATCACCGGGTCGTCCTTGGTGGCCGGCACCATGCCGGTGGCGAGCACCACCATGTCGGCGTTGATCTGGATCGGCTGGCCGAGCAGCGTGTCGTCGGCCTCGACGATCAGGCCGGCTCCGTTCTTGGCCACCTTGGTCACCTGGCCCTTGGTAAGGAACACGCCCGCGTCCTGCTGGACGGCCTTGTAGAAGTTCTCGGTCATGCCCGGCGTGCGCATGTGCTGATAGATGATGTACGCCTTGCCGTCGGCGTAGTCCTCGCGCACGTACTTGGCCTGCTTCAGAGCCACCAGGCTCGTCACCGAGGCCGCGTAAGGGAAGTCCTGGTCCTGCCCCCCCTGTCCGGGGCTCTGCACGAACACCACGGACTTGGCGTCTTTGCCGTCGGAGGGTCGCTTGATCTTGCCGGTCGCGGCGATCGCCTCGAACTGCGCGTTGGTGACCACGTCCGGAGTGGCTCCGAACCCCAGGTGGGCGTATTCGCCCTCCGCGGGCTGGTAGGGCCGCCAGCCGGCCGCGAGCACCACGGCGCCGAACTTCTCGCCGTTCGGGTCGAAGGTCAGGATGTCCGCCTTGCCCTGGTTGTACTCCTTATAGCGCTCGTTGAGCTTTTCGGCATCGAGTTCCTTGCCGCTTTCATCCACGCGCATTTCCGCCGGCAGGGGGAAGGGCACGTCGAACTCGATCTTCTCGCCGGGTTTCTTGAAGGTAACGGCAAAATCCCCCGGCTGGCCGGCGATGCGGGCCACCACGGTCCCGGTCTTGACCGAAATGCCGGGGTAGCTGCCGAGTTCCTTGATCTTGGACTGGATCACCGGCGCCATGGGCTTCTCGTAGGGGTATTCGGTGGGCAGTTGCTTGCGCCACTTGGCGGCGTTTCCCCCTAGCGCGGCCTCCTTTTCGACGATGGTGACCTCATAGCCGGCCTTGGCCGCATCGATGGCCGCCGAAATGCCGGTGATGCCGCCGCCGATGACGAGGATCTTCTTGGTGAAGGCCTCCAGCTTGTAGGGCTCGGGCAGGTTGATCTTTTCCACCTTGGCCAAGGCCATCTTCAGATAATCGGAGGCCATCATCTGGACGTGGTCGATGAAGGTTTCGTCGTCCTTCTGCTCTTCGGTGGGCGCCGGCCAGGTCGTCCGCGGGTGCGACCAGACCACTTGCTCGCGCAGGTTGACGCGCTCCACGATGCAGCCGTCGAACCGGAAAGTGTCATACAGCACGCGCGGCGAACAGGCGCCGATGACCAGCGCGTTGACGCCTCCGGCAACCTCCTGTTTGAGAAGCTCCAGTCCCTCCTTGCCGCACAGCACCGGACAGGTCTTGACCGAATAGCCCTCGTCGGAGGCCACTTCGCTCAGCTTTTCGATGTTGAGGGATTCGCCGATCCCGCAACCTTGACAGAGATAGA
>JALOPD010000530.1 GCA_025454075.1 Desulfobacterales bacterium | reverse complement strand
CGGCGGGATTGGCGCCGTGGCCGATGGCGTTGTTGTGGCTCATGACGCTGTTGATCACGGTGAAGGAGACCCCGATGCTGCTCAACGCCCCGCCGTTGGAGCCGGCATTGCCCAGGTCTTCACGGCCGCCGAAGGTGGATCCGACGACATAGACCGGCTGGTTGTCAAATTGGCTGAGCACGCGCACCGCCGCCCCGCCCACGTCCGGACCTTCCGTATCGCAGCGATTGTTGAAAAAGCGGCAGTTGACGATCTTGAAGCGCCCGCCGCGCACAAAGATCGCCCCTCCGCCGTCCGGGTTTTGCCCGGAGCTATGGCCGTTCACGAAGGTCAGGTTCTGGACCGTCAGCCGGGGGTGGTCCTGGTTCTGGCAGTGGGAAGTCGTCCAGACCAAATCCGGGTCACAGGTGTTCATGTAAAGAATCCGACGCTGGCTGCTTCCGCTGAGGGTCACCAGGCCGCCCCCATCGATTACGATCTCCGGGCCGGTATTGTTAAATATTTTGGCGGTTTCCGCGAGGGTGATGGTGACCGGGTCCGGACCGCAGTCGAAGGTGATCACGCCGCCGGCCGCAACCGCCGCGACGAACGCTTCCCCGGTACAGCTCTCCGCAGTTCCGTTGCCGACGACATGGTTAGGAGACGTGCTGTCCATGGCTTGCGCCGCTGCAGGAACGCTGCACAGGCGTTCAACCGTGCCGGCCTCCGGCCAGTCATCCGAAAAGGAAATCGGATTGGTATCGGGGACCACCGGGCCAGACCCCGCGCCGCCTGAACCTTCTGACCCGTTTGAACCACCTGATCCTCCCGATCCGCAGCCGGCGATCAGCCCGACCATAAGGATCAGCAGGGTGCCCAAGACAGCGCCAAGCATACGAAAAGGAGTCGATGTCATCGAGCTATCCTTGAATTCTGGATGAATGGAAAAAGCGATTGGATTTTAAAGCCAGAGATCGTTGCTTCTATGATTTTCGGCAAGATGGGCAAAAACTGAAACCCTGATCAGGTCTTAGAGCAAAGCGCCCCGGGGGTTGAATGAAGCGCAGGCTGATCAGAAATGCCCAGATGCAAGGCGCGCAAATGGCGTAGGGGCGAGGCGTACATGCAGTACGCCGCAGTCCCAGCGCCATGCAGCACAACGCCGCAGATGGGCGTTTATCATCAGCCTGTCAGAAACCCGATATTTGATGCGGAAAGTAGTCCTCCAGCGGCCCCTCGCGGTACACATCCGCCGTCGCGCAGTGCAGCCCGCCGCCGAAGGCGGCCACGTCCCAGAAGGGCACCGGCACCACCTCGAAGCCGAGCTTGTCGAACTGCGCCATCTGCTCGGTCTCCGCGGCTTCGACGCACACCGTCTTGGGGTCGAGAACGAGGATGTTCATGGACAGCCACACGCTGCAGAAGGAAAGCTTGGCCTTCTTGTCGTGGGCCGGCTTGGCGCACTCGACGATCTGCCAGTCGTTTTTGTTGAACAGTTCCACCAACTCGGGGGTCAGCGGCTGGCGCTGACGGTTGGAGATGGCCAAGCCGGGCCGCACCGGCACGAAGGTGGCGTCGATGTGCATCGGCGAGTCTTCCTTGAAGATGACCGAGTGCACGCGGTGGCCGGGGAAGTGCCGCCTGAGCCAGCTGATGCCGGCGGCGTTGGTCACCGTGGACTGCTGCACGATCAGGTCCCTGCCGCAGCGGGCGACGTCGGCCGCATCGAAGCAGGGCTCGGCCTCGGTCAGCACCCAGTCCCGGGCCCTGGTGCGCTCGAGCTTCTCCTCCTCGCTCAGCGTATTGAAGATTTTATAGTAATCTTTCTTGTAGGTCCGCTCGGTCAGGCGCGGCTTGGGCGCCGCCTCCCAGCGAAAGTTCGGGTCTTCCCGGAAATAGCGCTCGAGCAGCGGCCGGTAGACGAGAAACTCGAACCAGCGGCTGCGGCAGGACATGGTGGCCTCGAGGATTTCCGGTCCCACGGTGAGCAGGACGTCGCGCGGCGGCATGCAGCCGAACATGCTGGCCTGCTGCCAGTCCGGCGTCTGGACGGCCTGGCCGAAGTCGATCGGCGTGGGCCGGTCGACCCGGATGCCGCGCTTCTCCAGGATGCGCGCGAAATCGTCCAGCTGCGCGTTGGCCTTTTCCTCCATCTCCTTCGGCAGCCGCCCGTAGGTCCCGCGGGGGAACCCGTACTCCGGCCAGTCGCGCTCGACCGCCGGCTCCGGCGCCTGCACCATCGTGCCGTCGGCGCGGCCCACGATGACATGTTTCAGCGGATCCCACTCGTTCCAGGAACATACCTTGGTTTTGGTTTCAGCCATCATAGCCTCCCTCATGCATTAAAAAAATAACCACTGCCTTGCAATCGTGCCCGCAGGGATTCAGACCCGGATCACCATCGCGCGCTTTTATATGAGTATCCCGCTGAAATTTCAAGCGCCTGAGCGTCCGATGCCTGCAGGTCAAACGCCCTTCAAATGCTTGGCCAGGTGCCCCAGCTCCGGGAAGATCAGCCGGGTGCAGGCGAGCTTGCAGGCGTTGAGGCTGCCCGGCATGCAGAAGACGACCGTGGAGCCGACTATCCCG
>JALOPD010000529.1 GCA_025454075.1 Desulfobacterales bacterium | reverse complement strand
CCGCATCCCGCTCTTGTCCGGCAAGGACAGCATGTACGTGGACGGCCACCTGGTCGGCCGGTACGGGGAGTCCCACAAGGTGTCCGCGCCCGAAACCATGCAGTTTGCCACGATCTCCGTGGTGCCGGACATCGAGCGCGTCGTCAGCATGGACGCCAAGATCCCGGGAGACCGGGTCTACGTGGCGGGACTCACCCGCGACGAGCTTGGCGCTTCGGAATACTATGCCCACTTCGGGTACGTCGGCCGGAACGTCCCGCAGGTTCGACCCGAGGAGTTCACACCGGTCTACCGCGCGGTGGGCCGCGCGATCGAGCAGGGACTAGTCGCTTCGGTGCACGGGATCTATCGCGGCGGCCTCGGTGTTCACCTGGCCATGGTCGCGATCGGGGGCAACCTCGGGTTGGATGTGGATGCGCGCCGGGTGCCGGCCGAGGGCGTGGATCGGCTCGACACGCTGCTCTTCTCCGAGTCGGCCGGGCGTTTCATCCTGACGGCGGACCCCGCCCGCGGGGCCGAGCTCGAGGCGCTGTTCGCCGGGCTTCCGCTTGCGTGCATCGGGAGTGTGACGCAAGAGGCAGTGCTGACGGTGAACGGACCGGACGGGCGGACCGCCGCCAGCCTCAAGGTCGGCGACATGAGGGCCTCCTGGAAGAAGCCCTTCGGCCACCTGATTTGAGATCGGCCCGGCTGTGCCCGGCCGCCGCAGGCTAAAGCGAGGACAATCCGACATGCACAGCGTAAACGCCCTGGTTTTGACCGGATACGGACTCAACTGCGACCACGAAACCGCCTTCGCCCTCGAACGGGCAGGGGCCCGGCCGCGGCGGGCGCACATCAACGCGCTGGTCGAAGGCGAGGTGCGCCTGGAGGATTACGAGATCCTGGTGTTCATCGGCGGCTTCGGCTGGGGCGACGACCACGGGGCCGGCGTCATCCAGGCCGTGCGGCTGAAAACCGCCATGGGGGCACGGCTTGTCGATTTCGTGGCATCGGGCCGCCTCGTGCTGGGGATCTGCAACGGCTTTCAGGCGCTGGTCAACCTCGGCCTGCTGCCGGGCTTCGACGGCGACTACCGCGCGCGCGCGGTCGCGCTGACGGCCAATGCCTGCGGCAATTTCCGCGACCAGTGGGTCCGGCTGCAGGTGGACCCCCGCTCCGTGTGCGTGTTCACGCGCGGCATCCGGGAAGCGGACCTGCCCGTGCGCCACGGCGAAGGGCGGCTCTACGCCGAGCCGGCGGTGATCCGGCGTTTGCAGTCCGCCGGCCAGGTCGTCCTGCGCTACGCCGGCCCGGATGGGCGGCCGGCGGAAGGAGCCTTCCCGCACAACCCCAACGGGTCGGTGGACGACATCGCCGGCATCTGCGACCCGACCGGCCGCGTGTTCGGCCTCATGCCCCACCCCGAGGCTTACAACGACTGGACCAACCACCCGGACTGGATGCGCGAGCGGGAACGCGCCCGTCGCGATTGCCGGGCGTTCGGAACCGGCCCGACCGTGGGAATCCGCATGTTCATGAACGCGGTCCAGTACCTTCAGGCCGGCTAATCGATACCACTTTGAACTGCCGATTTCGGCGCCGTACTTCGCTCGGTGATTCGTTGCGGCTTGCCCGACCTGCGGTCCTCCCGCGCTGCTGCGCGTACGCTTTAAAAAAGTTGCGACCTGCATAAATCGATTTTAGATGCCTCGAGAATGTGGCATCTCATTTTTCTTAATTATTTTATATCAATGCGAAAATTTCACTAGGTTTTAAGTGAGCTTTTCAGCCGTCGTCCTTCCGCAAGGCCCCCCGCTTATCCGTTTTTCATTTTAATTACAGATTACTATCGCTGGATTCCCGCCTCGGCACGGGCGCTTCTCCTATCAGCCTGTCGCAGCGCCTGCCATACGCTATTTAGATTTTAAATCAGAATGTTGATGAGGCTTTTGACATCCGCCCTGTTCAGGGGCCGGATGTCCATGGCACAGGATTTGTATCAACTGGCACCGCGAGAGGGGTCTATCATGTCTAAAGAGAAAAACTCGGGCTTCACGGCGTTGGAAGTTGCGGTCACATTGGCCATCATCGCCGTTCTCGCTGCGATCAGCATGCCGTCCTTTTTAAGGTGGCTGCAAGGTCACCGACTGAGCGGAGCGGCCATAAACCTTTCGGCGGACCTCGAAATGGCCAAGATCCGGGCGATGCGGGAGGGCAGCTTCGTATCGGTTCAATTGGCGGCCGGGGGCTACACTCTCTTCATCGACGACGGCAGCGGGGGCGGCGTTGCGGGAGACATGGTCCAGAACGGAGCCGAGCGCGTGATTCAGGTGCGGCAGCTTCCCGCCGGGGTGAGCGTGCCCCTGGGCGAGGTGACACTCGTCAACAATCGCATGCGCTTCAACAGCCGCGGGTTGGCGCCCGACATCGTGGCGGCGGAGCGTATCCCGCTGGTGAACGCCGCCGGTCGAAAGGAATTGCGCATCAACCGGCTGGGCAATATCCGGACGCAGTGATCGAGGGCCAAGCCATGAAGGATTTTATGTCACAACAGGGGGCAGCGGGTTTTTCCTTCATCGAATTGATGA
>JALOPD010000528.1 GCA_025454075.1 Desulfobacterales bacterium | reverse complement strand
ATCAGCAGCAGGTGGACGATCTTGTCCGGCACCCGCAGCCGGTGCAGTGCGTGTCCCACAGTGGAAAATGGCATGGTGGTTACCAGGGCCATGAAGGCTAGGACGATGGCGTTTGATTTGAGCGTGATCTGGGCGGCCAGCTCCACCCCCTGCCGCGCCGCGCTGAAGGGGCCTACGCGCACCAGGGCTTCACCGGGGAAGGTGAAGGGGATCACCATCCATATGAACACCACCAGCCCGTTGACGACGAACAGCCGCTTGAGAACCTCGGCGGCTCGCAGGCGTGCGAGCGCGACCAGGCCTGCGGAAAGGAGCAGCGCGGCGAGCAGCGCGGGGAATTCCCGGCACAGCGCCGCCGCGCACGCGTAGACGGCCGCCGCGACGAGCCGGACGCGCGGATCGAGCCGGTGCAGCGGCGAGTCGCCGACGGCGAAGGGTTCGCGGAGCATGCGGGGTCTCTGTCAGCTGCCGAAGACGATGCGGTGGTTGACGAGATTCATGCGCTTCAACCGCGCCTTGACGGTCTTCTGCTGGCCGAATATGTCCACCAGCAGAAACCCCCCGTCCTCCTGCGGCTCGACGATATCGACGGATTCGAGCAGGAGTTCCTCCCGGCCGCTTCTGTCGATATAGGCATTGGCTTCACACATCGGACAGCACCTCCTTGAGTTGGTGGTAAACCAATTTCTGGACCAGATGGGGCAAGGGTTCGTTGCTGACCCCAACGATCAGCGCGGGCTCCTGGGACAGCGGCAGAAAATACTTGAGGGCCGGGCTGGACGTGACCGCCTCGGCCATCTTCGGGGTGATCTCGCCGAGCATGGCGTTGGCCCAGCTGATGGAAATCGGCCCCACGATCACATCGACGCACCGGCTGGTGACAAGGATGGCGTTCTCGCCGGAAGCCGCGCGGTTGGCGCCGGCCTTCAGCATCTGGGCGGCCGCGATCGCGTTGGTTCCCAGGGCGATCAGCTCGACCGTCTCGCCGTAAGCCTCTTTGAGACACCTGATGAGCGCGGCGCCGATGCCGCCGCCCTGGCCGTCGATGACGCAGATGCGTTTCAAATGATTGGTGCCAATAGCTTGCTGAACTCGCAAAAGATTCATGTCCATCATTTCTTTTGTGGGAGCGGCATCTTGCCGCGACAGCATCGTGGCTGGAAGCCACTCCCACAAGGTCAACACTTCATGCCGAGAGGCAATCGCCGCGAGCTGCGGTCGGCTTTTTACGACCTCATCCTGGCTTGCGCTTGAAATAGGCGGCCACTCCCACCAGCCCGAAAATATACCCGAGACCGCCGAGAACATCCGTCAACTTTATTTTCTGCTCCTGCATCTCGGCCAGCGCTCTCATAATGGGGGAAAGCTTTCTGTCCAGCGCTTTCTCGAGAGCCTTTTCGATTCCGGCAGGCAGCGGCGATGCCGCGACAGCGGAAGGCTCATCGGCGGCCGGCGCCGCGGTTCTCAGGGCGGGCTGGGGCGCAGCCGGCGGCGCCTGGTCGCTCTGGGCCTGCGCCGCGCCGGCCCAAAACAACATAAGCGCCGGCACCAGCCAAAACAGGGATAGCGCACGAACGTTCATGCAACCTCCTTGTGACCCCATCTCCCGGCGGCGGGGACGGGTGCACCTTCTTGAGGGCCCGTAACGCCATCAAGCGCGGAAATAACGGCGCCCTGCCACAGCCGATAAGGCAATTGCAATGGCAGCCCATCCCATCCGCGCCCGGGCGGGTTCAGGGCGCGAGGTCCTGCTTCGACAAGGGCCATTCGCCCCGATGGCCCATGCCGGCTTCGAGCACGATTTTCAGGTCGTCTATCTTGGGCACCTGGAACGAAAATTCCCCCTTGGCGTTGGTCTTGCCGTTGAGAAGCTCCTTGCCGGCGGAATCCAAAACCCGGATGACGCCTTCTTGCACTTTGGTGCCGTCCGGGTATTTGCACTCGACGAAAACCTTGTCGCCCTCGACCCAGGCGAAGATGTTGACCCGGTGAGCCAAGGCCGCGCCGGCGAAAAGAAGCACAATCCCGAGCGCTATGTTCGCGAAAAAAGGCAATCGGATCCTCATGAAACCTCCTTGGGAGTGTACCCCGGCAGAATCGATGGTTGGACTTTCTTCAGAAACGCCACGCAAAGGGCGGTTACGATGCCCTCGATGATCATCACCGGCAGATGCGCCGCCACGACCGCGGCCGCCACTCCGAAGAATTCCTCCTCGGTGAACATCAAGGCCAAGCCGACGATGATGCCTCCAAGGCAAACGGCCATGAACCCGCATCCGAAGGCCCCTGCCAGGGCGGCCGGCCGGCCGCGGCGCAGCAGTGGAGCGAAAACGTAATAGCAGACCACCGCCGGCAGGGCCATGATGACGGTGTTCACCCCCAGCGAGGTGATGCCGCCGAACTGGAAAAAGACCGCCTGCAGGGCCAGCGCCACCAGAATGGCGGGAAAGGCGACCCACCCCAACAGCAGCCCCAGGATACCGTTCATGATCAGGTGCACGCTCGTGGGGCCCAAAGGCACATGAACCAGCGAGGCGACGAAAAACACGCCCGACAGCATCCCGGTCTGAGC
>JALOPD010000527.1 GCA_025454075.1 Desulfobacterales bacterium | reverse complement strand
AGGCGGCAGGCGGAGGTGCAGCGGCTGGCGGAGTCCGTGGATGCCGTGGTCGTGGTCGGCGGCCGCGAGAGCGGCAACACCCAGCGCCTGTTTGAAATCGCCCGCCAGGCCGGAAAGCCCGCCTTCCAGGTGGAAAACGAGTCCGACCTCGCCGGCATCGACGTGAACATGCTCAGCGCGCTCCGCACCATCGGCATCACGGCGGGCGCCTCCACGCCGAACTGGGTGATCCGCAAGGTGGTCATGACCCTGGAAACCATGGTCTTCCGGCGCAAATCGGGCTGGCACAAGGCCGTGTACACCTTGATGCGCGCGGCGCTTCTCACCAACCTGTATGTTTCCCTGGGTGCGGCCGGATTGTGCTACGCCGTCAGCCGCCTCCAGGGGATCGCCGATGTCGCCCCGTTCGTCCTCATTGCGTTTCTCTATGTGCAGTCCATGCACATCCTGAATCATCTCACCGGCAGCAAGGCCGACCGCTACAACGAGCCCGACCGCGCCCGCTTCTACCAGGTCCGCAGCGCCTCGCTGACGGTCATCGCGTTGGCCAGCGGCGCCGCCGGCCTGGTCACCGCTCGCCTGCAGGGATGGCTGCCGTTCCTGATCCTGCTGGTGATGAGCCTGCTGGGGCTCTCCTACCGGATCCCGCTAATTCCCAGGGCGTTTTCCGGCATCATGTACCGCCGGGTCAAGGATATCCCGGGTGCCAAGACCGTCCTGATCACCATGGCGTGGGGGGTGGTCACGGCCGTTCTGCCGCCGATCTCGGTTTTCGGGACCCTGCGCATCACGGACGCGTTCATCTTCGCCTGGTCGGCCGGGCTGGTCTTCGTGCGCACGGCCTTCTTCGACATCCTCGACATGCAGGGCGACCGCCTGGTCGGCAAGGAGACGATCCCGACGCTCCTGGGGGAGAAACGCTCGCTGCGGATGTTGAAAGGGATGCTGGCGGTCCTCATCGCAGGTCTGCCGTTGGCGGCTGCCCTGGGGCCGCTGCCGGCTCTGAACTTCCTGCTGATCTTGTGCCCGGCGGCCATGCTCGCCATTCTGTTCGCCTGGGAAAAAGGCTTCATCCTGCCGGGCATCCGTTTGGAATTCCTGGTGGAAAGCCACCTGGTCCTGGCGGGCCTAATCGCTCTGGTCTGGGGGCTGCTGGCCGGATAAGCGGATGCGGCACGTTTGCCGGTGGGAGCGGCATCTTGACGCGCGGTTCGGATCGCCGGGACCCGCTCCTCAACGAGCGGCCCTGCTCTTGCCCTGTTTTTACGAAACCGTCACTCCTTTTTCCGCCCGATGCTGAACACCGGTTCGGTCCCGGCGATCAATCGCCGGATGTTGCCGGCGTGGCGGATGAAGACGAAGACCGATGCCAGAGCGGCGCCGGCGGTCGCCGCCCATGAACCGACGGTCGCATGCACGGCAAAGGGCAGCAGCAGGAACGCCGCCAGCGAACCGACCGACACGCGGCGGGACACGCCCGCGCAGACCGCGAACACCGCACCGGCCGTCAGCACGGCCATCGGCGCGATCAGGACAAACCCGCCGGCGGCCGTGGCGACCCCCTTGCCCCCGCCGCGCAGCCCGCTGTAAACGGGGAAGAGGTGCCCGAAGAAGGCCAGCAGGGCGGCGGCCACCGGGACAAGGTCGGCGCGCGGCGTGGCAGGCCCCCCGTTCAGCGCCAGCCAGACCGGCACCGCCCCCTTCAGCAGGTCGGCCGCCAGCGTCGCCAACCCCAGGCCGAGACCGCCGACGCGCGCGACGTTGGTGGCACCGATGTTGCCGCTGCCGCTGCGGCGCGGGTCGGCCGCTGAAAAGACGCACGTCAAAAGGACTCCCGACGGGATGGAGCCGAGAAGGTAGGCGCCCGCCAACAGCGCGTATGTCATGGGATGGCCTGCGTGCATGGACGCTTCGGTCTAACCCATCCCTCCCGGAAAAACAATCGCCGCGCCGCCGCAGGAGGCACCGCATGGAACCCGTCATCGTCCCGATCGAAGACGTCATCGACCTGCACACGTTCCATCCCCGGGACATTCCAAGTTTGATCGAGGACTACGTCGCCGAGTGCGTGCGCGCGGGGTTCGCAACCGTGCGCATTATCCACGGCAAGGGCACCGGCGCCCAGAAAAAGCGCGTCCACGAACTCCTCCGGCGAAACCCGCAGGTGCTGTCTTTTGCCGATGCACCCATGGATGCCGGCGGATGGGGGGCGACAATCGTCGAACTGAAACGGGAAACGACGGGGGAAGGGACTTAATCAATATGGAGGCTTTGGGGGGAGATTACTTGACGAACACCATCAAACTTTTAAAAATTCCCAAGGATTGGGGGTCATTGGTTATAACCACATAAATCTACGACAACCACTTTCCCCTCAGCACACGCGTTGAATTTACCACGGCGGCAAGGGACACTCCCATGTCGGCAAACACTGCCTCCCACATGGATGCCATCCCCATCGTTCCCAAGGCCATAAAAAAAATGAGCTTTATCGATAGCGCCATAATAATGTTCTGCCAGACGATTCTCCTTGTTTGGCGTGCGATTTTAACGGCCTCGACCATCTTCAATGGAGAATCGGTCATGATCACCACATCGGCTGTCTCGATCGCCGCATCCGAGCCGAGCGCACCCATCGCGACCCCGACATCGGCGAGGGCGATGACCGGGGCATCGTTGATCCCGTCGCCGACGAAAGCGAGTTTCCCGCCGTGGTTTGATGCAAGCTTGATTTCCTCCAATAACCGCACTTTGTCTTCAGGCATGAGCTCCGCATGAAATGCGTCTACCCCCAGAGCCTTTGCGACGAATTCAGCG
>JALOPD010000017.1 GCA_025454075.1 Desulfobacterales bacterium | reverse complement strand
CCCCTTCGCCAGCGGGTTTGCCCGAAACCAGCTCCTGAACGGCCGGGTCGGCTTTCTGACGCTGATCGAGGCCCCGTCCCTGCTGCGACGGCTCGGCCGCCCCGCCCGGGACCCGGTCGAGTTCCTGGTCGCGCTTCAAAAGTCCATCGACCGGCCGGTTCTGATCGTGCCGCAGATCGTGTTCTTCAGCAAAAAGCCGCGCCGGTCCCAGCCGAGCCTGGTCGACATGCTCTTCGGGCCCGAGGACGAACCCGGCCGACTGCGCCTGCTGTCCCTCCTGTTCAAACACCCGGGCAACGTCTTCGTCGAAATCTCTGCGCCCATCGACCTGCGGCGCTTTCTCGCACGGCCGGACATGGCGGCGCACAGCGTCGAGTACCAGGCGGCCGTTCTGCGCAGCGAAAGCCTGGCCCAGGTCGGGCGACACCGCCGGGCCATCACCGGCCCGGTGCTCAAGTCGCGCTTCGAATTGAAGCAGCGCATCCTGGACGGCGAGCGGCTCCAGACATTCCTACAGTCCCATGCCGAAACCCACCGGGTGCCGCTCGCCGAGGTGCGCGCCGCGGCGGACAGCTGCATCGACGAAATCTCGGCAGACCCCAGCCCCAGCTGGCTCCGGTTCTATTCGGCCATCGTCGGATGGATCCTGCGAACGCTCTTCGACGGGGTCAGCATGAACCTGGACGGGCTCGCCGCCGTCAAGCGCATGGCGCTGCGGGGGCCGGTCGTATATGTCCCGTGCCACAAGAGCCATGTCGACTACCTGATCCTGTCCTACATGCTTTACAACAACGACCTGCCGTGCCCCCTCATCGCCGCCGGCAAGAACCTCTCCTTCTGGCCGATGGGGCCGCTCTTCCGCCGCGGGGGCGCCTTTTTCATCCGCAGAAGCTTTCGCGGCGCCGTGCTCTACTCGCGGGTGTTCGCGGAGTACGTGCACACGATCCTCGAAGAGGGCTACCCCGTCGAGCAGTTCATCGAAGGCGGGCGCAGCCGCACGGGCAAGCTGCTCATGCCCAAGCTGGGGCTGCTCTCCATTCTGCTGAACGCCCAGAAAAACGGCGCCTGCGAAGACCTGATCTTCGTTCCGGTGTCCATCGGCTACGACCGGGTCCTGGAGGAGAAATCGTATCTGCAGGAAATCGAGGGCGGGCAGAAGCAGCCGGAAAACGTCTGGCAGGTCGTCAGCGCCAGGAAATTCCTCAAGCACCGCTACGGTAAAGTCTATCTCCAGTTCCACGCGCCGCTGTCGGTCAATGACCTGGCCGAGCGCAGCGGCACGCCCCTGAAGGCCATGAAGCAGAAGGAGTTCAACGGGTTCTGCCGCAGTCTGGGGCACCGGATCGCCCACGCCATCAACCAGGTGAGCGTCGTCACCCCCCAGGCCCTCGCCGCGGCCGCCATTCTCAACGGCGGCCGCGACCGCTTCGACCTCGAAGCGCTGATGGCGGTGGTCGACCTCTACACGAATCACCTGGATGCGGTGGGGGCGAAGCTGGCCGACACGCTCATCCTCGATCACCGCCGGGCGATCGCCCATGCCCTTCAATCCTACGTCCAGCGCAAAATTATCGAATCCCCGGCGAACGAACCTATAGAGGCGGGCGGCTCGGTCGGTTTCGTCCTGAGGGACGCCAAGCAGCCGCTGCTGGAGTACTACAAGAACACGTGCGTGGCCTTTTTCGTCCCCGCCGCCTTCACGGCGCTGGCCATCCTCCAAAAAGACGCCTTCCAGTTTTCGGCCACCGACCTGCACACCGACGTCGAATTCCTGCAGGAGCTGTTTCAGTTTGAGTTCGTCCACGACGGCGATGTGCCGCCGGAGCAAATGCTGCGCGCATCCCTCCACCGATTCTTCGAGGACGCCATGCTGGTGCCCCATCCCAGCCTGCCGGACACCTTCAACGTCACATCGGCCGGCTTCCGCAAGCTCAAGCTGTTCGCCGTGTTCCTGAAGACCTTCCTGGAATCCTACTGGGTGGTCCTATGCTATTTCCGCAGCACCTCCCGGGACGCCGGCGACGGCAAGGACCGCATCCGGAAAATCGCCTCCCTCGGCCGCCGCATGTTCAAAAGCAAGGAGATCGAGCACCGCGAAGCGCTCTCCAAGGTGACCTATGAAAATGCCGTGGATTTCTTCACGAGCCGGGGGCTCAAGGGCGCGGAGGACCGCGAGGCCGTCGAAACCTTCACAGCAGCGATCGGGCGCGCGCTGCGCTGCTTGAAACTCTGATGATGAAAGCGCTGATCCTGGCGGCGGGCCTTGGAACGCGGCTGCTGCCCTACACCCGGATGCGGCCCAAGCCCCTCTTCCCGCTGGCCGCCCGACCGCTGCTCGAACGCCACATCCTCCAGCTGCGGGAGGCCGGCTGCGAGGCCGTCATCGTCAACACCCACCATCTGCCCGAGCAGATCGAAACCTTTATCGCCTCCGGCTGCTGGGGCATCCCGGTCGTCGCCCGGCGGGAGCCCGACATCCTCGGCACCGGCGGGGCCATCCGGAACGTCAGGGATTTTTGGGATGAGCGCCCTTTTTTCGTGATCAATGCGGACATCTGCCACGCCGTCGACCTCCGCCGGGTGTACGCGTTCCACCTCCGCGAGGGGTCTGCGGCAACCCTGGTGCTGGCGAATGATGCGGAATTCAACAGCGTGACGGTGGACCCGCAGGGACGCATCCGCGGGTTCGCCGCCTCCCCATCGGCCGCGCCGGCCGGCGCCCTCACCTTCACCGGCATCCAGGTTCTGGACCCGGCCGTCCTCGACTACATCCCGTCCGGGGGCGCCTCTCACAGCATCGAGGCCTTTCGGGCGATGATCTCCGACGGCCGGGACGTGCGGGGTTTCATCACGGCGCATGAGGGGTGGATGGACCTGGGGACACCGGAGCGGTATCGTCGGGCCGCACGCGAGGCCTGCGCCCGGGAGGCCTGGGAACAAGCCTTTTCGCAACCGCCGCCGGCCGCGCTCGCCTGGGAACGACTGGAGGGCGACGGTTCCGACCGGCAATGGTCCCGGGTGAAGGCCGCCGAGGGCTCGCTCGTGCTCGCGGACCACGGCCTGCGCGCGACGGCCGCGGTCGCCGAAGTGGATGCGTTCATTCACATCGGGCGGCACCTGAAAAGCAAGGGGCTGCCCGTGCCGGCCATCCATTTCGCCGATGACTTCGCGGGGCTGGTGTTCCTGGAGGACCTGGGGGACGCCAATCTCCAATCCGCCGTCCGGGGGGCGCCGGACCGTCGGAGGGTGATGGCGGTCTACCGCAAGGTGATAGACGGGCTCGTCGCCCTGTCCGTGGAGGGGGCCGAAGGCTTTGACCCGGCCTGGGCGTACCAGACCCCCGCCTACGACCGGCAGGTCGTCATGGAACGCGAGTGCCGCTATTTTTGCGATGCGTTTCTCAAGGGGTATGCCGGCATGGACACCGGCTTCGACGATTTCCAGGACGAGTTCGAGCACATCGCGGACCAGGCCCTGGCCGACGGCCGCCGGGGGTTCATGCACCGCGACCTGCAGTCGCGCAACATCATGCTCACGGGCGACCGCTTTTATTTCATCGACTTCCAGGGCGGGAGGATCGGCCCGGTCCAGTACGACCTGGCGTCCCTGCTGATCGACCCTTACGCCGGGCTCACGTCGGAGGAACAGGAGCACCTGTTGGGCTATGCGCTGCAGCAACTGGCCGTGCAGCGCCCGATCGACGCCGCGAGTTTCCGCCGCGCGCTCAGCGGCTGTGCGCTCTCCCGCAACCTTCAGGTTTTGGGCGCGTTCGGATTCCTGACCACCGTCAAGGGCAAAAGCCGGTTCGCCCGCTACATCCCCGCTGCGCTGCGGGGCCTGGCGGGCCGGCTGGCGACGTTTGAAGAACGCTTCCCGAAATTGCAGCGAGTTGTTTTGGCAGCGCACGAAAAGCTCGGAATCAAACCATAAGTCGCGGGCCGGTTTCCGCAACACGGACGGGCCGACCGGCGACCGGCAGACCCCGAAGGAGGTTTCACATGCAGCCCATATCCGTCATGGTCAACGGCATCCCCGGAAAGGTCGCCTGCACGGTGGCCCGCCACGTTCAGAGGGACCGGCGCTTCCGTCTGATGCCTTGCTCCTTCACCGGGCCGGAGATCCAGGAACACACGCACACCATCGAGGGCACGGCGATCCGCCTCATTCGACCCGAGGCGTGCGAGGCCGCCGTGCGGCAACTGCGGGGGGCGCATGGCGATTTCCTGAGCGTCGACTACACCCACCCCGGCGCCGTCAACGCCAACGCCGAATTCTACTGCCGCCACGGCCTGCCGTTCGTCATGGGCACGACCGGCGGCGACCGGCAGCGGTTGGAGGACACCGTCCGTTCCTCCGGCATTGCCGCGGTGGTGGCGCCGAACATGGCCAAACAGATCGTCGGGTTCCAGGCCATGATGGAATACGCCGCGCAAACCTTTCCCGGTCTTTTCAAAGGCTACACCCTCGCCATCCGGGAAAGCCACCAGAAAGGCAAGGCCGACACCAGCGGCACGGCCAGGGCCATGGTGCGCTACTTCAACCAGCTCGGCATCCCGTTCGCGGAAGAGCAGATCGCCATGGAACGCGACCCCCGGGCGCAAGCGACCCGCTGGGGAATCCCGGAGGAGCATCTCGCCGGCCACGGGTGGCACACCTACACGCTGACCTCCGCCGACGGCAGCGTGCGCTTCGAGTTCACCCACAATGTCAACGGCCGTGAGATTTACGCTCTCGGCACCATCGACGCATTGCTGTACCTTCACGCCCGGGTGGCCGCCGGCGAATGCGGTCGGATGTTCACCATGATCGACGTGCTGAAAGGGTCTTAACTGCTCAGACGTCAGGGTTCGGGGTCCAGGGTTCAGGATAATTCTCAAAGGCTGCAGCCACATTTCCCGCGATCCTCCCGCGCGGGTGGTGGGGCCCGGGAGCGGTCAGATTGCGGCAGCTGCCCCTCTCCTGAACTCCGAACCTTTGTACCCTCTACACCTGGCCAGAAACGAAAGTCTTTTGGAACTTCCCATAAGGTAACCGCCCATCCTTCCTGCCCGCCTGACCGCACCTCAAAGATCAATCCAACACGATGAATCCATTAATAATTTCTCTATTTATCCCATCTGCGCGCGTTGACTTTGAAGCCCGAACCGGATAAAATTCAAAAGATGGACGAAATCGCCGCCAAACTCCTCCAGGAACTCGGCAGCGGCCTTCAAAAGGCCGAGACGGCTTCCGGCCCTGCGACCGACGCCTCCCGGCCGGAGGAACTGGATCGCCAGCGGATCCTGCTCGTGGAGATGGTCTATCTGCTGAACGCCTGCTTCCGGGATGTCCAGTACTGGGAGGGGGTAAGGTCTGAAAAAGACACCTTCAAGCAGTTCGCGGCCGTTCTGCTGCAACTCTCCCGGCTGCCGGGCCATGACGGAACCATCCGCATCACCCGCCGCGGGTCTTCCCACGGCAAGGGCAGCGACAAGCCGGACTATCAAATCCGGCTGGGAGACCTCAGCATCGATGTTGCCATCGTCTCCGCCGTCATCAAGCGTGCGGGCATCCGCTTCAAACACCTGGAGGGTCGCGTCCAGAAAGCCTCTGAAACCCTGGCGGCCGAGGGCATCGACTCGGTCCTGCTGCGCCTGCCGGAGGACACCCCGGAGTCCCTGGAAACCCTGAAAGTGGCGATCCGCGTGATCTCCTGCTACCGGCAGGCCGCTGAGAAATCCACCCCCATCGCCTTCACCCGCAGCGGGAATTCGATGCAGCTGCGGCCGGTTCACGACGAACGCAGCCTGCCCGACCCGAACCTGACCCTGCTCGCCGCCGTCAACGACCTGTCCGCGGAGACGCTGCAAGATGTGGTCGGCAAGGTGGCGGCGCTGATGCAGCGGCCGGAAGGCAGCGCCCTGCGCCGCCAGGCCCCGAACGTCTACCAGGCGCTCTTCGCGATCAAAGGCCTGCGCGAAAAATTCCAGAGGCCCCCGCTCGAAATCAACAGCGACCGGCGCGACGCCGATGACGCCGCCCCGGCCACGGCGGCATTCACCGGCGGCTCCGGCGGGGGGCGCTTCGCCGCGAATGCCGCCGGCCCGCCGTCCGCGGCCGACGGCCCCAAACGGGGTCCCTCGGAACCCGGCGGCGGGGAAGTCCCCGGGGGAACCGCCGAGCCCGGCGGCGCAGCGCTGCCGGCGGGTCAGGCCGTCGTGATGGGCGATGCCGCCCTCAAGGCCGGCATGGCGCAGTTCGTCAAGGAGGCCTACAAGGCCGCCCCCGCAGAAGCGGTCGTCACCCTGCGCGGTCTCTTTGCCCAGGACTACGGCAATCTGAACGCAGACGGCCTCGGCGAGCGCCTGGGGGTCATCACCCGGCTGATGGACTCCATGCAGGCCAGCCCGGCGGCGTCCCAGTTGATGGAGGCCGTGCTGCAGCGCGTCCAATCCGGAATGGACCAGCTGCCGACCGACCTGTTGAACGACATCGTCGTCGACGGCAAGGACGTCAAGGTCTGGGAGGGAGACAAGGAGCGGGTCGTCGGCACGGTGGAAGACAAGCTCGCCCAGGCCATCGACACGGCCAAGGACCGCGCCGCCGGCCAGCGCAAGCTTCGGGCGACCTCCGGCGAAGACCCCATTTATCTCGCCCGGGACACCTCGGCCCTGTGCACCTATTTCGGCCTTCCGGCGGAGGAGATGGAGGCCATCCTGAAGCTGTTCCGCGCCTGCTTCGACGGCCGGGGCAACTTCCAGAAGGCGCTCTTCGAGAAACGCGTCCGGGACTTCGCCCCGTTCCACAAGAAGATTTTCCAGGTGCTCTGGGAGTTCTTGAAGGACATGCCGCGCCGCAGCGACCGCCTGCCCTTCCTCAATTCCCTGCAGCTCATGGTCAAGGAGACCCGGCAGCCGCTCCAAGCCGTGCGGACCCTGCTCTCCGACTTCGTCGGCGACCCCGCCCAGGTCGCCTATCCCGACCGCAACGCGGTCATGCTGTCCACGCAGTTTCTGCGGATGTACAATAAGGAGATCAACGTCGATATCGAGCTCACCCCGGAGGAGATCCTGCGGGTCCGGACGGGGCTGGACGGCAAGGTCGTGAACTACGCGAACTGGAAAGTGAACGGCGAGCCTAAGCGCTTCCTGACCAAGGTGGTGAGCATCCGCAAACGGCTGAACGCGGCCTTCGACCCGGCGCTCTCGGGCATGTCCCCGATGCCGGCGCGCTTCCTGCTCGCCCTGGAGCGGGAGGTCCACATCTTTCTGGCGCTGGTCGGCGGCAGCACCGCGGCCTCAATCCTGCACAGCGCGCTCGGCGTCTACGGCACCCCCCAGTCGACCTGCTACGCCATGGAGGGAGGCCGGCCGCACCTGTACGCGCTGGTCCAGCACCTCTCGGTGTTGATCCGCGGGATCGGCCGCACCGGAACCGAAATCGACCTGATCCTGCTCGACCAACTCAGGCAGCGCGAAAAGGAATTCTTGAAGATGAGCGCGGACCCCCGCCACGTCTCCCTCGTCCGGCGCGTGTTCAGCTGGGTGGAGCCCGCGAAGAAGGAGATCGAATACCGCCTCAAGGGCGGCCCGCCCGGCTCAGACCCTTCCATCAGCCCGCCGCTAAGCCTCTCCAGCACGAACACCATCGACCTCTGATGTCCATAGAGGCACTTGCGATCAAAAAAAAGAAAAGGGGATAGGCAAAATGGCCCATCCCCTTTTCGAGAAGAATACTAAGCCTGGTTTTTAAATTTCCTTCTTAGAAAGCCACCAAATACGACGCAGCCCGTCCCGAATAACAGCATTGTCGAGGGTTCAGGCACCGGTGCGGCGGCCGGGTGCACAATTTCTGGCTGCCAGTTTCCGATTGGCCTCGAATCGTAGCCGGCATGGATAGAATTCGAACCACCATGGTCGTTGTTCCAACCAGAATGATTCGAGCCCCTTTCGGGAAGATTCAGGTAATCCTCAATATGTTTCAATACGGGATTGTTTGGGCCAGGCTCTTTCGTGTCCGGCTTAACACCGAACTGATGAAAATCAAATTTAAAAATTGCCGGAGATGGGCCGGAATGCCCTCCACGGCTGCCTTTCTCGCCTCCACCGCCACCGCCCAAAAATCCAAATAATCCGGCATGCCCCATGCTGGCGACTCCAACGACTACCAAAACACAAACCAACCCTAAGAAAAATTTCCTCATCTAGGCGCACCTCCTTCGTTGAATGAGATTATGGAGAGACGAAACTTCCTCCGTTGACGAACCCTATGCAACTATCATGCAAACTATTATAATTTTTTTTATATGTTAAATTAGATAGTTATTATTTTAGAAAAGGTCAGGTTAATCTAGTTTTGAAAACAGCCATCCAAAACAGTGTAGAAAGAACCACCAATATGTAACCTAAATGTTACACCCATTCGTGATGCAAAGAACATCATCCCCATCAAGGGATGACCTGCAGTTCAATCTTCGACGGAGTAAACTGAAAAGAGGATATGTTTTGAGTAAGGGCGGCTGATAAAACTTCAATGGGCTTTATCGAACCGGGTTGGGGTGGCCGTAATCAACCTGATCGTCGTTCAAACGAGGGTTTTTGCTGCGGCAATTGTCCTTGCTGTATTTGAAGATTCCAGCCGACTGCGCCAGCCGCGAACTTGATTCGCATGCGATCGTCGGGTAGGTTTTGGAACTCATGGTTCAGTTCACAAAAAAATTGTTCTTCGAATTTAGAGCGGTCGATTCTTGTTCCACCCTGCCGCCGGCTTCGTTTTCGGATAGGCCTATAGGACGGGCTGTTATGCCCCCCGGATCACCTCCAGCGCCTTGGCGAGCGCCGCGTCCAGGTTCTCCGGCTGCGAGCCGCCGGCCTGGGCCATGTCCGGGCGGCCGCCGCCGCTGCCGCCCACGACGGCCGACACCTGCTTGATCAGGTTGCCGGCGTGGAAGCGCTTCGTCAGGTCCTTGGTGACGCCCGCGATCAGCATCACCTTGCCGTCGCTGACGCTGCCCAGGACCATGACGCCGGATCGGAGCTTGTCCTTGAAGCGGTCGAGCATCTCGCGCAGCGCCGCCGGGGAGTCCGCTTCGACCTTCTTCACCAGCACGCTGACCCCGCCGATCGTCTGCACGTCGCCCCCGGCATCCGCCACCGCGGCGGCGGACAGCCGCCCCTTGAGCTGCTCGATCTCGCGCTCCAAGCCCTTCGCCTCCGCGAGCAGCCTGGCAATGCGCTGGGTCAGCGCCTCGGGCTTCTCCTTCAAGAGCTGGGCGGCCTCCCGGACCGCGCGGGCCGTGGCCTGCACCGCCTCCACAGCGGACGGGCCGGTCACGGCCTCGATCCGTCGGACCCCGGCGGCGACACCGTATTCGGAGACGATCTTGAAAAGCCCGATGTTGCCGGTCCGGGCGGTGTGGGTTCCGCCGCAAAGCTCTTTGCTGAACTCCTCAAGCGAAATCACCCGGACCCGGTCCCCGTATTTTTCCTCGAAGAGGGCCATGGCGCCGGTTTTGAAGGCCTCCTCCGCCGGCATCTCTTCGATGCGGGTGGGCACGTTGGCCCGGATGCGCCGGTTGACCAGGGCTTCGATCCGATCGAGGGTCTCGGGGTCCACCGGGGAGAAGTGGGTGAAGTCGAAGCGCAGCCGGTCGGGGGTCACCAGCGACCCGGCCTGTTTGACGTGGTCGCCCAGCACGCTGCGCAGCGCCGCATGCAGGATGTGGGTGGCGGTGTGGTTGAGCGCGGTCGCTTCCCGCGCCGCCGCATCGACGACGAGGGTCACCGTGTCGCCCTTGGACATTCGGCCGGAGCGCACCCGTCCCTTGTGGATGATGAGGCCGGTCGGGTCTTTCACCGTGGCGGTCACCTCCACCTCGCCCTGCGGGCCGATGATGCGGCCGGTGTCGCCGGCCTGGCCGCCCGACTCCGCGTAGAAGGGGGTGCGGCCGGTGACGACATCCACCTCGCTGCCGGCCTCGACGGCGGCGGCCTCCCGGTCGTTCGCCACCAGCAGCACGACCGGCGCCTCGGCCGTCAGCAGGTCGTAGCCCACGAAGTCCGGCTTGAACCCGCCGGCCGAGAGGCTGCGGTAGGCGTCGCTGATGCGGGTGAAGGCGGTCACGGTCCTGGATTTGGCGCGCTGGCCCTCCATCTCGCGATCGAAGCCCTCCATGTCGAGCGTCATGCGCTCGTCGCGCACCACGTCCCGGACGATGTCCGCCGGAAAGCCGAAGGTGTCGTAGAGCTTGAAGATGACGCCCCCCGGCACGACGGTCTGCCCGCGGGCCTTGAGGTCGCCGAGGGTTTCGGTCAGCATCTTCAGCCCGGTGTCCAGCGTGTTGAGGAACCGGACCTCCTCGTTCTGGATGACGTTGGTGATGAACGCCGCGGCCTCGCCCAGCTCCGGGTAGGCCGGTTTCATGATGTCGAACACGACGCGGGCGGTGTCGTGCAGGAACGGGCGCGTCAGGCCGATGTTGCGGCCGTAGCGGATGGCGCGGCGCATGATGCGCCGCAGCACGTAGCCCCGGCCTTCGTTCGACGGCAGGATGCCGTCGCCGATCAGGAAGACCGCAGCCCGGCTGTGGTCGGCGATCACCTTCATGGCCACGTCGGAGGCCGCGCCCGCCCCGAAGCGGATCCCGGTCATCTCCTCGGTCTTGCCGATGATCGGCCGGATGAGGTCGGTGTCGAAATTGGTGTCGGCGTTCTGCACGACGGAGACGATGCGCTCCAGCCCCATCCCGGTGTCGATGCTCGGCTTCGGCAGCCGCGTCATGGCGCCGCCGGCATCGCGGTTGAACTGCATGAAGACGAGGTTCCAGATCTCCAGGTACCGGTCGCACTCGCAGCCGACGGTGCACTCCGGCCGGCCGCAGCCGTAAGGCTCCCCGCGGTCGATGATGATCTCCGAGCAGGGCCCGCAGGGGCCGGTGTCGCCCATGGACCAGAAGTTGTCCTTTTCCCCGAAGCGCACGATGCGCTGGTCGGGCAGCCCGACCCCCGTGCGCCACAGCTCGTAGGCCTCGTCGTCGTCGAGGTAGACCGAGGCCCAGAGCTTGTCCGCCGGCAGCCGGTAGCCGTTGGTGAGCAGGTCCCAGGCAAACTCGATGGCGCGCTCCTTGAAGTAGTCGCCGAAGGAGAAGTTTCCCAGCATCTCGAAGAAGGTGTGGTGGCGGGCCGTGTAGCCGACGTTCTCAAGGTCGTTGTGCTTGCCGCCGGCCCGGACGCATTTCTGGGAGGTCGCGGCCCGGACGTACTCCCGCGGGTCCTCCCCCAGGAACACCCGCTTGAACTGCACCATGCCGGCGTTGATGAAGAGCAGCGTGGGGTCGTCGTGCGGGACGAGCGAGGAGCTCCGCACCACCTGGTGCCCGTGCCCCTTGAAGTAGTCTAAAAACCGACTGCGCGCCTCGTTGCCCGTCATGGATCTACTCCTCCCCTTGGGGTTCCTTGCCCTTGCCGGTCAACCCGAGCGCCTCGCGGGCCTTGGCGTAGATGACGTCGGAGACGTCCGGGTGGTCGGTCAGGAAGCGCTTGACGTTCTCCCGCCCCTGGCCGATTCGCTCCCCGCCGAAGGCATACCAGGCGCCGCTCTTCTCGATAATGCCCTGCTCAACCGCGGCGTCGATGAGGTCCCCCAGCCGGGAGATGCCCTCGCCGTAGATCACGTCGAACTCCGCCTCCATGAAAGGCGGCGCGAGCTTGTTCTTGACGACCCGCACCCGCGTGCGGTTGCCGACGACGTCCTGGCCCTCCTTGAGGGCGTTGACCCGGCGGATGTCCAGCCGCACCGACGAGTAGAACTTGAGCGCGTTGCCGCCGGTGGTGGTCTCGGGGTTGCCGAAGACGACGCCGATCTTCATGCGCATCTGGTTGATGAAGATTACGCAGGTATTCGTCTTGCTGATGGTGCCGGTGAGCTTGCGCAGCGCCTGGGACATCAGCCGCGCCTGCAGCCCCATGTGCGCATCGCCCATCTCGCCTTCGATCTCGGCCCGCGGCACCAGGGCCGCCACCGAGTCGATGACCAGGATGTCGATGGCGCCGCTGCGCACCAGCATGTCGACGATCTCGAGCGCCTGCTCGCCGGTGTCCGGCTGGGAGACGAGCAGTTCGTCGCAGTTCACGCCGAGCTTCTTGGCGTAGACGGTGTCGAGCGCGTGCTCGGCGTCGATGAAGGCCGCGATGCCGTTTTGCTTCTGGGCTTCGGCAACCGCGTGCAGCGCGAGCGTCGTCTTGCCGGAGGCTTCCGGGCCGAAGATTTCGACGACCCGCCCCCGGGGCAGGCCGCCGATGCCGAGCGCCTTGTCCAGCGCGAGGGAGCTCGTGGAGATGATCGGAACGCTCACGATCGGCCGGCTGCCGAGCTTCATGATGGAGCCCTTCCCGAACTGCCGCTCCACCTGGCCCATGGCGTTTTCAAGGGCCTTCTGCTTGTCCGAAGAGATGCTCATGGCCTCCTCCTTTTTCGATGCCTTGGTCTCGCGCAAGATGTGTCTCCTTCGAATAATGGTTTAGAAACAGTTTTAAGCGTCGTACCCCGCCCCCTGGGCGGGGTACGACGCTTAAAACTATTCTTTCAACTTCACCCGCGCCAACGCCGTGTACACCGCACCCTCGGGTTTGAGGTCGCTTTGAAACAGAACGATCTCGCTCACGTCGAACGCGCCGAAGCACTCCCCGGCGAAGGACGTCACCGCTTCGCCCATCACGGCGGGCGCCGCCGCCTCTGAACAACGGCCGATCGTCAGATGCGCCCGAAACGGGCGATCCTCCCGGGGAAACCCCGCCGCGGCCAAGTTTTCCTCGACGCCCGCCTGCAGGTCCGCCAGCGGCCCGGTCCCCCCGGAAAAACCGGCCCAGATGACCCGCGGCCGCCGGAGCGCCGGGAAGACGCCGATGCCGGCCGCGGTGAGGCTGAAAGCGGCGTGCCCGCCGGCGGCGATCTGCAGGGCATCGACCGCCCTCGGGATCCGGTCGGCCGGGACGCCCCCCAGAAATTTCAGCGTCAGGTGCATGCCCTGCGGCCTGACCCAGCGGGCCCGCACCTGCCGATGCTTCAGGTGCATCTGGACGGCTGCAAGCGCCGCGCGCACCTCCCCCGGTATCTCCACGGCCACGAAGGTCCGCAGCAGGGCGGGCATGGGACCATCCTTCTTCAGACGCCGGGCAGGGTGAACTGGGGCTCGCCCAGGAGCAACCGGCCCTGCCGGATCCACTCTTTCAGAGCGGCGGCAATCTCGCGGGCCTTGACGACGCTCGACAGCGGCACCGTCGGGACCTGCTTTCCCTGGAAGGTGATGAAGCCGCTCTTGAGTTCGGCGTAGCTGACCTGGCCCAGGCTTTTCACCTCGCCGCTGGGGTAGTCGCGGCCGTAGTCGACGACCTGGGTGAAAATCTCGTCGTCCGAGACCCCCGTGAACGCCGCGATCTCCTCGTTGAGCAGCGGGATGGGAATCCCGAGCCCCACCGCCAGGGAACAGCCGTAGCCCTGCAGGCTGACGCCGGTCAGGTATCGGGAGTTCATCTGTTTCATGTCGCCCATGACCCACAGGGTCCCGGCCCCCCGCACCGGCACCCCCTTGGCGGTGCGCGGGGCGGCCGGGTTGTGCTGGGTGCCGTGCCAGACCACGTACCCGACCCCGCCGCCCAGGAAAATGCGCGTGCCGAGGCCGATCGTCCGGTAGCAGGGGTCGTTGAACAGCGGGCTAAGCTGCCCGGCCGAGCAGTAGTTGGCGTTGCCGGCCCCGGGCTTGAGGGTCCCCATGTAGGTGTAGACGGTCCGGCCCGAGAGGTTCACCGCGCAGTTGTAGTTCTGATAGCCGTTGCGCGGGTTGCAGAGCGTCGCCTGGGGCAGTGTGCGCAGGGTCACTTCCTTTTCCACCCGTCGATTGGGGTAGCAGTCGGTGCCGTAGGCTTCGGCGACGAGGTGGACCGGCCGGCCGTCGATCAGGTCCTGGATCACATGGCCGCCCCCGTACCGGAACTCGCCGGGGTAGACCTTGTTGAGGGGGTCGTCCTCGGCCGGCTCGGTCGCGCCGAGGTAGCAGTCGACCGCCGCGAGCCCCCCGTAGGCCGGCACCCGGTTGAACCACACCCGCGACGCCTTGATGGGCGGCGCGGAGTGGCCGAAATTGATGAACGCCCCCGAGGAGCACATCGGCGCGAAGGTCCCGGTGGTGACCACGTCCACGCGCCGCGCCGCCTCCACCGGCCCCTCCGTCCGGACGATGTCGATGATCTCCTCCGCCGTCACCACCACGACCTCGCCGGAGCGGATCCGGTCGTTGATCTCCGAAATGGTCTTCGTGACCTTGTGCTTCTTCACGCCATCACCCCTTGCCGGCGCCGCCCCTGGCCGATTCGAGCTTGAGCATGACATTGTCCTGGATCCAATGGGGGTCCCACCACTCGACGGGGTCCACGAAGGTCGCCTGGATCATGACGCTGAAATGCAGGTGGTCGCCGCCGGCAAGCCCCGTGCTGCCGGTGTTTCCCAGAAGGCCCTCTTTCGCCACCCGCTCCCCCTTGCGCACGGCGATCCGGCTCAAGTGCGAGTACATGCTGAAAACCCCGAAGCCGTGGTCCAGAATGACGGTCTGGCCGTAGATGCCGAGAACCCCCGTGTAGACGACGACCCCGCTGTTCGCCGCCGGGACCGGGGAGTGCGCGAGGGACGCCAGGTCGACTCCCAGGTGGTCCTGTTGGTCGATCTCCCGGCCCTCATACAGATAGGTGCGGCGATCGGCGAAGCCTGCGCGCGGCGCCGAATTCGGGAGCCGCAGGAACGGCCCCTTCCAGAGCATGGCCGGCTCGCTCTTGCGGATGGCCTCGACGATGGACTTGTAGTTCGCTTCCCGCAGGTCCCGGTTGATGAAGAGAAAGCGCTCCTTCAGCGTGGGGTTGGACTTCGCCGGCAGCAGCGCATGAAACTCCGGCAGGATCTGGTTGATAAACCCGTCGCTGATGTTGAGCGTGTCCTTCTTAAACGCTTTTTTGCGGAAATGGTAAGGGTAGCGGGCGCGGGCGCTGTTGCCGGCCGCGTCGGTCGCCTCGAGCGCGATCTCCGTGCCGGCCCCTTGCTGGTGGCTCAGGGCGAAGAAGGCGATGTGAACGGCCGTGTCGGCATAGTAACCGCTGCTGCCGGGGTAAAACGTGCTGCCCACGCGCACGCCGCTGCTAGGGCAGGGCTCCGACAGGCGATAGACCGCCACGCCCGCCCCCCCCTGGTTGACGTAGTTCTGCTGGCTCAGGTTCTCGATGACGGGGGGTTTGGTGTCGATGACGATCTCGCGCTGGAGGTCGGTGCGGTTGCCGTGCCACCAGTTGCGCCAGGATCCATCTGCGACCGTGATCCGCAGCAGGCCCTTGCCGTCGGAAAGCCCCAGGGCCGCCGGGTCGATCTTGAGCGCCTGCCTCGCGCTGCGGACTTTTTCCAACCCGAGAAAACCGGCGGCGGGAAAGGCGACGTCGGCGATCAGGATGTCTTTGCCGTCCTTGCTGAGTTCGGCCCGGAGACGGCGCAGCCCGCTCTTCGGGTCCGCGAGATCCAGGCTCAGCTCCGTCGACTTGCCGATGAAGAGGGGCGAGGCGGCGTCGAGGGCGGCCGAAGGGCCCTCGCCCTCCAGCCGGACGACGGCAAACCAGATCAACACCGCCAGACCACCTGCGAACAAGACGGTCAGCAACGTCATCGGCCAGCCCGCCCGTATTTTCCAAGCTCGTTCCAAGCGACCCGATCCTTTCGTTTCCGACAACGGCAACAAATTGAATCGGAATTATTATCAATTCACCCCAGGATAGTCAACTTGACTTTTATGCGCCTGAACGGTAGTTTTTTTAATTCCGCGGGAAAAGTCGGAGCGTGGGGCCCTCGCTCCAGCTCTTCGACGGCGCGGCCATCCTTATTTAGGCGTGGAGGCTGTCGGAAAATGCCCAACCCCCAGCGTGCCACCCGGCGCCGCTTGACCCGGACGCTGCTGGCGGTGATGATGATCGCCGCCGCGACCGCGGGGGTGGTGTACTTCGTCCGCCAGCGCTTGATCGCCATGGTGGAGCCGGGGCCCACGCCGAAGACCGGCACAGAGGCAATGGTCGTCGAGCGCATCCACCAATCCGCCACCCGCGACGGCCGGACGGAATGGAGCCTGGATGCGGCCTCGGGACAGTATCTTCTGACCGAAAAAAAGGTGCTCCTGAGGGATCTCTCCGTGACCTTCTTCACCCAGGACGGGCAGAAAGTGTATCTGACGGCCCTCAACGGCACGGTGAAGACGGATTCGCACGACATGGAGGCCCAGGATGACGTCGTCGTCTACAACGACCTCTACCGCCTGGAAACCGCACGAATGAATTACGCGCAGGGCTCCCGGCGGATCACCTCCGACACCCCGGTGAAAATCACCGGGCAGACCGGGGAGATCCTGGCGGACACCCTCGCCATCGATCTGAACACCAACCGGATGACGATGAAGGGCAATGTCCGTGGGACCCTGACCGCGAGCGGTGAGGCGGCCGCCCCGCCCCGCGGCCCCTTGCGCATCCAGTCTGAAGAGCTGGCGGCCGACATGAATGCCGACACGGCCGAATTCAGCGACCGGGTGCGCGTGGTCGACGACGTCTACACGATCACGGCCGACCGCCTGACGGTTCACTTCAACCCCCGGGCGGAGGGTCAAAGCCGCATGGCGGGCGCCGTCTCCTCAAGGGACCTCTCACGGGTGGTCGCCCGCGGCCGGGTGGTCGTCCGGACGCAGGGCCTTACGGCGGGCGGAGACGCGGGGGAATTCGAGCCGGGCACCGGGCGGGCCGCCCTTTGGGGTGAGAAGGCCCCATCGCCGGGCTCCGCCGCAATAAACGACCGGGGCCGCGCCGACCGGCCGTCGGCGAACGCCGAAGCCGCGCCGGGGCGGGTGCGGGTCGCCGTGATCCCGTCGGCAGACCGCCGCTGAACGGTTGATTTTTCGCTGCGGGTAAAATAAGATGACCAATTGATGCATTGAACCGGCGGCGGCGTGCGGACCGCACGAGGAGCATGGACAACCAGATGCGTTTTCAGGCGAAACCGGCCTCCCGACGGCAACACCGATGACCACCCTGAGCGTGAAGGACCTGCTCAAATCCTACAGCGGCCGCCGGGTGGTGGACGGCGTCGGCCTGGAGGTGCGAAGCGGCGAGGTCGTCGGTCTCCTGGGACCGAACGGCGCCGGCAAGACCACGTGCTTCTACATGATCATCGGCCTGGTAAAACCGGAGGGAGGCCACATACTTCTTGACGGGCAAGATATCACGGGGTACCCTATGCACGTTCGCGCGCGGCGGGGGCTCGGGTACCTGCCCCAGGAAACGTCCGTGTTCCGCAAGTTGTCGGTCCGCCAGAACATCATGGCGATTTTAGAGCTTTTTCCCCTGTCGCGAGAAGAGCGAGGCGAACGCGCGGACCAACTTCTGGAGGAGCTCGGCATCCGGCATCTTTCCGACCAGATCGCCAACGTTCTGTCCGGCGGCGAGAAGCGGCGGCTCGAAATCTCGCGGGCGCTGTCGACCAACCCGTCGTTCATGCTGCTGGACGAACCCTTCGCGGGAATCGATCCGCTGGCCGTCGCCGACATCAAAAAAATCATCGGCCACCTCAAGGACCGCGGCATCGGGATCTTGATCTCGGATCACAACGTGCGCGAAACCCTGGGTGTTTGCGACAAAGCGTTCATCATGGTAGACGGCCGCGTGATCGAATCCGGCCCGCCGGAGTCGATCGTGTGCAGCGAGGCGGTCTGCCGCTCCTATCTGGGAGAGGATTTCAAGCTCTGACATGGCATTGGAACTGCGACAACAACTGAAGCTCACCCAGCAGCTGATCATGACCCCGCAGCTGCAAATGGCCATCAAGCTCCTGCAGCTCTCCCGGCTGGAGCTGGTGGATACCATCCGCCAGGAGCTTGAAGAGAACCCCGCGCTGGAAGAGGTGATCGATTCCACCGGTGACGAGCCGTTGGGCGAGGGGGCCGAAGCCGTGGCCGCCCCTCCGACCGAGATGCCCGCCAACCAGGAAGTGACCATACAGGAAAAGATCCACGACGACATCGACTGGGCCGGTTTTCTCGAAGACTTCAGCACCCCCCCCTCGCGGGTCACCGTGGAAAGCGAGGACCGGGAAGCCCCCAAGTACGAGGCCTTCATCACCCGCAAGGAGTCCTTGAACGACCACCTGCTCTGGCAGTTTCTCATGACCAAACCGACCCGGGAGGACGAGGGCATCGCGAGCCTCATCATCGGCAACCTCAACCGGGACGGTTACCTGGAGATCTCCGTCGAAGAAATCTGCTCCGCGAACAACCTGCCCCCCGAGCAGGTAGAGAAGGTCCTGGCCCTGCTGCAGACCTTCGACCCCACCGGGGTGTGCGCCCGCGACCTGAGGGAGTGCCTGCTGATTCAGGCCCGGTACCTCGGCTTCGACAACACCATCGTGACCGACATCATCGCCGAGCACCTGCCCAACCTGGAGAAGAAGAACTACAAGGCCATCTGCAAGGCGCTCAAGGCCAGCATGGACGAGGTGGTGTCGGCCGTGACCGTCATCAAGGCCATGGAGCCGCGGCCGGGCCGGCAGTTCAGCGACGAAAACCCGCAGTACATTACGCCCGACATCTACGTGTACAAGATGGACAACGATTTCGTCGTCGTTCTGAACGACGACGGCATGCCCAAGCTGCGGGTGAACTCGCTTTTCAAACGGTCGGTCAGCCGGGGGCGGCGCATGGGCACCGATGCCCAGGACTACATCCAGGACAAGATGCGCTCGGCCGCCTGGCTGATCAAAAGCATCCACCAGCGCCAGAAGACGATCTACAAGGTCATGGAAAGCATTTTGCGGTTCCAGCGGGAGTTCTTCGAGAAGGGCATCGCCCACCTCCGGCCGATGGTGCTGAGGGACGTGGCCCAGGACATCGGCATGCACGAATCCACCATCAGCCGGGTCACCACCAACAAATACGCCTACACCCCGCAGGGAATCTTCGAGCTCAAGTACTTCTTCAACAGTTCGATCAAACGCGATGAGGGCGGCGCCATCGCCTCGGCCAGCGTCATGGATAAAATCCGCCAGATCATCTCCTCCGAGGACCCCAAGCATCCCCACAGCGACGACAAGATCGCCCAGGTGCTGAAGCGGGAGAACATTCACATTGCGCGCCGCACAGTGGCGAAGTACCGTGAGATGATGCGGGTGCTGCCGTCCAACAAACGCAAGGAACTATAGGGAGGTCGTTCAAATGCAGACATCGGTGTCCTTCAGAAACCTGGAACCTTCCGAGCATCTCAAGGCCTACGTGAGCGAAAAACTGAACCGTTTCGACAAGCTGTTGGACAACCCGGCGGAGGCCGGAGTGGTGCTGGTGGTGGAAAAGCACCGCCACATCGCCGAAGTCAACATCACCGGCGACCGGCTGAGCATCAACGGCAAGGAAGAGACCGGCGACATGTACTCCGCCATCGACATGGTGCTCGACAAGCTCGAGAAGCAGCTCAAGCGCAGCAAGCAAAAAATCCGCGAGCGCCGCGCCGGCGCCAAGGGCCAGACCCGCACCATTCGCGAAGAGCCCTCGCCGCGCACGGAGGAAGATTTCGTCCGCGAGGTCAAGATCGAAAGCCTGGACGTCAAGCCGATGGACGTGGAGGAGGCGGTCCTGCAGATGGATTTGAGCGACCAGAGCTTTCTGGTCTTCACCAACGCCCGGTCCTCGCGGATCAACGTGATCTACCGCCGCAAAGACGGGCACTACGGTCTGGTGCAGCCCCGCAGCTGAGCCGATGAGGATGGGGCCGACGGGCCATGAAGATTCTGGACGTTTTACACAAGGAAGCGATCATCCCGGACCTGAAATCGCGCACCAAAGCAGAGGTGCTCGACGAGCTGGTGGCGCCGGTGGCGCGCCTGGCGGGGGTGAGCCGCGAAGAGCTGGTCAAGGTGCTGCTCGAACGCGAGCGGCTGGGGAGCACGGGCATCGGCGGGGGCATCGGCATCCCGCACGGCAAGCTCAAACACCTGGACCAGCTGATCATCGGCCTCGGGCTGAGCCGCAAGGGGGTCGACTTCGAGTCCCTGGACGGCGCGCCGACCCGCATCTTTTTTCTGCTCGTCACCCCGGAGAACTCCACCGGCCTGCACCTGAAGATGTTGGCCCGCATCTCGCGCGTCCTCAAGAACGAGCCCTTCCGGGAGCGGCTGCTGCAGGCCGGCGACCGCGATGAGATCTACCGGATCGTCAAGGAGGAGGACGAAGAGTTCTAGTCACGCACGGGTCGGCCATGAAGCATCTGCCTATCATCATCATCACCGGGCTTTCGGGGTCCGGCAAGAGCACGGCGGTGGCGGCCCTGGAGGATGTCGGCTTTTTCTGCGTCGACAACATGCCGGTGGACCTGCTGCCCAAATTCCTGGAGCTGCCGATCCAGGGCGACTCCGGGTGGTCCGGCTTCGCGTTCGTGATGGATCTGAGAGAAAAAGGGTTTGTGACGCGGCAGGAGGCGGTGCTGGGCGAGCTTCGGCAGAAGGGGTTTCGTTTCGAAATCCTTTTCCTGGAAGCCGACGAAAGGGTCCTGGTCCAGCGCTTCAGCGCCACGCGGCGCCAGCACCCCCTGGCCCGCGACCGGGGGCTTCTGGCCGGGATCCAAACCGAGGCGCAGTTGCTGCAGCCGCTGCGGGCCGCCGCCGATTTCGTCATCGACACGGGTCGCCTCAACGTGCACGAACTGAAGGCCAAGGTGATCGAATCGGTCAAGACGCACCGAACGCTGAGGCCCATGCTCATCCACCTGCTCTCGTTCGGGTTCAAGTACGGCCTGCCGCCCGAAGCGGACCTGCTGGTGGACGTGCGGTTTCTGCTCAACCCGCACTTCGTGCCCGAGCTCAAGCCGCTGGACGGCGAGGCGCCGGCCGTTCGGGAGTTCGTATTGAAATCCCCCGAAGCGGCCGCCTTCATGGCGCAGTACACCGGGTTGCTCGATTTTCTGATTCCCCTCTACGAACGGGAGGGCAAGACCCGTCTGAGCATCGCCGTCGGCTGCACGGGCGGACGCCATCGATCGGTTGCGATCGCCCGCGCGCTGCACAAGCACCTCGCCGCGGCGCGGGACGGCGTGGAACTGATTCACCGAGACATCAACCAGCCCCACTAGCGGGCCGCCGAACCGCCGATGCCCGAAGGGGCGAAGAGAGACCATGATCGGAATCGTCGTCGTTACGCACAGCCGCCTGGGAGAAGCGTTCCTCGAGGCCGCGGAGTTCATTCTGGGCAGCCGCCCGCAGGGGGCCGTCTCCGTTTCCATCGATCTCAATCAGAACGTCGATCGGCTGCGGGAAAAAGTGGCCGCCGGGATCAAGAAGGTCAGCCAGGATCAGGGCGTGCTGATCCTGACCGACATGTTCGGCGGCACGCCGTCGAACATCAGCTACTCCTTTCTGGAGGAGGGCCGCGTCGAGGTGCTCTCGGGGGTCAACCTGCCGGTGCTGGTGCAGGCCCTGGACCACCGGGGCAAGATGCCGATCAGCGAGCTGGCCGCCTCCCTGGAGGCGTTCGGGCGAAAAAGCATCACCCTTGCCAGCAGCATCCTGAAGGGCAACAAGCGGAGCTGAGGTTGGCCCGCTGGCGTCTCACTCCCGCGACGAGGACCGATATCGAAGCGCTGGCGGCCCTCGAGAACCGCTGCTTCGCCTGGCCGTGGGGGCGGTTGTCCTTCGAGAGTGAGTTCGCCGGCCGGGACGGCGGCGGCCTCGTGGCCCGGGCGGCGGCCGGCGACGGCGATGAAGCGCTGATCGCCTACCTCTTCTACCGGTTGATCGCCGACGAGGTTCACATTTACCGGATCGCGGTGAGCCCGGAGTGGCGACGGCAGGGGATCGGCTCCCAACTCGTCGGCGAATGCCTGCGCAGGGCCCGCCGTCGGGGCGTGACGGCCGCTCTGCTGGAGGTCAGGCCCTCGAATACGGAAGCCGCCGCGTTTTACCGCCGTTTCGGATTTCAGGTCATTGCCACACGCCCGGGGTATTACACCGACAGCCGGGAAGATGCGCTCATCTTGAAACTGGACATGAAGGAGGAGGACCCATGACGATTAAGATCGGCATCAACGGATTTGGCAGGATCGGTCGGCTGTTGTTCCGGGCGGCGTTGAAAAACCCCAAGGTGAAGATCGTCGCGATCAACGACCTCACGAACGCCGAGACCATGGCGCACCTTTTGAAGTACGACTCGGCGCACGGCGCCCTGGACATGGACATATCCGCCAAGGGGGACACGATCGACGTCGGCGGCAAGGCCGTGGCCATCCGGTCCGTGAGGGACCCGGAAAAAATCGACTGGAAGGCGCTCGGGGTCGACATCGTCGCCGAATGCACGGGGCTGTTCACCAAGCGCGAGGATGCGGCCAAGCACCTCACCGGCGGGGCCCGCAAGGTCATCATCTCCGCCCCGGCCACCAACCCGGACATCACCATCGTCATGGGCGTCAACTCCCATCGCTACGACCCGGGCCAGCATCACATCGTCTCCAACGCCTCCTGCACCACCAACTGCCTGGCGCCGGTGGCGAAGGTTCTGCATGAGCACTTCAAGATTAAACACGGCCTGATGACGACCGTGCACTCCTACACCGGGGACCAGCGGCTGCTCGACTTCCCCCACAAGGACCTGCGCCGGGCCCGGTCGGCCGCGCTTTCCATGGTGCCGACCACCACCGGCGCCGCCAAGGCGGTCGGCCTGGTACTGCCGGAGCTGGCCGGGAAGCTGAACGGGCTGGCGGTGCGCGTGCCCACCCCGAACGTCTCCCTCGTCGACCTGGTGGTGGCCATCGACAAGAAGGGGGTCACCGTGTCCGAGGTCAACGCCGCCCTGAAGCAGGCGTCCGCGGATGCGCTCAAGGGCATCCTCGGCTACAGCGAGGCCCCGCTGGTGTCCGTGGATTTCAACGGCTGCGCCCTCTCCTCGATCGTCGACGCCCCCAACACCTACGTCATCGACGACATGGTCAAAGTGCTGGCGTGGTACGACAACGAGACCGGCTACTCCACGCGCATGGTGGATTTGGCCGCGATGATGGGCGAGCAGCTTTAGCAGGATGAGGTGTCTGGGCGTTTGGGTCTCTCGGTATTTGGAGACCAAAAACCCAAACGCCCTGGGACCCAACCACCGAAGCATCGGTGGGTCAAAACACATCTCTGAACATCCGCCGAGAAGGAGGCAACGACGTTGCGAAGACCACTTATCGCCGGCAACTGGAAGATGTACAAAACCTCGGCCGAAGCCGTCGACTTCGTAAAGCGATTTCTGCCGCTGGTTTCCGGTGTGTCCGGGCGCGACATCATGATCGCGCCGGCTTTCACGGCGCTGGAAGCGGTCGCCGCCGCGCTGAAGGGAACCGAGGTCGGCCTGGGCGCCCAGGACCTCTTCTGGGAAGTGGAGGGCGCCTTCACCGGCCAGGTGTCTCCCCGGATGCTCACCGCCGCCGGCTGCCGCTACGTCATCATCGGCCACTCCGAGCGCCGGCAATTTTTCGGGGAAACCGACGACACGGTCAACTGCAAGGTCCGGGCGGCCCTCGCGGCGGGTTTCATCCCGGTGATGTGCGTGGGTGAAAGCGAGAAACAGCGCGAGGCCGGGCAAACCTTTTCTATTCTTGACAAACAGGTCAAGGATGGATTAAAAAGTTTTGTTGCGGATGAGCTGGGCTCACTGGTGATTGCCTACGAGCCCGTCTGGGCCATCGGCACCGGCAAGACGGCCACCGCGGCGCAGGCCGAAGAGGCGCACGCCTACATCCGGTCGCTGGTCAAAGGGCTTTTCGGAGCGGGGCCGGCAGGGGCGGTGCGAATTCTCTACGGGGGGAGCGTCAAACCGGAAAATGCCTCCGAGCTCATGGCCATGGCGGACATCGACGGTGCGCTGGTGGGAGGCGCCAGCCTGAACCCGGACTCATTCAGCAAGATTGTTAAATTCAAATAGCGACGGCAGCTGTTTAAAACGCCGGGCCGGGCCCGGCGGCGGCGTTACGTGCGGTATTCAAACAGCTGCTTAGAGAGGTGGCTTCAGTCGGCCTATGACAGTTCTTCTGGTCATCATTCATGTGGTTGTGTGTGTGGCGCTCATCATGATCGTGCTCCTGCAAACCGGGAAAGGAGCCGATATCGGCGCGGCGTTCGGGGGCGGAGGCAGCAACACGCTGTTCGGCACCACCGGCGCCTCCACGTTTCTGAGCAAGGCGACGACGGTGGCGGCCGTTGTATTCATGCTGACCTCGTTGGTCCTCGCCTACATGACGAGCCAGCGCCCGTCAAGCTCGATCGTCACCGACACCCCGGCGGCCATGGAAACCAAGGCCCCGGAAGCCCCGCCGGCCCCGGGCAGCGAACCCGCGCCGGCCGCAACCGAAACCAAACCCGACGCGCCGGCCAAGGCCCAGTAGCCCGGCCGTTGGTCAACACCCTCTTTGCCCAAGCTTGAGGGGGTAGTGGCGAGAGCCGTGCCGGTTCAAGTCCGGCCTTGGGCACCAAGAATAAAATCAAGTAGTTATATGTGAAAGCCCGGCTTCGGCCGGGTTTTCTTTTTCGGCCTTGCTATTGAAAAGGCTATTGAAATCGGGAAAAACCTCCGGCCGGTCAACCGCCCGATGTAGGTCCGCTTCATCCACCTTCGAGTAACGGTCAAACGTGCTTCGGCTGCTATGGCCGGTGATCGCCATTATCTCGCGTTCCGGCACCCCGGCCCTTCGCAGGTTCGTTGTGAAGGCGTGCCGCAGGTCGTGCAGCGTGAAGCCCTCCCGCTTGTTTCTGCCGTACTCAATGCCGGCCAGCTTGCAGGCCTGCCGGATGCCGTCCCGGATGTCGCCTTGCAGGGAATTTCCCCTTGTATGTGAAAACGTGCCGCGCCTTGCCGCTTTCCGCCACCTTGCCGGGCATTTCCTGAAGCATCCTGAACAGCGGCCCGCAGATAGGCACCTTGCGGGGCTCCTTGTCCTTCGTGTGTTTGGCTTCCAGGTAAATCAAGCGCCGCTGAAGGTCCACGCGGTCCCAGGTCAGCCCCAGGATTTCCCCGCGCCTCATTCCGGTAAAATAGGCCATTGCTAAGGATGCCCTTTGTGTGTCCTTCGGCGTGCTTCAGGAGCCGCGCAAACTCTTCAGCGGTCAGCACCCTATCCCGGACATCGGAGCCCTTCACCAGCGTTTTCTTGATCGCCTTGAAAGCCCGGAAACAATCAGCGCCGACCTTGCCATTGATGAAAGCCGTGTTGACCATTGCCTTGACCTTGCCTAAATCCTGGTCCACCGTGCCGGGCTTCAATCCTTGGTTTTGCAGCTTCGCCTGGAAGTTTTTCAGGTCCGCCGCCGTGATCTTATTCACCGGCCAGCTTCCAAACTCGGCATTGAATTTGTCCAGCTTCAGTTTGATAATGTCCGCCGATGCAAGCGCCTTCACGCTTTCAAGCCCGGTGTACCATTCGGAAAGCCCCTTGAAGGTCAACCGTGATCCGCGCATGAGCTCGGGCAGCTTGCCGGATTTCTTCAGCAGCCGCTGGTCCGCCTCAAGGCTCCGCGCATCGTCCAGGCTCTCGCCGGATAGCTCCCATTTCATTTTGTTGCCGGGCAAATAGTATGTGATCCAGTACCGGACCCGGCCGGATTTTTTGGCTTTGTCCAGGTTCTCACCGCAGCGGCACCGCTTATTTGCTACAGGTTGCCGCGTCTTGCATATCGGACATTGCGCCAGGATTGCCATAAGCCCCCCTACTTAAAAAATACATGATTGACAGTATTTGATCGGCCAATCTGAGATACTAACCTAAGAACATCGGGGTTCGCTGCCTGCTATGCCCCGGTTCTCCTATACTCCCTCCTTAACCCGAGCGGTCCCTCTCCAGGCCGCTCGGGATTTTCAAAACAGGTCAGCAACATGGTCCAAGGGATGAAAAGATGAGAGCATTGATGTTATTTATTTTCCTGCTTTCTATTATTGGGTTCAGCTTCTTTTCCCATTCTCAACCGCTTGGCTTACTATCCGCCGGACTGTTTCTGATAGCCGTCGCAGGTTGCTAACCCTTCACCCGTTGCCGATCGCCTTGTCTTGGGCCTCTGGTGAGGCTACTATCCGACCCCTTGATGGTTCAATCCTTCTTGCCGCCTATAATCACCCGGAGCGCCGGCCGGCCCGATGCGTGACCCTCCAACAGATGCCGCTCGATCTTTTCTCCGAGCGCCTAGATCTTGCCGGAAAGCCCTTCGCACTCGTCCGTAATCTTGCGCTCGATCTCGTCCAGGATGCCGGCGATTTTTTTGATGTGGTATTGGCTCAGCTCGGTCATGTTTCACCACCCTCCCGGCAGGTCGCCGCCGCGTGTTCGGTTTCGGTTGATAGGTGCCAGCCAGGGCAGCGGCCAGCCTCGCCGCAAATAGTGCAGTTGCCGGCCTGGTTATATTGCGCCCGCACGGGCTTGTGCCCGGCCTCACGGATCGCACGATGGACGCGCCGCTGAAATTCATCCCGACTCTTGCAGCTCCGGTGCGGTATCCGTGCGATGATGTCCAGCGCCTTCATGGTTTCGCCCTCCACGGTGCCTTGTGCGGGTCCGGCAGCTCCTTGTCCAGCCGGTCGCGTTCCTCCATTTCAAGTTTAAGCTCTTCCTCCGGCGCTGGCTCCGGTGCGGCCATTAGCGCACGCTTGAGGGTCAGGTCAGCCAGGAGTTCGTTCAGCACCAGGGAAAGCCGGTCCAGCGCCGCAGCATCGCCGGCACTATATTTGTCCGCGATGTATTGCTTCATTACGTTTATCTCGTTCATAATTTTACCTCCTCGGCCCTCCCTCCATTATCACGATGAAAACGATAGCCGCAACCAGGATAAAAACGCCGATCTTGAAAAGGGCTCAGGCTCAAGGTTGTTGGGGCTGGTCTACATGGACGAAATTGTTTTTGGCATGACCAAAACACCCGAAAAGGTCTTTGAACAAGCCGAGCAGGCCGCTCAGCAATCCTTGGCTGCCGACCCCGATTATCCACCCAATGTATTATGGAGCCAAATATACAGGGTGAAAAAAGACTCAGACAATGCGATTTTATATGCCGAGAAGG
>JALOPD010000526.1 GCA_025454075.1 Desulfobacterales bacterium | reverse complement strand
GGCCGCATAGAAAAAGCACCCGCCTTGAACGCGGCCTTTTCCCCGAGGACATGGAACTCAAGATCTGGGACGAGATCCGCGACAAGCTGAAAGAGATCGACATCTCCCGGCTGACGCCGCTGGAGGCGCTGAATATCCTGCAATACCTGAAGAACCGCAGCGACAACTTCAAAAAGTCGGCGCCCCGCGCCTGCAGTGCCGGGGGAACACGCGCGAGACCTTTCCTGTCGATGAGATTTTCCCTTTCTCCCTTATATATATAAAGTAAAGTCAATTGTGTTCAGGGGGGGAAAAGATGAAAAACATCCATTTGCGCGCGTCTTGGCTGCCGGCCGCATGCCTTGCCGCAGCGCTTTGTGTTTCACTGGGATCGATGTTCCTGGCCGGCGCCGGGGCTGACAAGGTCTATACGCCGCCTGCGAGGGAATTCACCCTGAAGGTCAGCATGAGCAAGGGCGTGGCCGGCTACCCGGCCATGGGCACACAGAAGCGCAAGGCGGGGACGATAGTGAAATACAGCTACTCGCCGGCCAGCGGCTTCGACGGCCTGGTGGTCAAGCTCGACGGGGCCGTCGTGGCCGCCAGCGGCTCATTCGTGATGAGCGCCGACCGCACGCTAAACACGTACGCCTACCCCTACTACACGCTGCAGGTCATGAACACGGGATATGATGTCGGGCCGGGTGAGCCGTATACGTGCCACGTCCTGGGGAATTGCGTGCACGAGGGAGTTCCTGCCTGCGGCATCCACAATTTGGCTGCCTATCCGCCGCCGCCCGGGATCTGTCCCCCGGTGCTGAGAAGCTTTGGCGAGAAGGAGTGCACTGAATGGTTCACCGGTTCTTTCGTCATGGACCGGGACTACACCCTGGTGCTCAACATCGACCAGGATTAGCCGGGCTGATCCAATTCCAAGAAACCGCGGCTTGGGGAGCGGCAATGTTACCCCCCCCAGAGAATGAATGCCGTTTACCGCTCCGGTTTCTCAAGTGAAGCCCAAGATGATGGGCTGGTAAATGCACCTTCCGGAATTAAGGATCAGGCACTGGCCGGCCTTTGCCATTCGCCTGCCGGTATCCCCCCTGTTTTGATTTTGGCGCCGGATATACTATAATTGGTTGTCGCCTGACAGGGAATGCCGTTCCATCGGTCATTCCCGAGCCCGGCGCCCTAGGAGAAACATTCATGACGCCCTTGACCGACGAACCGCAGCGCGGCAAGCCGGTGGTCCTTGTCACCGGCATTGCCGGCTTCATCGGTTTCCATCTTGCCCGCCGGCTCATGGCCGAGGGGCACCCGGTGGTCGGCATCGACAACCTCAACGACTATTACGACGTCGAGCTCAAGCTGGCCCGCCTGCGCGAGCTCGGTTTTTCCGCTGAAGATACCCGGGGGTTGGCCGCCCGGGACCAGGCCCGCATCGCCGCACCAGGGGTGGTGCTCTACAAGGCCGATCTCAAGGACCGCGAGGCGATCGCCGCCGTCTTCCGGGATGAGAAGCCTCGACGGGTGGCGCACCTGGCCGCCCAGGCCGGCGTGCGCTATTCACTGCAGAACCCCTGGGCCTACGTGGACAGCAACCTCACCGGCTTCATGAACATCGTGGAGAACTGCCGCCTGCACCCGGTGGAGCACCTGGTCTTCGCTTCATCCTCCTCGGTGTACGGCGGCAACCAGACCCAGCCCTTCGCGGTCGGCCACAACGTCGACCACCCCCTCTCGCTCTACGCGGCCAGCAAGAAGGCCAACGAGCTGATGGCCCACAGCTATTCCCATTTGTTCGCCATCCCGGCCACCGGCCTGCGCTTTTTCACCGTCTACGGCCCCTGGGGCCGCCCCGACATGGCCCTGTTCATCTTCACCCGCAGGATCCTCAGCGGCGAAGCCATAGAGGTATACAACTTCGGCGACATGAAGCGCGATTTCACCTATATCGACGACATCGTGGAGGGGGTCTGGCGCGTGCTGAACAAGCCGCCCCGCCCCGACCCGGGCTGGGACGCCGCCCATCCCGATCCCGCCACTTCGTCGGCCCCCTACCGCGTTTTCAACATCGGCAACAACCGCCCGGTCGACCTGCTGCATTTCATCGGGCTCATCGAGAAGAACCTGGGGCGGGAGGCGGAAAAGGTCCTGCTGCCGCTGCAGCCCGGCGACGTGCGCGAGACCTGCGCCGACATCGAGGACCTGCGCCGCCACGTGAACTTTGCCCCGGCCACCCCGGTCGAGACGGGCGTGGCGCGCTTCGTCCAGTGGTATCGCGATTATTATGGCAAGGGATAGAGGCTTCAATCCTGAGGTGCTGACATGAAGTTCAAGAAAAACATACTCTGCATCGGGGCCGGCTACGTGGGCGGCCCGACCATGGCCGTCATCGCCGCCAAGTGCCCGGACTGCAGGGTGACGGTGGTCGACGTCAACGCCGAGCGCATCCGCGCCTGGGGCACGGACCAGTTGCCCATCTTCGAGCCGGACCTGCTGGCGGTGGTCCGTGAAGCGCGCGGACGCAACCTGTTCTTCTCCACCGACATCGCCGCCGGCATCCGCGAAGCCGACATTATCTTCGTCTCGGTCAACACCCCGACCAAGACGTTCGGCCACGGCGCCGGCATGGCCTCCGACCTGCAGTACTGGGAAAAGACCGCCCACGAGATCGTCGCCCACTCCGACCGCGCCAAGATCATCGTCGAGAAGAGCACCCTGCCCGTGCGCACCGCCGAGGCCATGGAGCGCATCCTGCAAGAGAACAAGAAGGGCATTCCTTTCGAGGTCGTGTCCAATCCCGAGTTCCTCGCCGAGGGCTCGGCGGTGCGTGACCTGCTGCAGCCCGACCGGGTGCTGATCGGCTCGCGCCAGACCGAGGCGGGCCTGCGGGCGGCTCAGGAGATCGTGGACATCTTCGCCAGATGGGTGGCCGCCGACCGGATCATCACCACCAACCTGTGGTCGGCCGAGCTCTCCAAGCTGGTGGCCAACGCCTTCCTGGCCCAGCGCATTTCCTCGATCAACGCCGTGTCGGCCCTGTGCGAGAAAACCGGCGCCGATGTCGGCGAGATCTCCTATGCCGTGGGCAGCGACAGCCGCATCGGCCCGCGCTTCCTCAGCGCCAGCATCGGCTTCGGCGGCTCCTGCTTCAAAAAGGACATCCTGAACCTGGTCTACATCTCGCGCAGCTACGGCCTGAACGAAGTGGCCGACTACTGGCAGGCGGTGGTGGGCATGAACGAGTACCAGCAGGAGCGCTTCGTGCAGACGATCATCCGCGAGATGTTCCATACCGTGGTCGGCAAGAAGATCGCCTTGCTGGGCTTCGCCTTCAAGGCCAAT
>JALOPD010000525.1 GCA_025454075.1 Desulfobacterales bacterium | reverse complement strand
CAACGGCATCGGCATGGTCGCCGTGGTGCCGGAGAGCGCCGCCCCGGAAATCCTCGAACGGCTCACCGCCATGAACGAACCCGCCTTCATCATCGGAGAGATCATCGAGCGCAAGGAGGCCGGCGAAAGGCTGGTCTGGGAGTGATCGTCCTCGGGATCGAGTCCTCCTGCGACGAAACCGCGGCCGCGCTGGTGCGGGACGGAGACACGATCCTGTCCTCGGTGGTGGCCTCCCAGGAGGAGGTGCATCAGCGCTACGGGGGCGTCGTCCCCGAGCTGGCCTCGCGCCGGCATCAGGAGGCCATCGTCCCGGTCATGCGCGCGGCCCTGAGCCAGGCCGGTCTGGAACTGGCGCAGGTCGAGGGCCTGGCCGCCACGCGCGGCCCGGGCCTGATCGGATCGCTGCTGGTCGGCTTTTCGTTCGCCAAGGCGCTGGCCTTCGCCCTGCGCATCCCGTGGGTGGGGGTCAACCATCTCGAGGCCCACGTGCACGCGCTCTTCCTCGAATCGAACCCGCCGCCGTTTCCCTTCGTCGCGCTGCTCGTCTCCGGGGGCCACACGGGCCTTTACTTCGTCAGCTCCTTCTTGCGCATGGAGCTCCTGGGCCAGACCCGGGACGACGCGGCCGGCGAGGCCTACGACAAGGTCGCCAAGATGCTCGGCCTCGGCTACCCGGGCGGCGCCGCGATCGACCGCCTGGCGCGCCAGGGCGACCCGAACCGCATCCGCTTTCCGCGGCCCTTCCTGGAAAAAGACAGCTGCGACTTCAGCTTCAGCGGCATCAAGACCGCCGTCGGGCGATATCTCCGGGAGCACCCGCAGGGCGCAGCGCTGCAGGCCGCCGACATCGCGGCCGGTTTCCAGGAGGCGGTGGTGGAGGTGCTGGTGCGCAAACTGATCTTCGCCGGCCGCAGGCGGGCCTGCCGCGGGGTGGCGCTGGCGGGGGGGGTGGCGGCCAACCGCCGGCTGCGCGAGCGCCTGCTGGAGGCTGCGGGCGCCGAGGGGCTGGAGGTCCATCTGCCTTCGCCGCGGCTGTGCGGAGACAACGCCGCGATGGTGGCCGCGCTGGGCTGCCGGCTGCTCGCCGCGGGCCGGCGCTCCGGGCTGGATGACGACGTGTTCTCGCGCGTCGGCTGAGCCGCATCGGGGCCGGAGGCCCGCGGCGGCCGATCAGGGGAGGTAGTGCGCCTTCAGGGCCATGATCCGAGCCGCCGAGGCCTCCGCGGCCGCCCGGCGCCGGCGCGAGGCGCCGATCTTGCGGGCCATGAGCGCGTGGGCGCGGCGCAGCTTCCCGGCACTGTGGCAGATCAGGGCCACATCGACGTCCGCGCGCAGCACCTGTCCGATGGCGGCGTCGAACCCGTAGTGTCGGGTGATGGCCCCCATCTCGAGGTCGTCCGTGATGACGACGCCGTCAAACCCCATCTGGCGGCGAAGCAGGTCGCGGGCGATGGGCGCGGAGAGGCTCGCGGGCCATTCGGGGTCGAGCCGCGGATACAGGATGTGCGCGAGCATGACCCCCGCCACCCGGCACTCGACGGCGGTCCGGAAGGGAATGAGGTCATGGGCCGCGAGCGAGCGCAAATCCTCGTCCAGGCGCGGCAGGTCGAGATGGGAGTCGAGCCGGGTGCGGCCGATGCCCGGAAAATGCTTGGCGACCGCCATGACGCCGCCGGCCTGCAGCGCGGTGATCACCGCCGCCCCCAGCCGGGCCACCCGCTGCGGATCGCCGCCGAAGACCCGCCGGGCCATGATGCTGTCGAACCCCTCCGGCGCGGCGTCCAGCACCGGCGCCATGTTCATGTTGATTCCGACCCACCCGAGTTCGGCGGCCGTGATGCGCGCGAAACGTTCGGCGTCGGCCGCGTCCGTCATGGCCGGGTTTCCCGGAAAGCGGGTGAACGGCGGCCCGAGGCGGGCGACCTGGCCGCCTTCCTGGTCGCTGGAGATGAAGAGCGGCGGCAGCCCGCACGCGCGCGCGTGGCGCTGCGCCGCACGGCACAGCTCGGCGATCTGGTGGGGCGATTCCACGTTGCGCGTGAAAAGGATCAGCCCGCCCAGGCGCAGCTCGGCGATCAGTTCCTGAAGCGGGGGTTCCAGCTGCTTCCCGTCGAAGCCCGCCATCAGCCGCTGGCCGGCCAGATCTGCCTCCGACCAGGAGTCGAAATGGGTGTTCATCAAAAGGCGCCGGGTCCTTCCAAGGGAGTTGTTTCCACGCCATCCGCCTGACCCCCTCTCGTCAACAGGGGCTGCGCGGCGGGTGGGCCTAGCGTGCACCTATCACCAACGGACTCTCCGGGCAAGGCGCAGCAGCGGAAGGGAGACCGCGCAGCGACGGATCGCGGCCGGAGAGACCGGTATCGTCCCAACGGCTAGTTGGCCAGGCCGACGGGCATGGGCAGGGGGGCGGCGCCGTTCTCGCGGGCGTGGCGCGCGAGCTGCTCCACCAGCTGATCGGCCTGGTCCCGCGGGATGGGAGGGGAAAAGAGATATCCCTGGCCGAGCTCGCAGGCCATGTCCCGCAGGACGGCATACTGCTCGGGGGTTTCGATGCCCTCGGCCACCACGGTCATGCCC
>JALOPD010000524.1 GCA_025454075.1 Desulfobacterales bacterium | reverse complement strand
GAAATCACTCCTCGGCATTGGGGTTTTGCATGATCAACGCGGCATTGCCAATTGTCATCACTTGGCGGCCGCTAATTTGTTCTGGGGGTGGGTTTAGGGGTACTGGGATAGCCGCAAATGTTACCTCAAAAGTGGCCTGGCTGCCCGGATTTTTCTGAGCATGAGGTTTGGATTAACTGGCCGAAACTATCAGAATGCCGGTGGAGAGTTTAATCGCCGTGGTCGAAACTGGCGGACGAGTCGTTTTCAATTCTTCACGATTCGATAACATGGTGCTCATGTCCTGTACCGGATGGCTAATGAACGACGCCTTTTCTCAAAATCACTGTGCGCCTTTTATTTCTCTTTCGGTTTTGCTTCCGCCAGGGCTTTCGCCCGCTCTTCCTCTTCCTGCTGGATCACGGCCAGCGCCGCGGCAGCGCCCGCCTGGCGACTGCTCGGATCAGCGGGCCCGGACGACGGGATCGGCTCTCCCGCCGCGGCCTCCCGGGACCGGGGCTCCGGCGGCATGTACACGGTGACGTTGCGGTGGGCGAATTCGATGCCGCTGGCGCGAAACTCCTCTTGAATCATCCGGTAGACTGCCCGTTTCAGCGCGAACTGCTCGCCCGGCAAGGTCTTGAACTTGACCCGCAGGATCATGGCCGAATCGTCGAATTCCTTCACCCCCTGTGACTTGAGATCATCGAGCATGACCCGATTGGTTTCTTCGTCCTTGCGGAACTTCTTGTTGATCTTCTTGATGATCTTGCGCACCTGCTCCAGGTCGGTGCCGAAGCCCACGCGGAAGTCCAGCTTGGTGATGGTGTAGTCCCGGCTGAAGTTGGTGATCGACTTCAAATTCCCGAAGGGAACGGTGTAGACCATCCCCCGGGGGTGGCGCAGCTTGATGGACCGCAGCGAGATCTGCTCGACGCATCCCTTGACCCCGGTGGCCTCCACGTAGTCGCCGACCCGGAAGGAGTCGTCTACGGAACATGTCAATGAAAATGAGACACTGGTTGACGGAAATTAGACTCCAATATTTTCTTTCGGAGGCGGATTGATCCAGACCGCCTCCGGTAGGGTATCAGGAACCGGGATTTTGAATTTGAACCGGTTCGGGTGTTTTTTAAAAGCCGTCTGAAGGACCGTTTGACGGTGCAGGGTGATCTCATTGGCGCGGCCGTAATGGACCTGTTCCGGGGTGAGCATGGCAATGCCGCTATGGCGATGCTCTTTGTTGTACCAGTTGAAAAAGTATTGGCAAAAAGAGCGGCTGTCCTGGATGCAGCCGAAGTTTCCCGGGAACTGCGGGCAGTACTTGAGGGTTTTGAACTGGGCCTCCGAATAGGGGTTGTCGTTGCTGACGTAAGGCCGGCTATGGGTTTTGGTGACTCCCAGATCGGCGAGCATTTGTGCAACGAGCTTGGATTTCATGCTGGGTCCCCGATCCGCATGGACGGTGAGCTGTCCGGGAAGTATCGCCTGCTTCGCGCAGCTTTCTTCAATCAGCCTTTGGGCCAGGGAATCGAGTTCCCGGTGGGCTACCACCCAGCCGACCACTAAGCGACTGAAGATATCCAGGATGACGTAGAGGTAGAAGTAAGTCCATTTGGCCGGCCCCTTGAGCTTGGTGATGTCCCAGGACCGGGGCGGTGGCCAGGAGTTCCGGCTTGCTGTAGTGGGGCCGCTGAACGTGCCGACGACGCTCTTTGACCCCATTGTGCTCGGCGGATAGGATCCGGTACATCGTGCGAGGCGAACACAGATAGCGACCCTCGTCGAGCAAGCTGGCATAGACCTCCAACGGGGCCGTGTCCTGGAAGCGTTCGTTGTGCAGTTGGTCGAGCACGGCTTGCCGTTCGGCTTGGCTCAAGGCCAAGGGCGGAGCAGGCCGTTTGACAACCGGCTTGGGCTCGGCATCGATGTGGCGGTAGAAAGTGGCCCGAGCAACGCTCATCGCCTCACAGGCCGGCTTTTTGCCGACATCGCAGCTCAAGGTGGCGGCGGCTTGCATCAACTGCTCCCGGGGCTGTTTTCGAGATTCTGGTCGATGCCCAGGATCTCCGAGATTTTTTTTTGCGCCTCGATGATGATCTCGGCTTTTCGCAGGTTCAGTTTCAAACGCAAGTTTTCTTTTTCCAGCCGAGCAATGCGCTCGGCGGAAGGATCCATGGGTTTTGCCTTGCGCCCCCGCTTCTTGGGGCTGAGTCCCTGCAGGGAGCCCTCTTGGCGCTGACGCCGCCAGGTGCTCAGGTGCGAGGAGTAGAGAGCCTCTTTGCGCAGCAGGGCGCCGATCTCCCCGGGCTGTGAGCACTGGTCGGCCAGGTGAAGGACACGCAGTTTATAGCTGGCGGTGAATCTCCTGCGGGCTTTGTTCTCGGGCACTTCGGGGTCCGGAGAGTTGATGGGAGGCTCGGCAGCCGGAGCGCCCGCGATAGGGGAACCTCCGGTCGTCCTACGGACTCCCTGCGTTTCCCCCATCGCGCTTGAGGCCGCAGCGCCGGTCGGTGAGGATTTCAGTGCATGAAGATTTTTCATAGGTGATTCTCCTAACCGCCCTACACTAATTTAGCAAGGGGTCGGTGTCTCACCTTCATTGGCACAGAGGG